>NZ_LOVM01000032.1:0-345815 GCF_001523445.1 Burkholderia sp. ABCPW 11 | reverse complement strand
GGGTTGCCACCACCAACGCCGCCCAGTGCGCCCGTCACCGTGCCCAGCGCGCCGGTCAATGCGCCTGCGGGATTGCCACCGCCGACGCCGCCCAAGGCGCCCGTCACCGTGCCCAGCGCGCCGGTCAATGCGCCTGCGGGATTGCCGCCGCCAACGCCGCCCAAGGCGCCCGTTACCGTGCCGAGTGCGCCGGTCAGAGCGCCCGCCGGGTTGCCACCGCCAACGCCGCCCAGTGCGCCCGTCACCGTGCCCAGCGCGCCCGTCAATGCGCCTGCCGGGTTGGCGCCACCAAGCGCGCCGGTAACACCGTTCACCACGCCCTGCACCGGCGCGAGCGGATTCGAGCCGCTGCCAAGGTTGCCCAGTGCCCCCGTGACCGTGCCAACGACACCGGTCAGTGCGCCGGCCGGATCGCCGCCGCCGATCGTGCCCGTGAGCCCGTTCACGACACCCTGAACCGGCGCCAGCGGATTCGAACCACCGCCGAGATTGCCCAGTGCGCCGGTGACCGTGCCCACTGCGCCAGTCAGCGCACCCGTCGGGTTACCGCCACCGAGTGCGCCCGTTACCTGATTCACCACACCTTGCACCGGCGCCAACGGGTTCGCGCCGCCACCGATACCGCCCAGTGCGCCCGTTGCCGTACCGAGCGCGCTGCTCAACGTGCCCGTCGCCGTGTTCAGCGCGCCCGTCACTTGATTCACGACGCCCTGAACCGGCGCCAGCGGGTTCGCGCTGCCGCCGATCCCACCCAGTGCGCCCGTTGCCGTACCGAGCGCATTGCTCAGCGTGCCGGTTGCCGTGTTCAGCGCACCGGTCAACGCACCCGCCGGGTTGCCGCCGCTCAACGCGCCCGTCACTTGATTCACTACGCCCTGAACCGGCGCCAGCGGATTCGCACCGCCGCCGATCCCGCCCAGCGCACCCGTCACCGTGCCGATGGCGCCGGTCAGCGCACCTGCCGGATTGCCACCACCGAGCGCGCCCGTTACCTGATTCACCACACCTTGAACCGGCGCCAGCGGATTCGCACCGCCACCGATCCCGCCCAGTGCACCCGTCACCGTGCCGATGGCGCCGGTCAGCGCACCCGTCGGGTTACCGCCACCGAGTGCGCCCGTTGCCGTACCGAGCGCATTGCTCAGCGTGCCCGTCGCCGTGTTCAGCGCGCCCGTCAATGCACCGGCCGGGTTGCCGCCGCTCAACGCACCCGTCACTTGATTCACCACGCCCTGAACCGGCGCCAGCGGATTCGCGCCGCCACCGACATTACCCAGTGCCCCCGTCACCGTGCCAGCCGTATTGCTCAGCGTCCCCGTCGCCGTATTCAGCGCACCGGTCAACGCCCCCGCCGGGTTGCCGCCACCGAGCGCGCCCGTTACCTGATTCACCACGCCCTGTACCGGCGCGAGCGGCTGCACCGTGCCGCCGCCACCGCCGAGTGCGCCCGTCACCGCCCCCACGGCGCCCGACAGCACTTGCCCCGGCTCCCCCAGCGACGTCTGGATCGCGCCGGACCCGCCCGCCGTCAGGGTCACCGAGCCCAGCGGCGACGTGCCCGTCGCGGCCAGCCCGACCGACACGCTGTTCGTCGGCGGATTGACGATCACTTGCGGGATCGGCAGCGCATCGAGGGCTTCCGCCATCGCGGAACCCGAAGCCAGTACGCCGAACACCGTCGCGACCGACAGCGCCACACCCGTCAATTTGAAGTTCTGTCCCATCTTTGTTTTTCCCCATCTCGGTTGGCACTACGTTGACAAAGCATGGGGACGGACTGCACGAAGCGTGCCAATTCCAAAAATCGGCCGTTTCGTCTGCCTACTTATCGGCAATAATGATTTTTAAATCGATTTCAGGTGAAATTGGTGGGTTGCCGAGACTCAATCGTCTGATGAAAAGGCCTCCGGAGCGCGGATGTAACGTAACGTTTGCGAGCCCTACGGTAACGTGTTCCGGTACATTCCGCGTAACGCCTGAACGCGCGGCCGCGATGGAGCCTATACCGTCGGAACTGGCTGCCCATTACGCATTTCAGCAATATGAAAATGCATTGATAAATCGCGATTTGCTGATTTTCTTTTATCGCGCGATTTTCTTTCCTATCGATTACACAGATCATTTCCGATTGCGTGGATTTCGACAATCCGGACGGCAAAATGAAAAACTGTGAACGACACGCGTTGCCACCGGCGCATGCCGGTGGCCGAATCCGCATCTGCGCACCGCGGGTTCAACCGAAGCGTGCGGGCCGGTACGGACGGGGATCGATATAGGTCGGCGCGCCCGTCATCATTTCGGCGAGCAGACGGCCGGTCGCGGGCCCGAGCGTGAGCCCATGATGGCAGTGGCCGAACGCGAACCACAAATGGCGGTGGCGCGGCGCGGGCCCGATCACCGGACGCATGTCGGGCGTGCACGGCCGCATCCCGAGCCAGGGCTCCGGATCGAGCCGCTCGCCGATGCCGAACGCGTCGCGCGCCAGCGGTTCGGCGCGTGAGAGTTGCACGCCGGTCGGCGGCGCGTCGCGCGGCGCGATCTCGACGCCGGTCGTGAGCCGCAGGCGGCCGCCCTCCATCGGCGCGACGACGAAGCCCTCCTCGGTATCGCACACGGGCACGTTCAGCAGCGTGCGGGTCGGCAGGTAATGCATGTGATAGCCGCGCTTCGCGCGCAGCGGAATCCGGTAGCCGAGCGGCGCGAACACCCGATCCGACCACGGCCCGAGCGCGACCACGGCCGAGCGCGCCGAGATCGGCCCGTGCTCGGACCCGATCTGCCAGCCGTCATCCACCTGCGCGAGCGTCGTCGCGTCGCCGCGCACGAACGTGCCGCCGTCGCGCTCGAACAACCGCGCATAGGCCTTGGTCAGCCCGCCCGGGCTCGACACCGTCTTCGGGTCCTGCCAGTGAAAGGCGCCGCAGAAGGCGTCGCCGATACCGGGCTCGCGCGCGCGCAACGCACGCGCGTCGAGCACGGTCATCCGCAGCCCGTGCGCGTCGGCCACGCGCTGCTGGGCGCGCGCTTCCGCGTCGAACAGCGCGGGCGAACGAAACGCCTCGATCCATCCGCCGTCGTGCACGAGCGGCTGCGCGTCGGTGCGCGCGAGCAGCGCATCGTGCTCGACGACGCTCGCCGCGACGAGCGGCAGCAGGTCGCGCGCGGCGGCCGCGAGCCGCTGCGGCGACGATTCGCGCCAGAAGCGCGCGAGCCAGCCGGCGTACTCGGGCAGCGCCTTGTAGTCCCAATAGAGATCGACCGAACGGTTGCGCGCGTAGCGCAGCAGCGTGCCGAGCCGGCGCGGAAACGCATACGGCACGACCGACGAGCGCTCGATCAGCCCCGCATTGCCGTGGCTGGTTTCCTCGCCGGGCGCGCGCCGGTCGACGAGCGCGACGCGCAGGCCGCGATCCTGCAGATGCAACGCCGACGACACGCCGACGATGCCGGCCCCCAGAACGATGACGTCGAAATCCATGGTTCCCCGCACTGCGTCGAGATGGGAGGCGCCGTGCGCCAGCCCCGCGGCCGGCGCGCGGCGGCGCTCACTTCGCGATGATGTCGCGCTTGAAATACTTCCGCGACAGCGCGCTCAGCGTGCCGTCCTGCTTCAGCGCGTCGAGCGCGCCGACGATCTTCGCCTGCAGCGCCTTGTCGTTCTTGCGCATCCCGAAGCCGGTGCCTTCGCCGAGCGTCGCCGGATCCTTCAACGGCTCGCCGACGATCCGGTAGTCGCGACCGGCCGGCTTGTCGAGGAACCCGTCCTGCGCGGTTTGCGCTTCCTGCACGGCCGCATCGAGACGCCCCGCGACGAGATCGGCGTAGATCTGATCCTGATCCGGGTACGACACGACGGCCACGCCCGCATCGGCCCAGTGCGCCTTCAGGAAATCCTCCTGCGACGAGCCCTGCAGCACGCCGACGTGCTTGCCGCGCAGGCTCGCGACGTCGGGCTTCAGCGGCGAACCGTGCTTCGCCACCATCACGATCGGCACCACGTAGATCGCCGGTGTGAAGTCGATGCTTTGCTTGCGCTTCGCGGTGATGTTCATCGCCGAGTTGATCGCGTCGAACTTGCGCGCCTGCAGCGCCGGGATCAGCCCGTCGAACGCATTCTCGACCCACACGCATTTCATGTTCAGCTTCGCGCACACCGCGTTGCCGATGTCGACGTCGAAACCCTGCAACTGACCGGCCGGCGTCTTGCTCTCGAACGGCGGATAGGCAGCTTCGATCCCGAAGCGCAGCGTGGCCTGTTCCGCATGGGCCGTGACGGCCGCGCACGCGAGCGCCGCAGCGGCGCAGAGGGAAAGTTTCCGGTTCATGACGGTCCTTCTGTTCTGGATTGAGGCTGGAGATCGGTCGTGCGACGCCCTCGACCGGGCGCCAGCGCGGCATCCGAGGCACGCAGCCGCCTGGCGACGTGTCGGATCACACATGCCAAATATAGACTTAAAGTCTACTATAGACTATAGGGGATACGAGAATGTCGCCCCAATTTCTCGACGTCGAAATTTCGTAGCCTGCTTCCAACGCCTTTGATTCCATGATGTTTTCCATGAATCCAGCAATGACGCAGCGTCTCGAAAAGAAAAATTCTCCCGATTTTGTTTGTCTATATTAGACTTTTCGTCCATCACGAACCCTGCCGGACGCCGTCTTTCGAGACTTTCTGTCCAGCCCGAACCGGAGATGTCCGATGACGCAAACCGTCCCCACCCCGCCGCTGATCGTCGACGAAGCCGCAGTGCGCGCGGCGCTGCCGTCGCTCGACGTGCTCGGCACGCTGCGCCGCATGTTCGCGTCGCTCGCCGCGGCGCGCGCAGTGCAGCCGCCGCAGACGCTCACGCTGTTTCCCGATCAGGCCGGCGACTTCATCACGTATCTCGGCGCGCTCGCCGATGCGCAGGTATTCGGCGCGAAGCTGTCGCCGTACATCGTGACGGGCGGCAAGCCCGACGGGAGACCGATCGTCACCGCATGGACCGCGCTGATGTCGATGCAGACCGGCCAGCCGCTGATGTGGTGCGACGCGGGGCTCTTGACCGTCGAGCGCACGGCCGGCACGACGGCGCTCGCGGTCGACTGCCTCGCGCCGCGCGACGCGCGTCATCTCGCGATCGTCGGCACGGGCGCGGTCGGCCTCGCTCACCTCAGGCACACGGCGGCGCTGCGCGATTGGGACACGATCCGCGCGTATTCGCCTGCGCTGGCCGGCGATGCGGCGCAGCAAGCGGCCCTCGCCGCGCTCGACCCGCGCGCACGCGCGGCGGCGAGCGTCGAGGCCTGCGTGCGCGACGCGGACGTGGTGATGCTGTGCACGTCGTCAGGCACGCCCGTGCTCGGCGACGGGATGCTCACGCGCCCCGCGCTCGTCACGTCGATCAGCACGAACGTCGCGCGCGCACACGAAATCCCGCCCGCGTGGCTGCCGGACATGGACGTCTACTGCGACTACCGGCACACGACGCCCGCGAGCGCCGGCGAGATGCAGATCGCGGCGGCCGAGCACGGCTGGGATGCCGGCCGGATCGTCGGCGACCTGCCCGCGCTCGTCGCCGGCACCTGCGCGGCGCCGTCGCGCACGCGTCATGCGTTGTTCCGCTCGATCGGCCTCGGGCTCGAGGACATCGCGATCGCGCATGCGCTGTACACGCATCTGACGCGCGCATGAACGGCATGCGCACGCGGGGCCGATACAATGGCGCAACCGCCGCGGCGGCCGCGCGCGGGCGCACGGGCATGCCGGCCGACGGTGCGCCGGCTCGCCGGCCCGACACGCTGCCCGGCTCCCGCCCACCCGAGATCGCGACACCGATGCGCAAGAAGAAATCTCCCGTCAAAGACCTGCTGCTCACCCGCTATGCGCCGATCGCCGACGGCATCGCCGCACTGTTCTTCCCGTACGCGGAAGTCGTGATCCACGACCTGCACGACCAGACCGTGCTGTATCTCGCGAACAACCTGTCCAAGCGCGAGGTCGGCGACGATTCCGCGCTAGAGGAAATCGATCATTCGGCGCGCGAGCGCGTGATCGGCCCGTACGAGAAGCTGAACTGGGACGGCCGGCGGATGCGCTGCGTCAGCAACGTGCTGTTCGACGACGAAGGCCGGCCGGCCGGGATGATGTGCATCAACTTCAACATCGCGGTGTTCGACGAAGTGCGCGCGACGCTCGATCTGTTCATCAAGGGCGCGGGCGTCGTCGCGCAGCCCGACGAGTTGTTCCGCGACGACTGGCAGGAGCGCATCAACACGTTCCTGCACGGCTGGCTGCGCGAGCGGCAGGTCGGGCTGAACGGGCTCACGCGCGAGCACCGGCGCGAGCTCGTCGAGGCGCTGTACGCGGAAGGCGCGTTCCGCGGCAAGAGCGCGGCGAACTACGTCGCGAACGTGCTCGGGATGGGGCGCGCGACGGTCTACAAGCACCTCAAGCACCTGAAGGAAACGCAGGGCGACGCGTGAGCGCGACGCGGCGGGCACCATCGCGGTAGCTCGGCGTCGGTACCGGGCCGGCGGTTCCACGCCCCTGCTTCGCGACACGCGGGCGCGCGCCCTTTCGCACCATGCCACACGGTTCCGCGAGCGACGAAGCGTCGAAACATAAAGTGATATAGTCTCGGTTACATTTTTTGCCGCCCGGACCGCCCATGACGACCGCTCCCGCCCCGACTGCCCGCCCGACCCTGACCGTCGAAATCTGGTCCGACCTGATCTGTCCGTGGTGCTGGATCGGCAAGCGCCGCTTCGACGAGGCGCTGGCCGCGTTCGCGCACGCCGACCGCGTCGACGTCGCGCTGCGCGCGTACCGGCTGATGCCCGGCCAACCCGTCGAGCCGGTCGAGGCGATGCTGGCCGGCAAATACCGGATGGCGCCCGCGCAGGTCAACCAGATGCTGCGCCAGGTGACCGATGCGGCCGCGAGCGTCGGGCTGCGCTACGACCTGCCCGGCACGCTCGTCGGCGACACGCTCGACGGCCACCGGCTCGTGAAGCTCGCGCAAGCGTCGGGCCGCGCGCACGCACTGACCGAGCGGCTCTACCGCGCCTATTTCTGCGAGCACGGCTCGCTGTTCGATCATGCCGTGCTGACCGAGCTTGCGGTCGAAGCCGGACTCGAGCGCTCGGCCGTCGAAGCCGTGCTCCGCAGCGACGCGTATCGCGACGAAGTCGAAGCCGACATCGCGCGCGCCGCACGAATCGGCGGGCGCGGCGTGCCGCTGTTCGTGTTCGGCGGCCGCTACGCGGTGTCAGGCGCGCAGCCGGCCGACGCGTTCGCGCGGGCGCTCGATCAGGCGTGGCGCGACGGCATCGTCGAACCCGCCGGCGACGACGCGGCCGCCTGCGGCCCCGACGGCTGCGAACTGCCGGCTCGATCGTAACGGCTCATCCCGCAGCACGCGCGCCACTACGCGACGCTCCTGCCACAAACCGGCAGGAAGCCCGCGCCGCCGGCATCTACAATGCATCCTTTCAAATAACTATCGGAAGGCTGCAGGCCCATGACCCACGGGATTCACGGCGAGAAGCGCTGGTACGCGCTGATCGTGCTCTGTCTCGGCGTGCTGATGATCGTGCTCGACAGCACGATCGTAAACGTTGCGCTGCCGTCGATCAGCACCGATCTCCACTTCACCGAAACGGCCCTCGTATGGGTCGTCAACGCATACCTGCTGACGTTCGGCGGCTGCCTGCTGCTCGGCGGCCGGCTCGGCGACCTGTACGGCCAGCGGCGCATGTTCCTCGCGGGCCTCGTCGTGTTCACGCTCGCGTCGCTCGCGTGCGGCCTCGCGCAATCGCAGGCGATGCTGATCGCCGCGCGCGCGGTGCAGGGGTTCGGCGGCGCGGTCGTGTCGGCCGTCTCGCTGTCGCTGATCATGAACCTCTTCACGGAACCCGGCGAACGCGCACGCGCGATGGGCGTCTACGGCTTCGTGTGTGCGGGCGGCGGCAGCATCGGCGTCCTGCTCGGCGGGCTGCTGACGAGCTCGCTGTCGTGGCACTGGATCTTCCTCGTCAACCTGCCGATCGGCGTCGCCGTCTACGCGATGTGCGTCGCGCTGCTGCCGCGCACGCGTGCGCCGGCGGGCACCGCACGGCTCGACGTCGCCGGCGCGATCACCGTGACCGCGTCGCTGATGCTGGCCGTCTACGGCATCGTCGGCGGCAACGAGGCCGGCTGGCTGTCGACGCAGACCGTCGCGCTGATCGGCGCGGCCGTCGTGCTGCTCGTGCTGTTCATCGCGATCGAGTCGCGCGCCGCGCATCCGTTGATGCCGCTCACGCTGTTCGCCGCACGCAACGTCGCGCTCGCGAACGCGATTGCCGTGCTGTGGGCAGCCGCGATGTTCGCGTGGTTCTTCCTGTCGGCGCTGTACATGCAGCGCGTGCTCGGCTACGGGCCGCTGCAGGTCGGCCTCGCGTTCCTGCCGGCGAACCTGATCATGGCCGCATTCTCGCTCGGGCTGTCGGCGCGCATCGTGATGCGTTTCGGGATCCGCGGCCCGATCGCCGCCGGCCTGCTGATCGCGGCGTGCGGCCTCGCGCTGTTCTCGCGCGCGCCGGTCGACGGCGCTTTCGTGTGGCACGTGCTGCCCGGCATGACGCTGCTCGGCATCGGCGCGGGCGTCGCGTTCAATCCGGTGCTGCTCGCCGCGATGAACGACGTCGACCCGGCCGATTCCGGGCTCGCGTCGGGCATCGTCAACACCGCGTTCATGATGGGCGGCGCGCTCGGGCTCGCGGTCCTCGCGAGTCTCGCCGGCGCCCGCACCGACGCGCTCGCGACGGCGCAAGCCGCGCCGCTCGACGCGCTGAACGCCGGCTACCGCGCGGCATTCGCGTTCGGCGCGGCGTTTGCGACCGTGGCCGCGCTGATCGGTTTCGCGCTGCGGATCCGGCCGCAACGCTCGGTCGAAGGCGCAGGACCCGCGATGCACTGACCGTCGGCAGCCGGACGGGAACCGGCCTCGAGTCAGGGCGTGCAGCATCGCGCCCTTTTTTGTGCGCACCGGACGCGCGGCGTACACGCCCGGTTCGCCCTGCCTTTTCAGGCCGACGACGCCTCTCAGCCCCTGCTCAAACGCTCGTTTCACGCCCGCCGGCCGTCGCCGCGTGCCCCCTCGCGGCCGATTTTTAACCCAGTCGTACGTTGACGCGTCACTTTTGCGACAATGGCGGACTTTGATGCGCGCGCCGCGGCCGCGCGCCGCCGCCGAACGCCGCATAACCGCCTGCTTCCGATGTCGCTTCCCCATATCGATCTGCTGTACTCCCTGTCCGGCCTGTTCGTCGGCATCCTCGTCGGCCTGACGGGCGTCGGCGGCGGTTCGTTGATGACGCCGATTCTCGTGCTGCTGTTCGGCGTCCACCCCGCGACGGCGGTCGGCACCGACCTGCTGTACGCGGCCGCGACCAAGGCCACCGGTACGCTCGTCCACGGCCTGAAAGGCTCGATCGACTGGCGCATCACGGGCCGGCTCGCGGCCGGCAGCGTGCCGGCCGCGGCGCTCACGCTGTGGTGGTTGCACACGCACGGAATGAACACGCCGGGCACCGCGCGGATGATCCAGCTCGTGCTCGGCGTTGCGCTGCTGCTCACGTCGCTCGCGTTGATCTTCCGCCCGCAGCTCACGGCATTCGCCGCACGCAACCCGCTCGCGCCGAGCCCCGCGCGCACGCTGTGGTCGACCGTGCTGACGGGCGCCGTGCTCGGCGTGCTCGTGTCGATGACGTCGGTCGGCGCCGGCGCGATCGGCGTGACCGTGCTCCTGCTGCTGTATCCGCTGCTCGCGACGACCCGCATCGTCGGTTCCGACATCGCGCATGCGGTGCCGCTCACGCTGGTCGCGGGCATGGGCCACTGGCTGCTCGGCTCGGTCGACTGGTCGATGCTGCTGTCGCTGCTGCTCGGTTCGCTGCCCGGCATCGTGCTCGGCAGCCTGCTGTCGGCGCGCGCGCCCGAGCGGCTGCTACGCAACCTGCTCGCCGCGACCCTGGTCGCGGTCGGCGTGCGGCTCGTGCTGGCGTAAGCGGCGAGGCCGCCCTTTCCTCCGCGGTTACACCCTTTTCCCGTCCGGCGCATGACGCGCCGGCCCAGCGCTCGCTGCACAAAAAACAGCCCGACCGGCCTGCGCCGATCGGGCTGTCGTCCATCCGGGGCGGCGCGCGCCGCCCCACGCCGCTTACTGCCCCTGCTGCTGCAGTTTCTGCTGCTTCATCTGCTGCGTGCGCGCCTGCAGCTTCAGCACGCGCTGCAGCGCGGTGCGGTTCGCGAGGATGCCGTCGTAGAAGTTGGCGAGATCGCCCTTCAACGCGGTCCGCGATGCGTCGTTCAGGTAGATCATGTGACCCGACGGGTAGTTCTTGATCGTCAGGTTCTGCGCCTTGAGCGTCGGATCGAGCGGCATCTGCGCGAGCGTCAGCTCCGTCTGGTGGAACGGCGTGACGGCGTCGAAATAGCCGTTCGCCGACAGCACCTTCAGGTCCGGGTTCACGCTCATCGTCGACGCCAGGTCGCCGGCCGTGTACAGCGTATTGCCGCCGCCCTTGTTCGCACCGGTCGGGTCCGTGTGGCTGAAGTCCCAGTTGTTGAAGACCTGGTCGTTCAGGTCCACGAACGACGACGTCGACGTGTACTTGAGGTCGGTGTTGATGTAGCTGTTCCACAGCACCGTGTATGCGCCGCCGACGTTCGTGATCGACGGATCGTTGCTGCCCGAGTTCGGCAGGATGTACGGCGCGATGCCCTTGCCCGTGAAGTTCGCGCGACCGTCGTACTGGCCGATCTGCGTGCCCGGCACGAGCGTCAGGAAGAACGTGTACGGCGGGTTGTCGTCCGACGACGGCACGTTGCCGAGCGCGGCCGGGTTGCCGAAGGTCTGGATCAGCGACGTCGGGTCCGTGCCGATGTACGCGCCCATCTGCTGCGCGGTCTGCAGGTTCAGGTTCAGCCGCACGTTCACGAAGCCGCCGTCCTGCGGGTTCGGCTTCTGCGCGAGCGGCGCGAGCGTGTTGTCCGCGTAGTTGCGGGCCTGAACCATGTACGCGTCGAGATCGGTCGGCGTCGGGTTGAGCGTCGTCTTCTTCCAGTAGAACGCGTCGGCCGCGAGCGTCGGGAACGTGCCCGGCGCGGACAGCGCGTTCGCGTAGTCGAGAATCGACGACTGCAGCGTGATCCCGTTCAGGTCGATGCCGTCCTCGTGCAGCACCCACGACACGACCGCGCTGCGCGCGGTGCCGTACGACTCGCCGTACAGGAACTTCGGCGAATTCCAGCGCGAATACTTGGTCAGGTAGCGCTGGATGAAGCGGTCGATCGAGCGCGCGTCCTGGTCGGTGCCCCAGAAGTCCTTGTTCTTCGCCGGCGCGATCGCCGTCGAGTAACCGGTGCCGACCGGGTTGATGAACACGAGGTCGGTGCGGTCGAGCAGGCTGTCCGGGTTGTCGAGCAGCTTGTACGGCGCGGGCGGGGTGAAGTTCGGGAACGACGACTGCAGGCGCTTCGGCCCGTACGAGCCGAGCAGCAGGTAGACCGACGACGAACCGGGGCCGCCGTTGTAGAAGAACGTGACCGGGCGCGGCTTCGACGGGTCCGGATTGTCCTGCGTGTACGCGACGTAGAACATCTTCGCGTTCGGCGCCGACGTGATCGGATCGATCGTCGTCAGGTGGCCCGTGGTGGCCGTGTACTTGATCGTCTTGCCGCCGATCGTCACCTGGCGGTGCACGACTGCCGCGCCTTCGGTCGAATCCGTGACCGCGTCGTTCGGCCCGGTGCCGTACACGTCGGTGTCGACGTACGGCTGGTCGGCCGCGGCGGCGGCCGTTGCGTCGGTGCTGGCCGACGTGCTGCCGCTGGACGTCGCAGCCGCGGTGGCGGCCGCCGCACTCGGGCTCGGCCCGTCGTCGCCGCCGCACCCCGTGACGAGCAGCGCCGCGGCCGCTGCCGCGGCGAGCGGTACGCTCAGGGTCGTTCCAAATAGCGCGAAACCGTCTTTCAAGGACTTGCGTGTCGTCATTATTGCCTCTCGAACAGAACGATAAATACCGCCGGCCGCAAAGGATCATTTGCGCCGGCGCTCCGCACCGGGAATGCATTCGTTATGCGACGCACTCCGAGTTTTTTACCGGATCGGCGAATACCGATCGGCACGATTTACCCCACCCACGTTTTTTTGCAACCGCACAATGGAATCAATTCCATTGCGAACGGCAATTCAACGGTTTGCAGCAATACGAATGCATTTCGCGAATTCGCATGCGCACGAAATCGACGACCAAAGGACGCCCTGCGAAGCCCGCCCGGCAACGCGCCTTCACTTCGAACAGACGAACGATCCCGGTCGGCGCGATACCGATTAATCGCGAAACGGCGATCAATTGCGACGCGAGTCGACTGAATAAAATCGAAAGGATCGATTAACTAAAAGGAAAGGAATATTCTCGTATCTGGAATTTATTAAATTAAGTGAAAATACCGGCGCATAATAGGTTCCGGATTTATGGCCGTAAAGTAATAATTTGTTACGGCGCTCGCCATTCGGATAAAAGGCAGTACGGGACCGATTCCAGGCGACGTAAAAAAAGCCGGACGGCTGTCCGGCTTCTTCGGAGGCGGCGCGACGGCCGCCGTCAGAGCGGCACGTCGATCGTGCCGACGCCGGCGGAGATCGCGTTCGCGCCCGGCGCGGCCGAGATCGGCGGCAGGTTCGCGCTCGTCAGCGCGGGTGCGGCGCCCGGCGTGCCGCCGCGCGGCACCGTGCGGATCACCTGCGACGGCGGCAGCGGCGCGCCGTTCTTCAGGTGCTTCCACATCAGGTTCAGCGCCTGCACGTTGTAGTAGTGAACCGGCACGAAGCGCGTGTCGAAGCCCGGAACCGACAGGAATGCGTCGAAGTGCTGGCCGTTCGTCACTTCGTAGAACACCAGCTGGCTGCGCCCGGCTTCGCTGATGCCGTTCTGCGCGACGTACGCGCGCGACGCGTGGTTCACGGGAACGAGCGCGTCGCTGCGGCCCTGCACGATGATCGCCGGCTTGCCGTGCAGGTTCGCGTTCACGCGCACCGCGTCGATGTTCGCGGGCATGCCGAGCATCCCGTTCGTCCACAGCTGGCGCAGGCACAGCGCGCCCGCGAAGCTCGCGTCGGGCGTCGCGAGCCGGTGGTCGACGCCCGCGCCGTTGTTGAACACGAGATTGATGCCGGCCGTCGGCGGTACGCCGTTGCCGGCGCCGAACACGGCCGGCATCGGCGACGCGGCGGGCGCCGCGACCGCGCCGGTCGCCGGGTTCGTCGTCGCGAAGCTGAAGTTGCACAGGTTGTCGGTCACGCGCGAGCGCGTGTACGCGTTCGCATAGGTGACCGCGATCGCGGGAATCGCCTGCGAATCCCACATCGACGCCTGCAGCAGGTCGGAATCGGCCAGATAGCCGGCCGCATGGAGCTGCGCGAGCGCGTCGGCCGCCTGGCTCTGCGTGTCGGCGCCTGCCACCAGCCCGGCCGCGGCGAGCGTCGCGCAGCGCTGCGCGCGGATCGACTGCGTGGTCGCGGCCGGCAGCGCGCTCAGGTACGGCGCGCCGGCCAGCGACGCCGATGCGGCCGCGCACGGTTCCAGCAGGTTCGCGAGCGTCGCGTAATCGGCCAGCGGCCGGCCGAACGACGGCACCGGCTGGCCGCCCGCGCGAACGACCGCATTCGGCGCCATCCGCACGTTGATCTGCGGCTCGCCGACCACGACCGCGGTAATCCAGCCGCGGTCGTCCTGCTCGGCCGCCGCGAGCGAGGCGCCGCCGCCGTTGCTGACCGACGCGGCGATCGTCGTGATGTCGCCCGCGCGATAGCGCACGCCGTGACGCGCGCCGTCGATCAGCGGTCCGAACTGCTCGTTGAGCGCCCAGTACGCGAACTCGACCGACTGCAGCGTCACGCGCCCCCAGTCCTGCTCGGGATTCTGCTGCGAATGCGCGTGCTTGAACGCATAGCGGTTCGGGAAGCGGCTGTTGAACGCGGCGAGATCGCCGCTCGTCACGTTCGCGGTGAACAGGCTCGCGGTGCCGGCCAGCACCGCGTTGGCGAGCGTGCCGTCGATCAGCGTGACGGTGTCGGAACCGAGCTCGTGCGCGCCGTTGCCGCCGCCCTTGTCGTTGTAGGCCACCGCGCAGCCGCGCTTGAGCGCCCACTCGCCGGCCGCGGAAATCGCGCCGTACACGCCGCGCGAGCCGGACGACGTCGCGGTGACGATGCACGGCCGCGCGGGATCGAAGCTCGCGGGCACCTGCACGAGCAGCGTCACGTTCTTCGCGCCGCTGCCGTCGTCGGCATACGCGAGATATTCGGTACCGGGGATCTTGCCTTCGCCGAGCGTATCGTTGCCGTCGAGGTCGACGTTCGGCCCCCAGAAGCGGCCGTAGCCGCCGTTCGCGCTCATGTCGACGAGCGCGCGGTAGTTCGACCAGATGGCGAGGCGACGCAATTCGGCGCTCGTCGGCCGCGACGGGTTCGCGAAGCCGGGCGCACTCGCCGCGGCGAGGCCCGTCTTGCCGAGGCCGGCCGTCAGCAGGTCGTCGCTCGCGCCGTCGTAGGCCGTCGTGCGCACGCTGCCGGACACGAAGCCGGGCAACCGGTTGCGCTCGGCCGACTCGTCGCCGTTGCAGGCGCCGAGCATCGCGACCGCGGCCAGCGCCGCCCCCCACACCACCCGCCTGCCCCACCCGAGCTTCGTCATCGCCGCCCCCTCGATATCGTTATCGGTCCGCCGCCGCGCCGCGCACGGCGTTCGGTTTCTGAAGCGCAAACGGGCCCCGGCATGCCGGGGCCCGCCTGGAAACGGGCGCACGCGGCGCTCGCGCGCCGCCGCCCGGCATTACTGCTGCTGAACCGTCAGCTTGTTCGTGACCGACGTCACGCCCTTCACGCTCTTGGCTGCCGCTTCCGCCTTGTCGATCTGTGCCTGGTCGGGCACCGTGCCCTCCAGCGAGATCGCGCCGCCCTTCGAACGCACGACGAGGTTCGCCACGTCGATGCCGCCTGCCTTCGTAATGGCCTTGCGCACCGCGTAGCCGAGCTTGCGGTTCGCCTTCTTCGCGGTTTTCGCGGCGGCCTTCGGCGCGCTCGCCGCGGCCGACGGCGCTTCCGTTGCCGCTGCGTCGCTCGACTGCGCATACACGCTGCCCGACAGACAGGCCGCCACGGCGGCGACACCCAACGCTCTCAACACGATCGACTTCATGCTATCTCCTTATCACTCCGGAACGGCCGTGCACAGTACGGCCGGATACCCCCAAAAACAGCCGGCCCGCGCGCGAACGGGCGGGACAGCCGGTGTTTTCCACGGCGATACGAGAGAGGCGTCACGGGCCGGCGGCCGGCGCACGCGAAAGCGGGCCGGCCGGGCCGGACAGCCGCCGGCCGGACGCGCCCGGTCTGATGACGTGCCGGGTCGCGCGCGATTCGGGCGCGGCTGCGTCGCACAATGTAATCCAGCGCCCGCGGAAGCGCAAAGCTTTTGACGCGACGGCCCGCGCCGCTGTCGCCGCGCCGCCGTGCAATCCCGCCGCGACTCGCGCATGCACGGCGAAACCGGGTACCATCGCCGCGAGCATCCGTGTCGTCCGGTGACGACCGTCACCGATGCGTCACGCCAGCGTCATCCGCCAATCCCATGAAGCCAGCCCGCCCTCGCCCGCCGCGCCGTATCCTCGCCCGCTTCGTCGCCGTCTCGTGGCGCGACCTCGCGCTGTCGATCGGCCCGACCGTGCTGCTCGCCGGCGCGGCCGTCTGGCTCGCGGTCAAGCTGATCCAGCCGGCGCCGCCGTCCACGCTCGTGATTTCGTCCGGGCCGCCCGGCAGCACCTACTGGAACGCAGCCCAGAAATACAAGACGATCCTCGCAAAAAACGGCGTCACGCTCGACGTTCAATCGTCCGAAGGTTCCGCGCAGAACCTCGCGCGGCTGTCGAACCCGAACGCGCCGGTCGACGTCGGCTTCGTGCAGAGCGGCATCGGCCCGAAGGAGCGCGACGAGCATCTCGTGTCGCTCGGCAGCATCGGCTACGTGCCGCTCGCGATCATGTACCGCGGCCCGGTCGTCGGGCGCCTGTCCGACTTCAAGGGCAAGCGGCTCGCGCTCGGCGCGCAAGGCAGCGGCGCGCGCGAACTGAGCCTCGCGCTGCTGAAGATGAACGGCATCGTGCCGGGCGGCCCGACCGAGCTCCTGCCGACGGCCGGCGAGGACGCCGCGACCGCGCTGCTCGACGGCAAGATCGACGCCGCGTTCCTGTCGGGCGACTCGACGCAGATCCCGGTGATGGCGAAGCTGTTCCGCGCGCCGGGCGTGCACGTCTACTCGTTCACGCAGGCCGACGCGTATGCGCGGCGCTTTCCGTACCTGACCGCGATCACGCTGCCGATGGGCGTCTACGATCTCGGCCGCAACCTGCCGCCCGCCGACATCCACACGGTCGCGCCGACGATCGAACTCGTCGCGCGCGACTCGCTGCACCCCGCGCTGTCCGACCTGCTGATCGAGGCGGCGCGCGAAGTACACGGCCACGCGACGATCCTGCAGCACGCAGGCGAATTCCCGTCGTCCGTCACGCGCGGCTTCCCGCTGTCCGACGATGCCGCCCGCTACTACAAGTCGGGCAAGACCTTCCTGTACCGACGGCTGCCGTTCTGGGTCGCGAGCCTCGTCGACCGGCTGCTGGTGGTGGTCGTGCCGCTGATCGTCGTGCTGATTCCCGGGTTGCGGCTCGTGCCGTCGCTGTACGGCTGGCGCGTGCGCTCGCGCATCTACCGCTGGTACGGCGCGCTGATCGCGCTCGAGCGCAGCGCGCTCGGCGAACATACGGCCGAGGAGCGCGTCAAGCTGCTCGACGAGCTCGACGACATCGAGGAAGCGGTGAACCGGATGAAGATGCCGCTCGCGTACGCGGGGCAGTTCTACGTGCTGCGCGAGCACATCGGCTTCGTGCGCGAACGGCTCACCGCGCACGACCAGGATGCGCCGGCGGCCCCGCCCGGCGCCGGCAATCCGCCGGCACGCACGGAAACCGACCCGCCGCCGGCCGGCGACGCCCCCCGGGCGACTCCCGGTTCCGCGTAAGCGAACGATCCGCGATCATTGCTGCATGCGCGCGCCGCCGCGTAACATGGAGGCCGCCGCCAGGCGCCGCACGCCCCACCTTCTGGAGAACGACATGACAACCGGCCTCGACACCGCCCAACCCGCCTGGTTCTTCGACTTCGTGTCGCCGTTCTCGTATCTGCTGCTCGAACAGCACGACAAATGGCCGGACGTGCCGTTCAACCCGGTCGCCGTCTCGCTGCCCGACCTGCAGCGCCACTGGGGCCAACGCCCGAGCGCCGACGTGCCGGCCAAACGCGTGTTCACGTACCGGCATGCGCTGTTTCGCGCGGAACAACTCGGCATCCGCTTCAAGATGCCGCCCGCGCATCCGTTCGATTCCGACAAGGTCCTGCGCCTCGCGATCGCGCTGCGCGCCGATATCGTGACGGTGCTGGAAATGTTTCGCTTCATCTGGCGCGAAGGGAACGATCCGTCGACGCCGGAAGGCTTCGCGGCGCTGTGCGAACGCGTCGGCGTCGGCCACGGCGACGAGCTGATCGAATTCGAGGAAACCGCTGCACAACTGACCCGCAACACGGCCGACGCGATCTCGCTCGGCGTGTTCGGCGTGCCCACCTTCTGGATGAACAAGCAGCTGTTCTGGGGCGAGGACGCGCTGCCGATGGTGCTGTACTGCGCGCGCACGCCGAACTGGCTCGAATCGCGCGAGGTCAAGCGGATCAGCACGCTGCCGAAGGGCCGCGCGTGATGGCCGGTATCACGCACGGCAACGCGCGGCTGCGGTAAGGTTACGCGTCACCGGAATCACCCCCCATCGATGGAAGACGACGACCGTACCGCCTCGCTCGACATCTGGCTCGTGCGCGTGTTGCGCACGCTGCTGCTCGAGCGCAGCGTCACGCAGGCCGCGCTGCGGCTGAACCAGACCCAGCCCGCGATCAGCACCGCGCTGCGCAAGCTGCGCGAGACGCTGAACGACCCGATCCTCGTGCGCGGCAAGTCCGGCATGGTGCCGACCGAATACGGCGCGTCGCTGCTCGACGCCGCATCGCGCGCGCTGCGCGAGGTCGATTTCATCGCGACGCCGCACGGCGACTTCGATCCGTCGTCCGCGCGGCGCACGTTCCGCGTCGCCGCGCCCGACTACCTGAACGATTTCTTCATGCCGACGCTGATCGAGCGCTTTCGCGACGCGGCGCCGCATGCCCATCTGGAGATCGATTCGCTGAATCCCGCGCTCGACCACGCGGGTGCGCTCGAATCGGGCGCGCTCGATCTCGTGATCGGCAACTGGCCGAAGCCCGACCCGCAGTTCGCGCGCCAGGACCTGTTCTCCGACACAATCGTATGCCTGATGCGCGACGCGCATCCGCTCGCCCGCGTGCCGCTCACGCGCGACGCGTATGCGTCGGCCGCGCACGTCGCGCCCACCCCGTACACCGGCGACAAGCGCAACGCGATCGAGATCGGCCTGGCGCGCGCGCGCCTCACGCGACGCATCGTGACGACGCTGCCATACTTCGGGATCGTGCCGCAGGTGCTGCTGCAGTCGGACCTGATCTTCACGACGACGCGCCGCTTCGCGACGCACTATGCGCAACTGCTGCCGCTCGTCGTCGTCGCGCCGCCCGTACCGTTCCCGCGTATCAAGAGCTACCTGCTCACGCATCCGCAGCCCGATCGGCCGACCGACATCGCGTGGCTGTGCGCGCTGATGCAGAGCGTATCCGACGAGCTGACGGTCGCCCGCACGCGCAAGCGCTGACGCGCGGCCGGCGCGCCGCGCGACCGTTCGACAGCGCGGCCGCTCAGGCCGTGCAGAAGGTTTCCTGCAGATGGGTCCAGCGCACGACGCCCGCCGCGTCGCGCGCGAACACGGCGGTCGCACGGCGCGCGGGCAACTCGCCCGCCGCCGCGTGCTGCGCTTCGAGATAGGCGATCACCGCATGCGATGCGTCGGCCGCGAGCACGCGGATCTCCGACAGCGTGATGCGCAGCCCCGGCTTCGCGCCGGCCAGCTTCGCGAACAGCGCGCGCGTGCCGTCACGGTCGACCACGCGGCCGTCGGTCAGGGTCATCGTGAAATCGGCGGCAAACGCCGCGAGCAGCGCATCGAGCACCGCCGGCGCGGTATCGACGCCGGACAGCCAGCGCTCGATAACGACGAGGCTCGCATCGAGCGCGTCGAGATAGACGGAGTGATCGGACATGGGTGTGCACGGTGAGGTGAAGCACGGCCCGCTGCCGCGCGTCGTCGTGCAGTGTATGCAAAAACGCGCGACCGTGCGCCGGCCGCGCGACATCGGCGTTTTACCGCGCGCAGGACACGTCTTCGCGTGCGCGCCCGGCCGCCGCCGCCTTCGCATCGGCCACCCGCATGCCCGAGCGTGCCTGCAGCAGCTCCGCGCAGACGGCCACCGCGATCGCGCCCGGCGCCTTGTCGACGATGCCGGCGACACCGATCGGACACACCATCTCGACGAGCCGCGCCGGATCGACGCCGCGCGCAACGAGCCGGCGCTCGAACTTCACGCGCTTGGTGCGCGAGCCGATCATCCCGAAGTACGCGTAGTCGCGCCGCCGCATGATCTGCGCGGCGAGCGAGAAGTCGAGCGCGTGGTTGTGCGTCATCACGAGGAAGTACGCACCGGGCGGCGCCGCGTCGACGACGGCCTCCGGCGTGTCGGTCGGCTCCGGCTGCACGTTCGGCGGACATTCGTCCGGGAACAGCTCGTCGCGCGTGTCGACCCACTGCACGACGCACGGCAGCGCGCCGAGCAGCGTGACGAGCGCGTGCCCGACGTGCCCGGCGCCGAACAGCACGATGTGCATCGGCGCCGGCGCGCCGGTCGCGCGGTTGCGCTGGCCGGTGCCTTGCGCGAACGCCGGGGTCGACGCGGCGCGCGACGGCTGGGCCGGCCCGTTCATGCCAGCCTCCGCCGGGCCGTGCCGCCGTGAGCGGGCAACGTACGAAGCGCGCGCAAAGAGCGTTTCATGTCAGCCTGCCTGGCCCGCGCGGGCCGCACGCACCGCGCCGATCGCGCGCAGGATCGACTCGCCGGTGGCCGGCGCGTCGAGCGGCGGATTCACCTGGTAATCGCCGACTGCCGCGATCGCGTCGCGCACCGCGAAGAACACCGAGAACGGCAGCAGCAGCGGCGGCTCGCCGACGGCCTTCGAGCGGTGGATGCTGTCCTCGACGTTGCGGTTCTGGAACAGCCGCACGTTGAACTCGGGCGGCGTGTCGTTCACCGTCGGGATCTTGTACGTGGACGGCGCATGCGTCATCAGCTTGCCGCCCTGGTTCCACCACAGCTCCTCGGTCGTCAGCCAGCCCATCCCCTGGATGAACGCGCCTTCGACCTGGCCGATGTCGAGCGCCGGGTTCAGCGACGCGCCCACGTCGTGCAGCGCATCGACGCGCAGCGTGCGCATCTCGCCCGTCAGCGTGTCGATCACGACTTCCGACACGGCCGCGCCGTACGAGTAGTAGTAGAACGGGCGGCCCTGCAGTTTCGACTGATCCCAGTGCAGCTTCGGCGTCGCGTAGAAGCCGTCGGACCACAGCTGCACGCGCGCGAGGTAGGCCTTCGCGATCACTTCGCCGAACGGCACGCTCGCGCCGCCGATCCACACGAAGTCGTTGCCGAACTTCACGTCGGCCGCATCGACCGTGCCGTCGCCGAACTGCTTCGCCGCGAACGCCGCGAGCCGCTCGCGCAACTGGCGCGCCGCATCCTGCGCGGCCTTGCCGTTCAGGTCCGAGCCCGTCGACGCGGCGGTCGCGGACGTGTTCGCGACCTTGCTCGTATCGGTCGCCGTCACGCGGATCCGGCCGAAGCGGATGCCGAGCTCGTGCGCGACCACCTGCGCGACCTTCGTGTTGAGCCCCTGCCCCATTTCCGTGCCGCCGTGGTTCACGAGCACCGAGCCGTCGGTGTAGATGTGCACCAGCGCGCCCGCCTGGTTGAAGTGCGTGACGTTGAACGCGATGCCGAATTTCACCGGCGTGAGCGCGATGCCCTTCTTCAGCACCGGGTTGCGCGCGTTGAACGCGCGCACGCCCGCGCGCCGCGCACGGTAGTCGCTCGTCGTCTCGAGTTCGCCGAGCAGCTCGTGCAGGACGTTGTCCTCGACCGTCTGCCCGTACGGCGTCACGTTGCGTTCGGTCTTGCCGTACAGGTTCGCGTAGCGCACGTCGAGCGGATCGCGGCCGAGCGAGCGCGCGATGTCGTCGAGGATGTATTCGATCGCGAACGCGCCCTGCGGGCCGCCGAAGCCGCGGAACGCGGTGTTCGACTGCGTGTTGGTCTTGCCGCAGTAGCCGGCGATGTCGACGTCGCCAAGCCAGTACGCGTTGTCGAAGTGGCACACCGCGCGCGTCATCACCGGGCCCGACAGGTCGGCCGAGAAGCCGCAGCGCGACGTCATGTCGAGCGCGACGCCGTCGATGCGGCCGTCGTCGTCGTAGCCGACGTCGAAGCGGTAATGGAAGTCGTGCCGCTTGCCGGTGATCATCATGTCGTCGTCGCGGTCCGGACGCAGCTTCACCGGGCACAGCAGCTTCCACGCGGCAAGCGCCGCGCAGCACGCGAACAGGCCCGACTGCGATTCCTTGCCGCCGAACCCGCCGCCCATCCGGCGGCATTCGACCAGCACGTTGTGCGACGCGACGCCGAGCACGTGCGCGACGAGGTGCTGCATCTCGCTCGGGTGCTGCGTCGAGCAGTACACGTGCATCCCGTCGTCGTCCTTCGGCACCGCGTACGCGATCTGCCCTTCCAGGTAGAACTGCTCCTGCCCGCCGAGCAGCATCTCGCCCGACTCGCGGTGCGGCGCGGCGGCGAGCCGCGCGGCCGCGTCGCCGCGCGCGAGCTTCAGCGGCGGGATCACGTAGGTTTCGGCCTTGCGCGCTTCCTGCGCGGTCAGGATCGCGGGCAGCTCCTCGTAGTCGACCTGCGCGCGGCGCGCGGCGAGCCGCGCGGTCTCGTGCGACGTCGCGACGACGATGAACATCGGCTGGCCGACGAACTGCACGACGCCCTTCGCGAGCACCGGATCGTCGTGGACGATCGGCCCGCAATCGTTGACGCCCGGGATGTCGTCGGCCGTGAACACGGCGACCACGCCCGGCGTCGCGCGCACCGCGTCGAAGTTCATCGACACGATCCTCGCGTGCGGCTTCGCCGACAACCCGAGCGCCGCGTGCAGCGTGCCCGCGACGAGCGGGATGTCGTCGGTGTAGGTGGCGCGCCCGCTCACGTGCAGGTGGGCGGACTCGTGCGCGCGCGACACGTGCACTTGCGCGGCGTCGGCCTGCGGGTCGACGGTGCTGAGGAACGGTTCTGCTTGCTGGTTCATGTTCGGTGTTCTCCGTCTTCAGACGCGCGCCGCGTCGTTGGCAACTTCGGCGGCTACTTCGCGCACGTTCAGCGCCTGCGGCGGCAGCGGGTCGTGCGGACGCGTCTCCAGCCAGAACCGGAACATCAGGTTCTTCGCGGTATCGAGGCGATACGTGCTCGTCGCGCGCATGTCGGACAGCGGCTGGTAGTCGCGTTCGAGCGCCTGCATCGCGGCCTGCGCGGTGGCTTCGTGCCACTGTGCGCCGTCGAGCACGGCTTCCGTATGTGTGGCGCGCTTCGGCGTCGCCGCCATCCCGCCGAACGCGACGCGCGGCTCGCGGATCGTGTCGCCGTCCGCGATGAACGCGAACGCCGCGCACACGGCCGAGATGTCGGAGTCGAACCGCTTCGACAGCTTGTAGGTGCGGAACTGCAGCTTCGCGCGCGCGCCGGTGCGGGTCGGCACCTTCAGGCCGACGACGAATTCATGCGGCGCCATGTCCTTTTGCTGATAGCCCGTGTAGAGCGCTTCGAGCGGCAGCTCGCGCACCGTGTCGCGGCCGCGCAGTACGACCCGCGCGCCGAGCGCGATCAGGCCCGGCATCGAATCGCCGATCGGCGAGCCGTTCGCGACGTTGCCGCCGATCGTGCCCGCGTTGCGGATCGGCAGCGACGCGAAGCGCTTCCACATCTCGGTCAGCTCCGGGTAGGTGCGGGCGAGTGCCGCATAGGCCTTCTCGACCGTCACGCCCGCGCCGATCTCGATCCAGTCGTCGCCGTCCACGACCTGCTGCAGTTCGGCGATCTGGCCGACGTAAATCAGATCGTCGAGGCGGCGCATCTGCTTGGTGACCCACAGCCCGATGTCGGTGCTGCCCGCGAGGATGCGCGCGTCGGGACGCTCGGCCTTCAGCGCGGCCAGCGCGTCGAGCGTGCGCGGCGCGGCAAAGCGCGCGCCGTTGGCCGCCGTGTAGTCGAACGTGTCGTCGCGCTTGAGCGATGCGAGCGTGCGGGCAAGCGCCGCTGTGTCGACCACCGCCGACGGCGCCGGCGAGGCTTCGCCGGTCGCGCCTTCGCCGGTCGCACCTTCGCCGGTCGCATCGAACATCCGCACCGCCGCATCGACGATCGGGCGATAACCGGTGCAGCGGCACAGGTTGCCCGTCAGCGCATCGGCGATCTCGGTGCGCGTCGGCACGTCCTTCGCCTTCGCGCACGCGTTGCCGCAGCCTTCGTGGCCGTGCTTCTCGTACAGCGCCCACATCGACATCACGAAGCCGGGCGTGCAGAACCCGCATTGCGAACCGTGGCAATCGACCATCGCCTGCTGCACCGGATGCAATGCGCCGTCCGGCCGGCGCAGGTCCTCGACCGTCAGGAGCGCCTTGCCGTCGAGCGTCGGCAAGAACTGGATGCACGCGTTGACGGCCTTGAACTCGACCGCGCCGGCGTCGGTCAGTTCGCCGACGACGACCGTGCACGCGCCGCAGTCGCCTTCCGCGCAGCCTTCCTTGGTGCCGGTGCAATGCGCGTCCTCGCGCAGGTATTGCAGCACGGTGCGGGTCACGTCCGCGCCGCTGACTTCGCGGATCGCGTGACGATGGTAGAAGCGAATCGGCTCACTCATGTCTCGGTGTTTCTTCAAATTGGGGGCAAGGCGGCCTGCGCGGAGCGCTCGACCGACGTTTTTCCGACAGTTTGAACGCTATCACCGTCAAATTCCGCAACCCATAGTCCATCGCGCATGCGGCTCATATAACTGCCGCGATATGCGCGCCCGGCCGCCCGCGCCCTTTGCCGCACCGTGCGCTCTGCCGTTCCCGGCGCCCGCGACCGCAGGTCGTCTTCGCGAACGGCGGCCCGGTTAACTAAACGGTACCTGCGTGAAAACCGGTTCCATGGGAAAATCCCGATTCCCTTTTCCGCCGTTTTCCGTTCGATCCGTCATTCGTTCCGACCCCATGTCAACCGATTCCGCCACACCGCCGCACAGCGGGTTCGCGGTCACGCTGCAAATCGTGTCCGTCGTCTGCTTCACGTTCATCTGCTACCTGACCATCGGCCTGCCGCTCGCGGTGCTGCCGGGCTTCGTCCACGACGACCTCGGCTTTTCCGCGATCGTCGCGGGCGGCGCGATCAGCGTCCAGTATTTCGCGACGCTCGCGTCGCGGCCGCTCGCCGGGCGCCTCGCCGATACGCTGGGGCCGAAGCAGACGGTGCTGCGCGGGCTGGTCGGCTGCGGCGTGTCGGGCGTGCTGCTGCTCGTCGCGCTGCTGCTCGCACACTGGCCGGTCGCGAGCCTCGTGCTGCTGATCGCGAGCCGGCTCGTGCTCGGCGTCGGCGAAAGCCTGTGCGGCACCGGCGCGATCCTGTGGGGCATCGGCCGGGTCGGCGTCGCGCACAACGCGAAGGTGATCTCGTGGAACGGCATCGCGACCTACGGCGCGCTCGCGCTCGGCGCGCCGGTCGGCGTCGCGATCGCCCATACGCTGAATCCGGCGCTGATCGGCGTGATCGTGATCGCGCTGGCCGCGCTCGGCTTCTACCTCGCCCGCCTGATCGCTGCCGTGCCGCTCGTGCACGGCGAACGGATGTCGTATGCGAGCGTGTTCACGCGCGTGCTGCCGCACGGCCTCGGCCTCGCGCTCGGCTCGGCCGGCTTCGGCTCGATCGCGACGTTCGTCACGCTGTACTACGCGGCGCGCCACTGGCCGAACGCCGCGCTGTCGCTGACCGTGTTCGGCACGCTGTTCATCGGCGCGCGCCTGCTGTTCGCGAACACGATCAAGACCCACGGCGGCTTCCGCGTCGCGATCGTGTCGTTCGCGTTCGAATGCGCGGGCCTCGTGCTGCTGTGGCTCGCGCCGGTGCCGCACGTCGCGCTCGTCGGCGCGGCACTGACGGGCTTCGGCTTCGCGCTGATCTTCCCGGCGCTCGGCGTCGAGGCCGTCGCACTCGTGCCGCCCGCGAGCCGCGGCGCGGCGCTGTCTGCGTATTCGGTGTTCCTCGACCTGTCGCTCGGCATCACCGGCCCGCTCGCCGGCTATGTCGCGGGCGCGTTCGGCTATCCGCAGGTGTTCCTGTTCGCGGCGGTGGCCGCCGCCGCGGGCGTCGCGCTGTCGATGGTGCTGTATCAGCGGCAGGCGCGTGTGGCGGGAAGCGGCGCGGCGGCTTGATCACGCCGCTCGCCTCACGGCGGCCAGTTGCGAAAGTCGCGGCGCCGTCGCGTCAAAAAGAAAACGCCTGCATCGCGCAGGCGTTTTTTTATATGGCGGCCGTTGCGATGGCCGGCGCGGTCACGCCGTCCGCAGAAACAACCGGCGCGTGAGATCGAACGCGACGAGATTGCCGGCCACCACGAGCAGCAGCCCGATCACCGCGAGCGGCGACCATTGGTAGCCCTCGAACACCGTCGACACGGCCAGCGCGACGATCGGGAACAGCACCGTGCAGTACGCGGCGCGCTCCGGCCCGATCCGGCCGACGAGCGTCAGGTAGGCGGTGAAGCCGATCACCGAGCCCGGCACGGCCAGGTACACGAGCGCGCCGAGATAGCGCGGGCTCATGTCGAGCGTGAACGGCATTCCGGCCACCGCGCTGCCGACGGTCAGGATCGCCGCGCCGATCAGCATCGCCCAGCCGTTGGTCGCGAGCGGGTGCAGCCCCATCGACTGCATCCGGCTCGACAGCAGGTTGCCCGCCGAGAAACACATCGTGCCGGCGAACGCGATCGCGAGCCCGATCCAAGTCGCGTGATCGTCGAGATGGCCGGCCATCTGCTGCCAGAACAGGCATGCGATGCCGGTCAGGCCGAGCAGCGCGCCGGCGATCGCCGACGGCCGCAGCGGGCGGCCCATGAACAGCCGGCCGTTGATCGAGTTCAGCAGCGGCGCAGTCGAGAAGATCACCGCGACGAGCCCGCTCGGCACGACCTGCTCCGCATAGTAGAAGCACAGGAAATTCAGGCAGAACAGCGCGAAGCCCTGCGCGGCGAGAAAGCGCCACGCTTCGCGCGGCGGGCGCACCGGTCGGCGCATCACGCGCAGCAGGGCGAACAGCACGGCGGCCGCGAGCCAGAAGCGCCACGCGATCGACACGGGCGGCGGCACCGAGCCGAGTTGCCACTTGATCGCGATCCAGGTAGTGCCCCAGATCAGCACGGTGACGAAATAAAGCGACAGGTTCATGGCGACAATCCGGGAAATCGGGTGAATCGGGATCCCGACTATGCCGCCGCACCGCGCGTGCCGATTGTCCGGAATTGCGGTCTTTTTCGGGACGCCGCACACGCGGTCGCGCGGCCGCTTATACTCGGCGCATCATGAGTCCCTCCCTCTGCGCCCCGCCCGTCGACCGCGCCGCCGCCCTGGCCGGCGGCGATCTGCCGTTCGGCCTGCAGTCGGTCTGCCGCACGCTCGCCGACGCGAACGCGACGCTCGAGCGCTTCGCGTGGCTCGGCGACCATCTCGCGATCGCCGAATGGACGCGGATCACCGACGAAAGCGAGACGATCTACGAGCAGCCCGGTCACCACACGCTGTCGTGCTACCTCGACGGCGGCTACCGGACCGAGCGCCAGCGCGTGCCGCGCTACGGCGCGCCGAGCCTGCTGTGCGCATTGCCGGGCGACCATGAATCGCGCTGGTGGGTGCGCGGCGAAATGCATTTCATCCACCTGTATTTCCTGCCCGAACACTTCACGCAGCGCGCGATCCGCGAGCTCGACCGCGAACCGCGCGAACTGAAGCTGGCCGATCGCACCTATTTCGAGGATGCGCGCGTCGCCGCGCTGCTGCGCTCGCTTGCGCTCGACGGCTGGGACGATGCCGACGACCGGCTGCGCGCGAACGAAACCGCGCATGACGTGCTGAGCCTGCTGCTGCGCGGCCAGAGCACGACGCGCACCGACACGTCGTACCGCGGCGGGCTCGCGCCGGCCGTGCGCCGCCGCGTGCGCGACTACATCGACACGTACCTGACGCAGCCGCTGACGCTCGGCGAACTCGCCGAGGTCGCCGCGCTGTCCGAATACCATTTCTCGCGGATGTTCCGGCTGTCGTTCGGCCGTGCGCCGCACGCATGGGTGGCCGAGCAACGGCTCGCTCGGGCCCGCGAGCTGCTGCGCACGACGGCGCTGCCGCTCGCGCAGATCGCGGCCGACTGCGGCTACGCGAACGCCGGCCACTTCAGCCATCGCTTTCGCGACGCGCACGGCACGACGCCGAATACGTACCGGCGCGCGATGCAGGGCCGCTGAGCGCGGCCCCGTGGCGCTGTTCCGCGCTTACGCGCCGCGCCGCGACAGTTCCTGTTCGAGCGCGGCGACGCCGGCCGGCAGGTCGACCGGCACCTTCAGGTCGACCATCGTGCGGCCGAACGCATGCAGCGTGCGGAACAGGTTGTGTTCGCGGCACTGCTCGCCCATCTGCCCGATCCGCACGATCGGCAACCCGAACGAACCCGAGATCTCGACCTGGTACTGCTTCGAGATATGGCCGCAGACCATTCCCGGCGTGAGCCCCTCCGGCGTCTCGATCCCGACCACCGAATTGAGCCGGCAGTCCTTCGGCGCATAAAGCTTGAGCCCCATCGATTCGACACCCGCCTGCAGCGCCAGCGAGCAGCGCAGGTGGCGCGCGAAGCGGCTTTCGAGCGTCTCCGCGCAGACGAGCCGCAGCGCCTCGTGCAGCGCGAGCACGCCCGACACGGGCGCCGTGTAGTGATAGCCGGCGTTGTGCCAGAAGTTCTCCGCGAGCGCCATGTCGAGGCACCAGTGCGCATTCGGCTCGGGGCGCTTCTTCATGCGTTCCCACGCGGCATCGGAAAACGCGATCAGCGACACGCCCGGAATCGACGACAGCCCCTTCTGGCCGCCGGTGATCACCGCGTCGATGCCCCACGCGTCCATCTCGAGCGGCATCGTCGACAGCGTGCACACCGCGTCGACGACCACCAGCGCGCCGGCCGCCTTCGCGAGCGCGGCGATGTCGCGCAGGTCGCGGTTCCATACGGTGTTCGACGTCTCGCCCTGCACGATCGTGACGATCTCGGGCCGCTCGCGCGCGATCGCGTCGGCGATCTCGTCGAGGCTCGCGACCGCGCGGTCGGCGACTTCGAGCGTCGCGACGTCGGCGCCGACGCGCGTGGCCATCTCGGCCATCCGCGCGCTGAAAAAGCCGTTGCGGATCGACAGCACGCGCGTGCCGCGCCACGCGAGGTTCGAGATCGCCATTTCCATCGCGGCCGAGCCTGGGCCCGCAACGCCGAGCACCCACTTCGTGCGGGTCTGGAACACGTAGCGCGCCATCTCCTTCACCTGCTCGATGATCTTCGCCATCGTCGCGCCGAGATGGTTGATCACGATCGTGTTCGCCTTGGCCACCACGGCCGGGATCGGAACCGGGCCGGCCCCCATCATCAGCAGCGGTTCTTCGGGCAGGATCGCGTCGAGCGGCACGACGACGGGACAGGGAATCGGCGAATAATCGATGGACATGGCTGGAAAAAGGTGAGGAAAGGAAAATGCTCGGACGCCCGTGACATGGCACGGCGAACCGGTCGATCATTCCGCGTTCCGCCGCCCCGCGCAAGAGGCACGCACGTCCGGACAGCGCGACGCCGGCCGGTCGCCGGACCGGGCCAGCCGGTTGCGCCACGACCCGCCGGATTGAAAAATGGATTGCCGGCCGGTTCCGAAACGGTTCCATTCGAGTTCCGCCCGCACGATTTTCTCCGTCAATATCGGCAACGATTCGCCGACACCGGCGGTTCAGCCGGATTCTCGGTTCGAACGAAATGGAGCGGTCACCTGATACAAATCGCGGAGCGAATTCGATACACAAAATCCGAACGTGGAAAAAACATCCACTATTGCGGCATGTATTGGGGAGCGATTCCGAAATTGCCCTGTCACGGTTCGCATGAATTTAGCTCAACACGTTGATTGGAATAGGCAATCCCGGCCGCCTCGGCGCATATTCCAATACCGCACCGTTTTTCGCGGGAGGATCTTGCTGCATTGCAGCGTTAAACCGGTACTCGCGATTTCGATTTTACGCAAGCCGCCCATTTTCTCAGGTTGACGGATATCGGTTCCGTATTGAACAATCGTCTGCGGAATCGAAATTCGATTTTCGATACGAGGGAGAGCTGGGGCCGCGCAATGCGCTTTCGATGTCGTGCGGCGATAAATCACAACCAAAATCAATCAACCGGGCCAGAAATACGCAAGCCATGAACCAGATTCAGACCATGCGTGTATTCGTCTGCGTCGCCGAACAGCAAAGCTTTCGGCGCGCGGCGCACCATCTCGGCGTGTCCAATGCGCTCGTCACGCGTTCGATCGCGATGCTCGAGGGCCACCTGAACACACGGCTGATCCATCGCACCACGCGCAACCTGTCGCTCACCGAGGCCGGCGTGCGCTACCTCGATGGTTGCCGCGCGCTGCTCGAGGAATTCGACCACCTCGAATCGTCGGTCGCGCATGCTGCGCGCGAACCGGCCGGCACGCTGCGCGTCGTCGCGTCGGGGCTGCTGTCGCCGCTGGCGCTGACGCCGCTCGTCAGCAGCTTCCGGCACCGCTATCCGGAGCTGCGCGTGCAGCTGACCGTCGCCGAAGGCCCGCTCGACGTACTCGATTCGGGCTACGACGTCGGCATCGTCACCGGCACCCGGCTCGACGGCAACCCGTCGCTGATCGGCCATGCGCTCGCGCCGAACCCGTTCGTCGCGTGCGCGGCGCCGGCCTATCTCGACCGGCGCGGCGAGCCGCGCGTGCCAGACGATCTACCGGGCCACGACTGGGTCACGCTCGCGCCGCACCAGCACGCACCGACGTGGCAACTGGTCGGTCACGACGGCGTCGCCCATTCGGTCACGGTGCGCCCGGCCTGCACGGTCAACCAGCTCGCGCTCGTGCAGGCGGCGGCCGTGGCCGGCGCCGGCATCGCGGTGCTGCCCGAGCCGTGCGTGACCGACGCGCTCAACCACGGCACGCTCGTGCGGCTGATGGCCGGCTACCGGATCGACGATCCCGACGCGCAGTTGTCGCTCGTCTATCCGAACCGCCAGTACGTGCCGGCCCGCACGCGCAGCTTCGTCGAGCACGCACTCGAGCACTTCGGCGCGCCGTCCGCCCGCGAGCGGACGGACTACGGCTTCCTGCGGCCGGTGCGCGGGCCCGAACACGCCGATATCGTCACGGGCCTGCAGTAAACTGCGCGCGTCAGCCATCGGAGGTGCAGCGTGCGCGTGATCCTGTTCAGCAGCCGGCAGTACGACGAAGATTCGTTCACCGCCGCCAACCGGCAGTTCGGCTATCGGCTGCACTTCCAGCCGTCGCACCTCGACGCGGAAACGGCGATCCTTGCGCACGGCTATGACGTCGTCTGCCCGTTCGTCAACGACACCGTCGATGCGGCCGTGCTCGAGCGGCTCGCCGACGGCGGCACGCGGCTGATCGCGCTGCGCTCGGCGGGCTTCAACCATGTCGACCTCTCCGCCGCCGAACGGCTCGGCATCGCGGTCGTACGCGTGCCCGCGTATTCGCCGCACGCGGTCGCCGAGCACGCGGTCGCGCTGATCCTCGCGCTCAACCGCCGCCTGCCGCGCGCCGTCGCACGCACGCGCGAAGGCGATTTCTCGCTGAACGGGCTGCTCGGCTTCGACCTGCACGGCAAGACCGTCGGCGTGATCGGCACCGGCATCATCGGCAGCGTGTTCGCGAAGATCATGATGGGTTTCGGGATGCACGTGCTCGCGCACTCGGTACCGCCGTACAACGACGAGCTGATCGCGTTCGGCGCGCGCTACGTCGAGCTCGACGAGTTGCTGCATCACGCCGACATCGTCAGCCTGCATTGCCCGCTGCTGCCGTCGACACACCACCTGATCGACGAACGAACGCTCGCGCGGATGAAGCACGGCGCGATGCTGATCAACACGGGGCGCGGCGGCCTCGTCGATGCGCAGGCGCTGATCGACGCGCTCAAGAGCGGCCAGCTCGGCCATCTCGGGCTCGACGTGTACGAAGAGGAAAGCGGGCTTTTCTTCGAGGATCACTCCGACCTGCCGCTGCAGGACGACGTGCTCGCGCGCCTGCTGACGTTCCCGAACGTGATCGTCACGTCACACCAGGCATTCTTCACGCGCGAGGCGCTGGCCGAGATCGCGCACACGACGCTGCTGAACATCGAGGCGTGGCATGCGGGCGCGCCGCAGAACGTCGTCATGCCAAACCGTTGAGAAACAGCCCGTTTGACGGCCAGCAGCGCATCCGCAATCGTTTGCTTCTGCTCATTGCCGCTCACCGCACCCAACCTCGTCAACAATTGAGTGCATTGTTTCGCGTGAAGTAACGTTTCGTGCGCGCCGTCTGTTATCGTTGCGCCGACGTCCTTCCCTGCCTTTGCCGCTCATGCGTTTCGACGATTCCGACATCGCCGCCGTCTATCGCGCCATCTTCGAACGGCGCGACATGCGCCACTTCACGCCGGCGCCCGTCGATCCGGCCGTGCTCGCGCGGCTGCTGCGCGCGGCGCACCACGCACCGAGCGTCGGCTTCATGCAGCCGTGGCGCTTCATCCGCGTCACCGATCCCGCATTGCGCACCGCCATTCACGCGCTGGTCGAGGCCGAGCGCCGCGCGACCGCCGACGCGCTCGGCGAGCGTCAGGACGAATTCATGCGGCTGAAGGTCGAGGGCGTGCGCGAATGCGGCGAGCTCCTGGTCGTCGCGCTCGCCGACGGCCGCGAACGCCATGTGTTCGGCCGCCGCACGCTGCCGGAGATGGATCTGGCATCCGCCGCATGCGCGATCCAGAACATGTGGCTCGCGGCGCGCGCGGAAGGCCTCGGGATGGGCTGGGTGTCGCTGTTCGACGTCGATGCGCTGCGCACGCTGCTGCGGATGCCCGACGGCGCGAAGCCGATCGCCGTGCTGTGCATCGGGCACGTCGATGCGTTCTATGCGAAGCCGATGCTCGAAGCAGAACGCTGGGCCGCGCGGATGCCGATCGAAGCCTGCCTGTTCGAGAACGGCTGGGACGCGCCGGCGGCGATCGACGGGGCCGGATCGGCTGCGTCGCCGGCAGATGCTGAAATCGAAAAAACCTCGGCCGCGATACCCGACGGGGCGCCCGAACGCATCGCCTGATGCACGGTTCGGCAGCCACCATCGTGCCGCTACCGAATCGCCGCCGATCCCACGGGGGGAAGCTCCCCGCCCGCCGCCCCGTCGCACGCCGGCAACAACCGTTTTGGCCCCAAGCATAGGGGTTTTCACTGAAGTAGAATCGCGGCTGACGTTCGCCTGACCGACCGCCCGTCCCGCGCATCCCGCGCCTGGCTCGAGCGGCATCCTTTCCCGAGCCTACCGCGATGCCCCTGCCTCTTTTCGCCCTTGCCGTCGCCGCATTTGGAATCGGTACCACCGAATTCGTGATCATGGGCCTGCTGCCGAACGTCGCGCGCGACCTCGGCGTGTCGATCCCGGCCGCCGGAATGCTCGTGTCGGGCTATGCGCTCGGCGTGACGGTCGGCGCGCCGATCCTCGCGATCGTCACCGCGAAGATGCCGCGCAAGCGTGCGCTGATGGGTCTGATCGGGCTGTTCATCGCGGGCAACCTGTTCTGCGCGATCGCGCCCGGCTACGCGGTGCTGATGGCCGCGCGCGTCGTCACCGCGTTCTGCCACGGTGCGTTCTTCGGCATCGGCTCGGTGGTCGCGAGCAACCTCGTCGCGCCGAACCGCCGCGCGCAGGCGATCGCGCTGATGTTCACCGGCCTCACGCTCGCGAACGTGCTCGGCGTGCCGCTCGGCACCGCGCTCGGCCAGGCGTTCGGCTGGCGCGCGACGTTCTGGGCCGTCACCGGCATCGGCATCGCCGCGGCCGCCGCGCTCGCGGTGTGCCTGCCGAAAAATCTCGCGATGCCCGACACCAGCATCACGCGCGAATTCAGCGTGCTGAAGCACCCACAGGTGCTGATGGTGCTCGGCATCAGCGTGCTCGCGTCCGCGAGCCTGTTCAGCGTGTTCACGTACATCACGCCGATCCTCGAGGACGTGACGGGCTTCTCGCCACGCCAGGTCACCTACGTGCTGCTGCTGTTCGGCCTCGGCCTGACGGTCGGCGGTACGCTCGGCGGCAAGCTCGCCGACTGGCGCCGGATGCCGTCGCTGATCGCGACGCTCGCGCTGATCGGCATCGTCCTCTCGCTGTTCGCGGGCACGATGCATCTGCCGTTCGCCGCGCTCGCGACGATTTTCGTGTGGGGTATCCTCGCGTTCGCGATCGTGCCGCCGCTGCAGATCATGATCGTCGATCGCGCGAGCGACGCGCCGAACCTCGCATCGACGCTGAACCAGGGCGCGTTCAACCTCGGCAACGCGACCGGCGCGTGGCTCGGCGGCATGGCGATCGGCTCCGGCGTGTCGCTCGTGAACCTGCCGTGGGTCGGCGTCGCGATGGCCGTCGCCGCGCTCGCGCTCACGCTGTGGTCGGCGTCGCTCGAACGTCGCCCGGTGGCCGTGCCGACCGAATACGTGTAACGCGACCCTGCCGCGATCGTTGCGGACACAACTCCATCCGAACCTGACGGCCTTCATGGACCTTTCAACGATCGCGGTGTAGCATCGCGGCCGATGAAAGCCATTCTCAATCGCGATTTCCTCGCGCTGATCCTGAGCGTCGCGGTCGTCGGCCTCGGCACCGGCGCCACGCTGCCGCTCACGGCACTTGCACTGACCGAAGCCGGACACGGCACCAACGTCGTCGGCATGCTGACGGCCGCGCAGGCCCTCGGCGGCCTCGCGATCGTCCCGTTCGTCACCGCGCTCGCGCGGCATATCGGCGCGCGCCGCGCGATCGTCGTGTCGGTCATGCTGCTCGCGGCCGCCACCGCGCTGATGCAGTTCACGTCGAACCTGGTCCTGTGGGGCGTGCTGCGCGTGCTGTGCGGCGCCGCGCTGATGCTGCTGTTCACGATCGGCGAGGCGTGGGTCAACCAGCTCGCCGACGATTCGACGCGCGGCCGCGTCGTCGCGATCTACGCGACCAATTTCACGCTGTTCCAGATGGCGGGCCCCGTGCTCGTCAGCCAGATCGCCGGCGCGACGAGCATCCGCTTCGCGCTGTGCGGCGCGCTGTTCCTGCTCGCGCTGCCGACGCTCGCGACGATCCGCCGTGCGCCGCTCGCCGGCGACGACGCGCATCACGACGCGCACGGCCGCTGGCTCGACGTGCTGCCGCGCATGCCCGCGCTGATCATCGGCACCGGCTTCTTCGCGCTGTTCGATACGCTCGCGCTGTCGCTGCTGCCGCTCTACGCGATGGATCACGGCGTCGCGAGCGCGACCGCCGTGCTGCTCGCGTCGATCATGCTGTTCGGCGATACCGCGATGCAGTTCCCGATCGGCTGGCTCGCGGACAAGCTCGGCCGCGAACGCGTGCATCTCGGCGCCGGCTGGATCGTGCTCGCGGGCCTGCCGCTGCTGCCGTTCGTGATCGCGAACCCGTGGCTGTGCTGGCCGCTGCTGTTCGTCCTCGGCGCGGCGGCCGGCAGCATCTATACGCTGTCGCTCGTCGCGTGCGGCGAGCGTTTCCGCGGCGCAGCGCTCGTCACCGCGAGCTCGCTCGTGTCGGCGTCGTGGAGCGCCGCGAGCTTCGGCGGCCCGCTGGTTGCGGGCGCGTTGATGGAGCAACTGGGCAGCAACGCGCTGATCGGCGTGCTGGTCGCCTGCGTCGCCGCGTTCGTCGTGGCCGCATTGTGGGAACGGCGCGCGGCGGTGCAACGCGCGGTCTGATGCAGATTGGCGTTGGCGTTGGCGTTGGCGTTGGCGTTGGCGTTGGCGCGCAACATCATGCGTCGATACGCGTCGGCCCGCTCGCACCCATCCTCCGGTCAACGAAAAACGGTCCGCGCAATGCGGACCGTCCCGTCATTCCGTACTAGCGTGGCCGGCCTGCGCGTGACTTCCCGCGCTGCGGTCCGTCAAGCACGCCGCGCCGGCAAAATCTTGCCCGCACACGTGCCGAAGCCGACGCGATAGCCGTCGCCCTGGCACCAGCCGGCAAGCGTCAGCTCGTCGCCGTCCTCGATGAACGTGCGGCTGCCGCCGCCGTTCAGCGCGACCGGCTCCTTGCCGTTCCACGTCAGTTCGAGCAGGCTGCCGAACGAATCCTTGGTCGGCCCGCTGATCGTGCCCGAACCCATCAGGTCGCCCACGCGGGTGTTGCAGCCGGCCACCGTGTGATGCGCCAACTGCTGCGCCATCGTCCAGTACATGTGCTTGAAGTTCGTTCGGCAGATCGACGTCGCTTCGGCTGCCCCCTCGGCCCGTAGCGTCACCTCCAACGCGATGTCGAACGCATGCTTGCCCGCATGCTGCAGATACGCGAGCGGTTGCGGCGACTGCTCCGGCTGCGCGACGCGGAACGGTTCGAGCGCGTCGAGCGTGACGATCCACGGCGAGATCGTCGTCGCGAAGCCCTTCGAGTTGAACGGGCCGAGCGGCACGTACTCCCACTGCTGGATGTCGCGCGCGCTCCAGTCGTTCAGCAGCACCATCCCGAAGATATGCGCTTCCGCGTCCTCGCACGCGATCGGCTCGCCGAGCGCGTTGCCTTTCCCGACGATGAAGCCCGTCTCCAGTTCGATGTCGAGCTTGCGGCACGCGCCGAACACCGGGCGCTCCTGGTCGGGCAGCTTCAGTTGCCCGTTCGGGCGCCGCACCGGCGTGCCGCTCACGACCACCGACGACGCGCGGCCGTTGTAGCCGATTGGCATCTCCGACCAGTTCGGCAGCAGCGCATTCTTCGGATCGCGGAACATCGAGCCGACGTTGGTCGCGTGCTCCTTCGACGAATAGAAATCGGTGTAGCCGGGAATCTCGACCGGCAGATGCAGCGTCGCATCGCGCTGCGCGACGAGCACCTGCGCGCGCAGCGCCGCATCGTCACGCAGCGTCGCGTTGTCGCGCGAGAACAGCGCCGACAGTTGCACACGCACGCTGCGCCACGTGTCGCGGCCGAGCGCGATGAACGCGTTGAGCGTCGGCACGGCGAATGCATCGGCGCCGGCCGGCAGCGTCACGAGGCCCGCACGCGCGAGCGCCGCGAGGTCGACAATCTGGTCGCCCAGCGCGACGCCGGCACGGCGCGCCGGTTGCTTCGCGTCGCTGAAGATCCCGAACGGCAGGTTCTGGATCGGGAAATCGCAGGCGGGATCGTTCGCGGTCTCGACCCAGCTCTTGCGGGCCGGATCGAGCGTCGCGCGCCAGTCTTGGGTATCGCTCACTTTTGCTCCGGATTGAAGTGTTTCTTGATGCCTTGCCAACATTCGAAGTAATCGGCCTGCAGCTGCGCGGTGTCGAGCGCGTAGCGCGTCGGCCGGATCAGCGTGCGGGTTTCGAACATGAACGCCATCGTCGCGTCGACCTTGTGCGGCTTCGTCGTATCGCTCGCGGACGCCTTCTCGAACGTGTCCGCATCGGGCCCGTGGCCCGACATGCAGTTGTGCAGGCTCGCGCCGCCCGGCACGAAGCCCTCGGCCTTCGCGTCGTACGCGCCGTGCACGAGCCCCATGAACTCGCTCGCGACGTTGCGGTGGAACCACGGCGGGCGGAACGTATCCTCGGCCGCGAGCCAGCGCGGCGGGAAGATCACGAAGTCGATCGTGTCGACGCCCGGCGTGTCGCTCTGCGCCTGCAGCACGAGGAAGATCGACGGATCGGGATGGTCGAAGCTGATCGAGCCGATCGTGTTGAACAGGCGCAGGTCGTATTTATACGGTGCGTAGTTGCCGTGCCATGCGACGACGTCGAGCGGCGAATGGCCGATGTCCGCGCGCCAGAGGCGCCCGTTCAGCTTCGCGACCAGGTCGAACGCACCTTCGCGGTCTTCGTAGGCGGCCTGCGGCGTCAGGAAGTCGCGCGGGTTCGCGAGCCCGTTCGAGCCGATCGGGCCGAGATCCGGCAGGCGCAGCAGCGCGCCGAAGTTCTCGCAGATATAGCCGCGCGCGTCGCCGTCCGGCAGCGCGACGGCAAAACGCACGCCGCGCGGAATCACCGCGATCTCGAACGGCTCGACGTCGAGCCGGCCCAATTCGGTCGCGATGAACAGGCGCCCCTGCTGCGGCACGATCAGCAGTTCGCCGTCCGCGCTGTAGAAGAAGCGGTCCTGCATCGAGCGGTTCGCCGCATACACGTGGATCGCGCAGCCGTTCATCGCGGCGGCCGAGCCGTTGCCGGCCATCGTCACGAGGCCGTCGACGAAATCGGTCGGCTCGACCGGCATCGGCAGCGGATCCCAGCGCAACTGGTTCGGCGGCGTCGGCGGCACGTCGGCCGAATCGGCGAAATCCGACACGAGCCGCTGCGGGCCCGCATACGGCTCGAACGGCCGGTGCACGGCGGCCGGGCGGATCCGGTACAGCCACGAGCGGCGGTTGTGGCCGCGCGGTGCGGTAAACGCGGTGCCCGACAACTGCTCCGCGTACAGCCCGTACGGCGCGCGCTGCGGCGAGTTGCGACCGTGCGGCAGCGCGCCGGGCAGCGCCTCGGTCGCGAATTCGTTCGCGAAACCGCTCAGGTAGCCGGCGGTCGCCGGTTTCGACAGGTCAAGCGTCATCGTTTCGTTTCTCCATCAATTCAGGGCGGCGTTCGGCGCCTGCGCGCCGCTGCGCCGCGTGACGCCCGCCAGGCCCAGCACGAACAGCGCCGAGCACAGCACGGGCACCGCGGCCGCGTGGAACAGCGCGCCGTTCGACCAGTTGAGCGCAATCAATTGCCCGCCGACGAGCGGCCCGAGCACCGAGCCGATCCGGCCGATGCCGAGGCTCCAGCCGATACCGGTCGAGCGCAGCGACGTCGGGTAATACTGGCCCGCGAGCGCGTTCACGGCCGGCTGCCCGCCGACTACGCAGAACCCGCCCGCGAACACGACCACCAGCAGCCACGGCAGCGCATGCGCGACCGAGCCGATCAGCCCCACCGACACGGCCGCGCACACGAAGCACGCGAACAGCACGCGCACGAAACCATGACGTTCGATGAACCAGCCGAGCGACAGCGTGCCGATCACGCCGCCCGTCTGCAGCACCGTGCCGACGATCACCGCCGTGCTCGGCGAATAGCCGGCGTCGCGCATCACGGTCGGCAGCCAGTTCGACAGGAAGTACAGGTCGATCAGGTTCATGAAGCTGATGGCCCACAGCAGCAACGTGACCGGCAGGCGGCCATGGCGGAACAGCTCGGCGACCGGCGCGCCGCTCGCGGCACGCTCGCGCACGACGAGCCGCGTATTCGCATCGATGCCGGCTTGCGGCGCGAACCGCGCGAGCCAGTCGCGCGCCTGCGCGACGCGCCCTTTCAGCACCAGGAACTGCAGCGACTCGGGCAGCCGCGCGAGCATCGCGATCGTCAGCACGAGCGGCACCGCGCCGCCGACAAAGAACACCGAACGCCAGCCCAGCGCCGGAATCAGCGCCGCGCTGATGAAGCCGCCGACCGCCGCGCCGAGCGTGAAGCCGCACGACACGATCATCATCCGCTTCACGCGATGCGCGGCCGGGCTGAACTCGCCGACCAGCGCCATCGCGTTCGGCATGATGCAGCCGAGGCCGAGGCCGGTGACGAAGCGCAGCGCCATCAGCACGGGGATCGAGCTCGCGAACGGCGTCGCGAGCATCGTCGCCGCGAAGAACAGCGTCGAGCCGATCAGCACCGGGCGCCGGCCGATCCGGTCGGCCAGCACCGACAGCCCGAGCGCGCCGAGCAGCATCCCGAACAGGCTCGCGCTGAACACCGGCCCGAGCGCCTGCTTCGGCACGCCCCATTCGGCGATCACGCTCGGTGCGACGTAGCCCATCGCCTGCGCATCGAAGCCGTCGATCACGAGGCATAGCCCACACAGCATCAGCAGCATCCAGTGAAAACCCGGGCGATGGGTCTCGTCGATCACGCGCTCGACTTCGAGCACGCGCGCGTCGGCCGGCGCCGCGCTCATTGCGCGACCTCGGCGGCCGGATGCACGGGCGGCGTCACGCCCTGGCGCGCGAGCGCCATCGCTTCGCGCAGCACGTCGGCGTCGCCGACCTGGTTCGCGAGCAACAGGATCAGCTTCGCGTTGACGAGCTGGCTGTCGGCATCCGACAGGTCGCGATGCATGTCGATCAGCGCTTCGTAGAACGCGTCGGGGTCGGCCAGGCGCGGGCGGGTATCGAGTGGGGGCATGACGGTGTCTCCGGTGTCTTTGTCGTATCAGCGGGCGCAGGTGGCGCGCGCCAGTGCGTCGGCAATCGCCTGACGGTCGAGCGTGCGCGTGCGTGCGCAGACGTGCTGGTCGGGGCGCAACAGGTAGAACGTGCCGGGCTGCGCGTCGTAGCGCCGCGCGGCGAGCCCGTCGACGTCCTCCACGACGTCGACGCCGGCCACCGGCTGCGCGTGCCCGGCCGGCACGACGAGCACGGGACGCACCGGCAGCGCGAGACCGCCGACGGCCTGCGCGAGCGCCGCCGCGTCGCCCGGCAAGCCGAACAGCACGCCGGTGAAGCCGCCGCGCAGATGCTGCAGCAGCCATCCCCGCGCACCCTGCACGCGCACCGGCGCATCGGCCGCCGCCGCGCCCGGCCGCATCGCGCACGCGAATGCGTCGCCGCCGCGGTCCGGCGTGTTGAGCGGCGAATCGGCGAGCACGGCCGGCACCGACAGGCGCCCGCTGTTCACCAGCTTGCGCGCGAACTCGCAGTCGCGCGCAAGCTTCAGCGTCGCATCACGAAACACGCGCGACACCGCGCTCTTCGGCGTGATGAAATCGGTCGAGCGCGTCGAGTGGCGGATGTTCTCGTCGGCCGCAAACTCGCGCTCGCTCGCATACGTATCGAGCAGGCTGTCGGCGGAATGGCCGTCGAGCACCAGCTTCAGCTTCCACGCGAGGTTGTCCGCGTCCTGCACGCCGCTGTTCGCGCCGCGCGCGCCGAACGGCGACACGCCGTGCGCGGAATCGCCCGCGAACAGCACGCGGCCGTGACGGAACGTGTCCATCCGCTGGCAGCGGAACGTATAGACGCTCACCCACTCGAGCTCGAACTCGACGTCCGGCCCGAGCAGCGCGCGCACGCGCGGGATCACGCGCTCCGGCTGCTTCTCGGCGACGGGATCGGCATCCCAGCCGAGCTGGAAGTCGATGCGCCACACGTTGTCGGGCTGGCGGTGCAGCAGCACCGACTGGTTGCGGTGAAACGGCGGATCGAACCAGAACCAGCGCTCGGTCGGAAACTCCGCCTTCATCTTCACGTCGGCGATCAGAAAGCGGTCCTTGAACGTGCGGCCACGGCTTTCCAGGCCCATCATCGTGCGCATCGGGCTGCGCGAGCCGTCGGCCGCGATCACGTACTGGGCGCGCAGCGTCGCGACGCCGTCCGGCGTCTCGACCGTCAGCACCGCGTGTTCGGCCGACTGCTCGATACCCGTCACCTTGTGCTTCCAGCGGATGTCGATGTTCGGCAGCTCGAGCGCGCGATCGGCCAGATAGCCTTCGACGTAGTACTGCTGCAGGTTGATGAACGCGGGGCGCGCATGCCCTTCCTCGGGCAGCAGGTCGAACGCGTAAAGCTGCTCGTCCTGCAGGAACACCTTGCCGACGTGCCAGCTCACGCCCTTGTCGACGAAGCGCTCGCCGCAGCCGAGCCGGTCGAAGATCTCGAGCGTGCGCTTCGCGAAGCAGATCGCGCGCGAGCCGGTCGACAGCGTGTCGTCGTCGTCGAGCAGCACGACGGGCACGCCCTGCTGCGCGAGGTCGATCGCGGCCGCGAGGCCCACCGGGCCCGCGCCGACGACGATCACCGGGTGGACGGCCGCGTCGTGCGCGCGGGCGCGGTACTCGAACTTCAGCGTCTGGTAATCGATGCTCATGGTCGCCATCCGCTCCTCAACCGCGCCGTGCGCGCACCGCCGCGCCCGTCGTCCCGCCCCTCTCCTGCCGGCGCGCCTGCCCGCCTGTCCTGTCAACCGCCACGTCTCGCTCCTTGCTTCCTGTTGATTCGTGAACGGCGCCGTTTCGCGGCGCCCGCATGCCGCATTGCTTGATCGGCGGCACATTCTGGATTTACGAATAGTAAAACCAATTACGAATAGTGAAATAAACGTAAACCCTAGGCATCGACGCGGGGACGGGATAACCATATGAGCGAAACGCCAAGCCGAGCGCGGCGCGCACTGCTAATATCAAGTCAACGAGGCGGCCCTTTCGGCCGCCATTTTTCCTTCTCACGCCGATGATTCCGCCTACCATCCCCGAGCTGGTCGCCCGTGCCGGGCAACTGCCGTATCTGCGGGAACACCTCGCGCTTGCCGAGGGCGGCACCGCGTGCGCGAATCTGCCCGAGCGCACGCTCGCCAGCGCGTACGAGCCGATCTACGACGTGACGATGCCCGGCTCGCCGCAATCGACGTCGTTCGCCGACGCGATCGAGCGCTACGGCGACGAGCTCGGCTTCCAGGCCGTCACGCTCGTCACGGGCGCGCAGCACGATCCGGTCGACGCGGCCGTCGACGACCAGACGCTGGTCGCGATCGACCGCCTGTCGCGCGCGCTGCACGCGATCAATTTCTTCGGGGCGCAGCGTCACGGGCTGCTGTTCCTGCGCGTGCACGAGCGGCTGCTCAAGAGCGTGAAATACGACCACGGCAAGCATTTCTCGTCGGTGCTGCAGCGCTTCGGGCTGCCGCCCGAGCGGATCGTGATCGAGTTGCCGGCGGTCGCGGTCGCCCACAAGACGTTCCTCGGATACCTGACGCGCAGCTACCAGCATCACGGGTTCAAGGTCGCGGACAAGCTGCCGGACCCGGGCCGCATCCTCGCGGTCGAATCCGACATGGCGCGCCCCGACTACATCAAGATGGATGCGGGCATCGCGTTGCGCGACGGGATGGTCAAGGCGCTCGTCGCCTACGCACAGCGCGTGCGCATTCCGCTCATCTTCGACGGCGTCGTCGACGAGACGCAGTGCGAGCTGCTGCGCCAGCACGACGTGCGGTTCATGCAGGGGCCGGTGTTCGCGAAGGTCGTGACGGCCTGAGGGATCGGCGGGGAAGGCGCGCGGGAGCGGCGTGCCGGATGGCGGGCGCCGGTGTCGTGCCGCTTCGCAGATCGGGTTTCGGCACGCAGCGTGGCGCGACGCCGGTCGGTTCCTGGTTCGTTCATGCAGCGAAGCCGGACGCGCTTGCGCGCGCTCGACGCCGGCGCAGCGACCGACGCCGATGTGGCGCCTATTCTGGTCCGCCGTCGGCGTACTTCGGTAGATCGTCGTCGATCTCGATGCCGGGGAAACGATCCCCGTACCAGACATGCCACGCCGGACGCAGCCGCGACGGTTCGTCGAGCGTCGCGGAATTGATCTCGACCGTCTGCGGCGCGTCGGAGCGCCGGTATTCGAGCTGCGCGCCGCAACGGCCGCAGAAGCGCCGCTCGCCCCACGCGCTCGATGCATAGACGGTCGGTTCGCCCTGCAAGTATTCGAATGCGCCGATCGGCACCGATGCCGACGCAACGACCGCCGCCCCGGTCGTGCGCTGGCAGAGCCGGCAGTGGCAGAAGCCCGCGTCGGCGGGAACGTCGGCGATACGGTAGCGGATCGCGCCGCACGCGCATCCGCCTTCCATCGGTTCGGAGTGCGCCATTGCAAACCTCGTCGTCGGGAAGCACGCGAACGATGATGAGCGCGGTTCTCCCGTCGCGCAATACGCAACGGCGCCGCGCCGCCTCCGCGCCCCACGCTTTACGGCCTACGCCGACCCAGCGCGAACCAACCGGTTGCCGCGCGACGGCAACGCCCGCGCGCTTGCTCAGACCGTCTGCCCGAGCCGCTGCGCGAGCGCCTTCAGTCGCGGTCCGACCTGCGTGCGAAACACGTCCTCGTCCATCGACGACGCGGGGCCGCTGCAGCTCAGGATCAGCCAGCGCCCCTCGCGCGGCTCGCGAAACGGCACGGCCGCCGCGTTCACGTCCATGTGCCACGCGCGGAACGAATAACAGCAACCGCCCGTCGAGAACTCGGCCACCGCCCGCTGCGCGGCCTCGACGAGCGCATCGGCGTCGGCCGCGCCGCCGGCCGCGCGGTGCAGTTCGGCATAGAGCGCGCGGCGCGCGTCTTCCGGCTGCACGGCCAGATACGCGCGCCCCATCGAGCTCGTCAGCATCGACAGCCGCGAACCGGGCGCGAGCCCGAGCGTCAACGCGGTCTCGCTGCGGATCGTCTCCAGGTAGATCATGTCGAGCCCGTCGCGGCAGCCGAGCGACACGGCCGCGCCGATCTCGCGCGCCAGCGCCTGCATGTGCGGCCGCGCGAGATCGATCGTCCCCGAGCCCGACAGCAGCGCGTAGCCGAGCGACAGCACGCCGGCGTCCAGCGCATACTTTCCGAGCGTCTCGTCGTAGCGCAGATAGCCGAGCACCGTCAGCGTATAGGCGAGCCGGTTCACCGTCGCCTTCGGCAGGCCCGTGCGTTCCGCGAAATCGCGATTGCCCAGCATCGTCTCGCCGGGCCGGAAGGCGCGCAGCAGGTCGAGCCCGCGCGCGAGCGCGACGACGAACTTGCGCTCGTCGATCGGGGTGTCGTCGATGGTTGAAAGTGTCATCCGGTGCTACACTGGGTTCGGTTTGCAAAACATTGTTCCGCACAGCGGAACGCAAGTCAAGCGAACTTCACGCATCAGCCCGGAGCAAGCGCCGAAGCACTCTCTGCCCGACCGAAAAAGCACGGGTGTGGAGTCGCGCCGAGGCGCCCGCTCCGACCGACCGCAAAGATGGGGCCGAGTAAGCACCACTCGGCCCGACCGCGAAGCATGGGGCCCGAGTAAGCGCTGAAGCGCCAACTCCGGCCGACAGGAGATGAGACGATGAGTGCTGCAACTTTTCATTGGGACGATCCGCTGCTGCTCGACCAGCAACTGACCGAAGAAGAGCGAATGGTCCGCGATGCCGCGCAGGCGTACGCACGGGACAAGCTCGCGCCGCGCGTCACCGAAGCGTTCCGCCACGAACGCACCGACGCGGCCATCTTTCGCGAGATGGGCGAAGTCGGCCTGCTCGGCCCGACGATTCCCGAGGAATACGGCGGCCCCGGCCTCAACTATGTGAGCTACGGATTGATCGCGCGCGAAGTCGAGCGCGTCGATTCGGGCTACCGGTCGATGATGTCCGTGCAGTCGTCGCTCGTGATGGTGCCGATCCACGAATTCGGCTCCGACGCGCAGAAGCAGAAATACCTGCCGAAGCTCGCGACCGGCGAATGGATCGGCTGCTTCGGCCTGACCGAGCCGAACCACGGCTCCGATCCGGGCAGCATGGTCACGCGCGCGAAGAAGGTGCCGGGCGGCTACTCGCTGTCCGGCGCGAAGATGTGGATCACCAACTCGCCGATCGCCGACGTGTTCGTCGTGTGGGCGAAGCTGGAAGAAAACGGCAAGGACACGATCCGCGGCTTCATCCTCGAGAAGGGCTGGAAGGGCCTGTCGGCGCCCGCGATCCACGGCAAGGTCGGGCTGCGCGCATCGATCACCGGCGAGATCGTCCTCGACGAAGTGTTCGTACCCGAAGAGAACCTGATGCCGAACGTGAGCGGCCTGCGCGGCCCGTTCACCTGCCTGAACTCGGCGCGCTACGGGATCGCGTGGGGCGCGCTGGGCGCTGCCGAGTCGTGCTGGCACACCGCGCGCCAGTACGTGCTCGACCGCCGGCAGTTCGGCCGGCCGCTCGCCGCGAACCAGTTGATTCAGAAGAAGCTCGCCGACATGCAGACCGAAATCACGCTCGGCCTGCAAGGCGTGCTGCGCCTCGGCCGGATGAAGGACGAAGGCACGGCCGCCGTCGAGATCACGTCGATCATGAAGCGCAATTCGTGCGGCAAGGCGCTCGACATCGCCCGCCTCGCGCGCGACATGCTCGGCGGCAACGGCATCTCCGACGAATTCGGCGTCGCGCGCCACCTCGTGAACCTCGAAGTGGTCAACACGTACGAGGGCACGCACGACATCCACGCGCTGATCCTCGGCCGCGCGCAAACGGGTATCCAGGCATTCTTCTGACGATCCGGTCATGACGCACGCGGCAGCGATGCCGCGCACGCGCCCGCCGCCAAGCAAGAGGCCCGCCCGGCATCGCTGCCGGGCGGGCCTCTCGTCATCGGAGCCGCGGCTGCGGGCCGCCGATGCTTACTTGTTCGGCTGCGGCGTCAGGCGCAGATACGGACGCACCGCGTTGAAGCCCTTCGGGAAGCGCTTCTTCAGCTCTTCCGGATCCTGCAGCGACGGCACGATCACGACGTCGTCGCCGTCCTTCCAGTTGCCGGGCGTTGCGACCTTGTAATTGTCGGTCAGTTGCAACGAATCGATCACGCGCAGCACTTCGTCGAAGTTGCGCCCCGTGCTGGCCGGATAGGTGATCGTGAGCCGCACCTTCTTGTTCGGGTCGATCACGAACAGCGAACGCACCGTCAGCGTTTCGTTCGCGTTCGGGTGAATCATGTCGTACAGCTGCGATACCTTGCGGTCCGCGTCGGCGATGATCGGGAAACCCACGACCGTCGACTGCGTTTCGTTGATGTCGTTGATCCAGCCCTTGTGCGATTCGACGCCGTCGACCGACAGCGCGATCACCTTCACGTTGCGTTTCTCGAATTCGCCCTTCAGCTTCGAGGTCAGCCCGAGTTCGGTCGTGCACACCGGCGTGTAGTCGGCCGGATGGGAGAACAGGACACCCCAGCTGTTGCCGAGCCACTCGTGAAACTTGATGGTGCCCAGGCTCGATTCCTGCTCGAAATCCGGTGCGATGTCGCCAAGACGCAGACTCATGATGTTCCCTCCTCGAACGATGCTGGTTGAAACCGCGCGCCGGACAGCGCGGGGCAGTCCATCAGCTTACGGGAAGCAATGGGCCGTGCGAACGATTATTCCGTTTGATATTCATACTTTTTTGTCATTTTTACCCGGCGTCGCGGCAGTGCGGAGGGCTGCGAGGGAAACTTTTCAATCCTTTGCCGCTCTGTTCATGATTACAAGTCGTTTACCATGCAGTCTTGCGCTGCCGCCGTGTGTCTTCCCGGCTCGCCAGCAGGCAGGGGTTTCGCTACGATGTGAACCTGCAGCATGACAGCACGAAGGGAGTTGCAATGTCGGAAATCAACAAGGAGAAACTGATGTCGGATATCAAAACCGTTCTCTCGGACGCCGAAGACCTGCTCAAGCAAGCGGCGAGCAGCACGGGCGACCGTGCGGCCGAGCTGCGCGAGAAGGCCATGTCTCGCCTGAAGCAGGCCAAGGAAAAGGCGGCCGACGTCCAGGTCGTGGTGGTCGAGAAAGGCAAGAAGGCCGCGCGCGCGACCGACGACTACGTGCACGAGCATCCGTGGACGTCGATCGGCGTGGCCGCCGGCGTCGGCGTGCTGATCGGCCTGCTGATCAATCGCAAGTAACGCGCTTGGCGCCGTTTCGTCCCGCAGGCCGCGTCGCGCGGCCCGCGGGCGTCGAAGCCAGCCGGCTGCGCCGGCCGGCTTTGTCCTAGCTGCTCACTGCACGCGCAAGCACCTCATCCATGACGACAGACACCCCCTCGCAGCCGTCCGGTCAAGGACCGCTGCGCCGCCTCGTCGGCTCCGCCATCGGCCTTCTGCAGACGCGCCTCGAACTGGTGGGCATCGAGCTCGCCGAGGAGAAGGAGCGCCTGATGGGCGTGCTGTTCCTCGGGCTCGCCGCGATGATGCTCGCGACGATGGCGCTCATCAGCCTGACCGTGCTGGTCGCGATCGCGTTCTGGGATACCTACCGCTGGCAGGCACTCGCCGCGATCACCGCGCTGTATGCCGTTGGCGGCATCGTGTGCGCGCTGAAGGCCCGCTCGGGCCTGCGCGACGCGCCGACCGTATTCGAGGCGACGCTCGCCGAACTCGAGAAAGACCGCGACCTGTTCCGCGGCAAGTCGTGAACGCCCTCGCGCTCATCCCTCCCACCTACCTCGCCGACGCGCCATGAGCCAGAACATCACGGGCAATTCATCCCGCTCCCATTCGTCGCGATCGAACTGGAGCGCATCGCAGCACCGCGCGCTCCGCAAGGAATTGCTGATCCTGCGATCCGAAGTCGAGCGGCTCGAACTCGCGGAAGCCGCCGCCGAAATGCGTCAGGCCGTCACGCGCTTCAGCTGGCTCAAGGTGTTCATCCCCGGCCTGTCCTCCCACAAGTTCGGCCAGTCGGCCAAGAACCTGAACGCAAGCCTCGGCCAGCTCGTCAACCAGTATCCGATGCTGAGCTCGCTCGCGTCGCTCGTGCTGGCGAAACCCGTTCGCTCGCTGCTGCGCGCGAGTGCGGGCCCCGCGTTGAAGTGGGGCACCCTCGGCTTCGCCGCATGGGAGGTCTACCGGATCTGGAAGCAGTCCCGCGACGAGCGCGGGCTCGACGCACACGACGACTGACCGTCGGCATCTCCGCGCGCACGGCCATGGCCGCTGCGTGTCTTCCTTGCGAACTCAGCGCCCGCCCCAGCAGGCCGCGCCGGGTTCGTCGGCGCCATCGTTTCCTGCATTGCCCTTCGTCCCGTCCGAGCGCAGCGTGAACGTGCCGCATGCATCGTCGCGCATCGGGCCGGTATCGAGTGGCGTCGCTGCCAGTTCATAGCTCACCGGCGAATCGTCGCCGTCGGGCCGCCCGAGCGTCAATCGATACACGGCATGCCCGTCCGGCGGCGCGTGCGCGAGCGCATCCGGCAATGCCGCAGGCGGCGCACCGTCCAGCGTTTCGAGATATTGGGCCGCACGGTACAGCGCGGACACCGCCGACGCGCGGTGAACACGCACGACATGCTCGCGATACGTCGGAATACCCCACCCGGTCAGCACCGCGACGATCGCGAGCACGATCATCAGTTCGATCAGCGTGAATCCCGCCGCTCGGCACATCGACAGGCGGCCTTTCATCGAAACACCGCCGCGACACGACGCCAACGCAGCACGATGATGTGGCCGTCGCGTATCGCGACCTGGTGTTGCAGCCACACGGCGCTCGACGCGTGCGCGCCGACGCCGCGCGCAGTGATCAGGTAAGTGCGGTCGCCGGCCTGCCCTGCCGGACGTCGCCACGCCTCGATCAGGCATCGCGGCGGTTGCGCGGCCGTCGGCCAACCGGCGAATGGCGCGAACGCTTCGACCGCCGCCAGCGGCGGCATGCGTCGCCATGCGTCGGGCTCCGCATGCGATTCGCTTTCGCTCACATACGGCGCCGAGCCGCGCAGCAATCGCCAGGTGCACGCGGCAAGCGCGGCATCGGCCGCGTGGAATGCGATCAGCCGATCCGACAACGCTCGAGTGCGGCGCGATTCCGTCAATGCCGCGTCGAACCACGTGCCGGTCAGTGCCGCGATCGCTGCGCCGATGGCGATCACCGCAGGCAACGCAAGGCCCGCGTCGCGACGCCATGCGCGGCGGGTTGAGCGCAAACGTAGATGCAGCTCGTGCGGGCTCGCCGCCGAAAGGTCAACGCATCGGGAGAGGGTGTCCCGCGCGTACTGCGCTGTTCCGCTCATCGCGCCACCCCGCTTGCTCGAGTTGCATCATGCAACGCAACGTCGGATCGGAGCGCGACGTTCCGCAACGCGACGATGCGATCGAGCGTCAAACGTGCACGGCCGTCCGGCGCCAACGCGGCGCGGCCGTCGCAGTCGACATGCCGCGTCGGTTCGCGCATCGGTTCGCCGCGCGCCCGCACACAGACATGCACGGCCACGACCTCGCGCCAGTCGTCGGCACGCATCGCATCGGCGTCGACAAACTGCGTGGCGCCGCGGCGCAAATAGCGCATGCGCAATTGATCGATTCCCGCCACGACGGGCTGCGGCGTGCCCGGCCGGCCGCTTCCTTCGCAATACAGTTCGGGTTCGCCCGTCGACGGGCTGATATGCGCGTCGAAGCGATTCTCCACCGGCGCCGGTTCGCCCGGCACGCCGACACCCTGCCCGAGGCAATCCGTCGCCTGACCGCTCACCGTCGTCCACGTCGATACGGCATCGCCGACATACCGGATCAGCAACGCGTCCGATGACAAGCGCGACGGCTCGCAGCGCACCTGTGCGCCGCTACCCCGCACGCGCGCCATCGAACACCCGAACACCGGCGGCAACGACGATGCCGCTTCGGCATCGAGCGGCCGGAATCCTGCCATCTGGACCTGCTGACCGATCAGCATCAGCGCGGTCGTAGCCGCGTCGCGCATCCTGAACCCGTCTTCCGCACGGCGCTGCGCAATGCGCTGCGCGTGGTACAGCGCACCGGCCGCCGCGAGCACGAGCAGCCCGACGGTCATCGCGATCAGCACTTCGAGCAGCGTATGCCCACGCATCCAGCGATCAGCGTTCATCGCCTGCCCGCTCGCGAAATGGTATCCGGACACACGATGGCGGTCGCGTCGACGTTCCCGCCGCGTCGCAGCGCGGCGGCGCGCTCCCATTGCCGCCACGCCAGCGGACAACCGCATAGCGGACGCCGCCCGGCCCACCGTCGAGCGTCATCGCGCCATCCGGCAACGACGCTGCCGCCAGCGCCGCGAGGTCGTCGTCGGCCGCGGCCGCAGCATGCAGACGCTCGATACGCGCGTCGGCCAGCCACAGCGCGCGTTCGCGCCAGATCGTCGCGCGCTGCGCACGCGCCATCGCGAGCTGGCTGCCGACTACTGCCAGCATGACGGTGGCAAGCAGCGCGATGGCCAGCGTCGCCTCGATCAACGACGTACCGCGCATGGCATCGCGCATGGCGATCACACCGCGTCGCAACGGCCGGCGGCGATTCGCGCGCGGCCGCCTGCCGCAATCCGCACGCAACGCGACGCGTGCGCATCGTCGGCGCCGGACACGCTGCGCCTCGGACGCACCTCGAAACGCCGGATTCCGCCGATCGACTGACCGACCGGCGGCGCAAACGCAAGCTCATGTGCGGCGCCCGAAACGGCCACTTCGGCATCGCGCGGGTAGCGTCGCAGCACACGCGATTGCCCGTCGACCTGCCCGCTGACGAGCCAGTCGCACGACCATTCGGCAGGATCGCATCGCTCACCGGCGCGCAGACAGGCACCGTCGCGCCCGGCGCGGCACAGCGTGACGCGCGCGCCAAGACGCGTTGCCTCGGCACGCGCAAACGACAGCGCACCGAGCAGCGCGCGCGAGCGTGCATCCACGCGTTCGCGCATGCGCCACTGGTCGAACGTGGGGACCGCATAGAGCGCGAGCCCCGCCGCCAGCGACATGACGACCATCAGCTCGACGAGCGTGAATCCGCCCGGTCGTTGCACCACATTCTTCAAGGATTGGGCGCCCAGTTCCATCGCAATCGTCCTCCGCCACGGTGATGCAACGACTGTAGCGGCGCGTGCGGACGCGCGCCATTGGCCGAACGGCCGACTGGCGACATGCGATCGCAGCCGACACAATCGGCGCGAATCGAACCAACGGAGCAGACGATGAACGAACGCAGCGCGTCAGCGCTTACGTGGGGTCTTGGCGGGAGAAGCGCGACGGAACTCTTCGATCACGTCGGCAAATTCGGAAACGTCCTCGAACTGGCGATACACCGATGCGAAGCGCACATAGGCGATCGTATCGAGGCCGCGCAACTCGTTCATCACGAGTTCGCCCAGCTTCTCGCTACGCACTTCGCGCTCGCCAGTCGCGAGCAGTTGATATTCGATACGGGCGACCGCCGCGTCGATCGCGTCGGCGGCAACCGGCCGCTTGCGCAGCGCGAGTTGCATGCTGGCGACGATCTTGCGACGGTCGAACTCCGTGCGGCTGCCGTCCTTCTTCACGACGAACGGCAGGGACAACTCGACCCGCTCGTACGTCGTGAAACGCTTGTCGCAAGCCGAGCAGCGACGGCGCCGCCGAATCGCGGCGCCATCTTCGGACACGCGCGAGTCAACGACCTGCGTGTCGTCATGCCGGCAGAACGGGCAGCGCATCGGCGATCAACGGTAAACCGGGAAACGCTTGGTCAGCTCGGCGACCTGCGCGCGTACGCGCTCGATCGTCGCTGCGTCTTCCGGGTTCTCCAGCACGTCGGCAATCAGGTTGCCCACCTGCTCGGCTTCCGCCGGCCCGAAACCGCGCGTGGTCATCGCCGGCGAACCGAGACGGATGCCGCTCGTCACGAACGGCTTTTCCGGGTCGTTCGGGATCGCGTTCTTGTTCACCGTGATGTGCGCCGCGCCGAGCGCCGCTTCCGCTGCCTTGCCCGTGATGTTCTTCGCGCGCAGGTCGACCAGCATCACGTGGCTTTCCGTACGGCCCGACACGATGCGCAGGCCGCGCTTCACCAGCGTTTCGGCCAGCACGCGTGCGTTCTCGACGACCTTCTGCTGGTATTCCTTGAACTCCGGCGACAGCGCTTCCTTGAACGCCACTGCCTTCGCCGCGATCACGTGCATCAGCGGGCCGCCCTGGATCCCCGGGAAGATCGCCGAGTTGATCGGCTTCTCGTACTCGGCCTTCATCAGGATCACGCCGCCGCGCGGGCCGCGCAGGCTCTTGTGCGTCGTCGTCGTCACGAAATCCGCGTGCGGCACCGGGTTCGGGTACACGCCCGCCGCGATCAGGCCTGCATAGTGCGCCATGTCGACCATCAGGTACGCGCCCACCGACTTCGCGATCTTCGCCAGACGCTCGAAGTCGATCTTCAGCGCAAACGCCGACGCGCCCGCGACGATCAGCTTCGGCTTGTGTTCCTGCGCGAGCTGCTCGGCCGCTTCATAGTCGATGTCTTCGTTTTCGTTCAGGCCGTAGCTCACCACGTTGAACCACTTGCCCGACATGTTCACCGGCGAGCCGTGCGTCAGGTGGCCGCCATGCGCGAGGCTCATGCCCATGATCGTGTCGCCCGGCTTGAGCATCGCGAAGAACACGCCCTGGTTCGCCTGCGAACCGGAGTTCGGCTGCACGTTCGCCGCTTCCGCGCCGAACAGTTGCTTCACACGGTCGATCGCCAGCTGCTCGACCACGTCGACGTACTCGCAACCGCCGTAGTAGCGCTTGCCCGGATACCCTTCCGCGTACTTGTTCGTGAGCTGCGAGCCTTGCGCGGCCATTACGGCCGGGCTCGTGTAGTTTTCCGACGCGATCAGCTCGATGTGATCTTCCTGGCGGCGGTTTTCCTGCTCGATCGCTGCAAAGATTTCGGGATCGACGTTCGCGATGGTGCTTTGGGCTCTGTCAAACATACGGTTTCCGTTAAGTGTGTACAGGTTGACCGGAGTGGCCAAGTACGGTGCGCTGCTGGCGAGACCAGCTCGACGTGGCGGAAGAATCCGTATGACGCGAGGCAGGACAGCCACCGGCGATGCACGCGACGGCGCACAACGGCTGCCCAGGCGAACGGCAAAAACAGCGCCCCGCGCTTCACGGTGGGATGCTCCACCTTGAACCCGAAGGGTTCTATCGCCAGTCACGCAGGGGTGATGAGCGCATTAGTGTATTGGATGCGTCATGAATAGGCAACCGCACGGCGGGGCGCCCGAATCAATTGGGGCCAGATTTTACGCGCCCGTGCCGAAACGCTTCGTCGCCTTGCCGCGGTGCGGCATTCTCAGTAGGCTTGCGGGATTCCACCCGCTATCACGTCACCGACCAGGAGCAGCAATGATCGTGTTCGTCACAGGCGCGTCCGCCGGTTTCGGCGCCGCCATCTCCCGTGCCTTCGTCAAGGGAGGCCACCGCGTGGTCGCGACCGCGCGCCGCAAGGATCGTCTCGATGCGCTCGCCGCCGAGCTCGGCGACGCCCTTCTGCCGCTCGAGCTCGACGTGCGCGACCGCGCAGCCGTCGAAGCCGTGCCGGCCGCCCTTCCCGCCGAATTCGCGGCGCTCGACGTGCTCGTGAACAACGCCGGCCTCGCGCTTGGCGTCGAGCCTGCCCATAAGGCCAGCCTCGACGAATGGCAGACCATGATCGACACGAACTGCTCGGGCCTCGTGACCGTCACGCATGCGCTGCTGCCCGGCATGATCGAGCGCGGCCGTGGCCATATCTTCAATCTCGGCTCGGTTGCCGGCACCTATCCGTATCCGGGCGGGAACGTATACGGCGCAACCAAGGCTTTTGTCCGACAATTCAGCCTGAACCTGCGCGCCGATCTGATCGGCACGCCGTTGCGCGTGACCGACATCGAGCCGGGCCTGTGCGGCGGCACGGAATTCTCGAACGTCCGCTTCCGTGGCGACGACGCGAAGGCGGCGAACGTGTACCAGAACGTCCAGCCGCTCACGGCCGAGGACATCGCCGACACGATCTACTGGATCGCGACGCGCCCGGCGCACGTGAACATCAATACGATCGAGATGATGCCGGTCGCCCAGGCGCCGGCCGGCCTCGCGATCCATCGCGGCTGACGCATCGCGCACCGCCGCGGCGGCCTCCGGCCGGCCCGCGGCGTGCCGCGTCGTACTACATTCCGTTACGAAACCGTTACGAATCCGGTTCCTGCGTTCCGGTAGAATGCGCGCCATGACTCAGCCCACCCGCTCCCCGGAAGCGCTGTCCGGCTTTACCTGGCCGGTGCGCGTGTACTACGAGGATACCGATGCAGGCGGCATCGTCTTCTATGCCAACTACCTGAAGTTCTTCGAGCGCGCCCGCACCGAGTGGCTTCGCGCGTGCGGCGTCGACCAGCGCCGGCTCGCCGACGATACCGGCGCGATCTTCATCGTGCGCAGCACGTCGCTCGACTACCGCGCGCCGGCGCGACTCGACGACACGCTGACGATCACGAGCCGGCCCGGACGCATCGGCCGCGCGTCGGTGGAATTCACGCAGGAAGCCTGGTGTGGCGACACGCTGCTCGTGGCCGGGCACATCCGCCTCGGCTGCGTCGACCGTCACGGCATCCGGCCCGCGGCCATCCCGCCGGCCGTGCTCGACGCGCTGCAACGCGGGCCCGTCATCGACGACGCCGGGCAGCCTGACCTGTCAACGAAGCTCGCATGAGCGCCGTTTAGACACAGCCTATGAACTTGCCGTTCTGATTCGATACTAAGCAAGGTTCGGCGTCAGGCATGGCCGGCGCGCCGCGCCGCACGCACACCGGACGCCCTTGCCGGGCACTCCCGAAGGGACGTTACTCAAACCTCTATGAATACTGCTCAAGACCTGTCGATCATTTCCCTCGTCCTCAACGCGAGCGTGCTGGCCCAGGCCGTGATGGGACTGCTGCTGCTGCTGTCGCTGATGTCGTGGACCTTCATCTTCCGCAAGTGGTTTGCGATCCGTCGCGCGCGCGCGCAAACCGAACGCTTCGAGAAGGATTTCTGGTCGGGCGGCGACCTGCAGGCGCTGTACCAAAGCGCAGCCAACAACCGCCACACGATCGGCGCACTCGAGCGGATCTTCGAATCGGGGATGCGCGAATTCCTCAAGGCGAAGGAAAAACGCCTCAGCGATCCGGGCCTCGTGCTCGACGGTGCGCGCCGCGCGATGCGTGCGTCGTTCCAGCGTGAAATGGACGCGCTCGAAGCCAACCTCGCGTTCCTCGCGTCGGTCGGCTCGGTCAGCCCGTACATCGGTCTGTTCGGCACGGTCTGGGGGATCATGAACTCGTTCCGCGGCCTCGCGAACGTGCAGCAGGCCACGCTCGCGAACGTCGCGCCCGGTATCGCCGAAGCGCTCGTCGCCACCGCGATCGGCCTGTTCGCCGCGATTCCGGCGGTGGTCGCGTACAACCGCTACGCGCACGACATCGACCGCCTCGCGATCCGCTTCGAGACCTTCATCGAAGAGTTCTCGAACATCCTGCAGCGTCAGGCCCAGTAAGGAGCGCGCCATGGCAGGAAGCCCCATCCGATCCAGCATGCGCGGCGGCCGTTCGCGCCGCGCGATGGCCGACATCAACGTCGTGCCGTACATCGACGTGATGCTGGTGCTGCTCGTGATCTTCATGGTCACCGCACCGCTCGTCGCGCCGTCGATCATCAACCTGCCGACCGTCGGCAACGCGGCGCCGCAGGAGCAGACGCCGCCCGTCGTCGTCAACATCAAGGCCGACCGCACGATGAGCGTCAAGTACAAAGGCGACTCGGGCGCGACCCAGGAAGACACGATGACGAAGGCCGAGCTCGACAGCTTCATCTCGGCCCGGCAGGCCGATCACCCTGACCAGCCGGTCGTGATCGCAGCCGACAAGACCGTGCAGTACGATGCCGTCATGACCGTGATGTCCGATCTGAAGGCGCGCGGCGTCAAGCGCGTCGGCCTCCTCGTCAAATCGCAATGAACCGGCAGCAATCCACGCGCAGATCCGCGTACCCGCTCCAGCCTCCCCGCGAGCGTGGGACATGGCGCGCGTTCGCGCTCGCCGCGCTGATGCACGTGCTGCTCGCGCTGTTCCTCTATCACGGCGTGCAGTGGCAGAACAGCACGCCGGCCGGCGCCGAAGCCGAGCTGTGGACCGAAGTGCCCGACGTCCCCGCGCCACGGCCCGTCGTCACGCCCACGCCGCCCGCGAAGGTCGCGCCGCCCCCTCCCCCGGTGCGCGACGAACAGGCCGACATCGCGCTGCAGCAGAAGAAACGTCAGCAGGAAGCGGCCGCGCGCGAAGCGCAGCTCGAGCAGCAACGCCGCGCGCAGCAACTGAAGGCCCAGCAGGAAGAGGAGGCACGTCGCGCGCAGCTCGCCGCGCAACAGGCCGCCGCGCTCGCCGCGCAGCGGGCCGCGGAACGCGACAAACAGAAGCAGGCCGACAAGCTCAGGCAACAGCAGCTCGCCGAGCAGCAAAAGCTCGAACAGCAGAAACTCCAGCAGCAAAAGCAGGCTCAGCTCGAAGCGCAGCAGGCGGCGAAGGCGAAGGCCGACGCAGCCGCGAAGGCAAAGGCGGAAGCGCAGGCCAAGGCGAAGGCCGAAGCCGCGGCGCGCGCGAAGGCCAATGCGGCGGCGAACGCGAAGCTCGACCGCGAGCGCAGTGCGCGCCTCGCGCAGCTGCAGGGGCTGTCCGGCGCCGGCGAAGGCGGCGGCGAAGGCCTCGCGAAAAGCGGCACGGGCACGGGCTCCGGCGGCAATGCCGCCACGCCGGGCTATGCCGACAAGGTGCGCCGCCGCGTCAAGCCGAACATCGTTTGGGGCGGCGAGCGGGCGGGCCTGACCACCGTCGTCAAGATTCGGTGCACGCCGTCCGGTGACGTATTGAACGCATCGGTCTCCCGCTCGAGCGGGAATCCGGGGTGGGATCAAGCCGTGGTCAACGCGATCCACGCGTCGGTCCCGTTGCCGCCCGATTCTAACGGTCGTACCCCGTCTGACATTACGATCACCTTCAAGGCGGCAGAGTGAAACGAAATGCGCTTACACTCCGGGCGTCGCTGTCAGATGGGAACGAATCGGGTATTTTTACTGTCTCTGCCGTTGCGCAGCGATCCAAGCCATACGGGAAGCAAGAAGCATGAGTTTGATGACAAAGCTAGGTTTCAGGGCACTCGTGGCCTCGTGTCTGATTACGGCCGGCAGCGCCGCTAACGCCCAGGTCAACGTGCTGATCACCGGTGTCGGGTCGACCCAGTTCCCCATCGCCACCGCGAATTTCACGAACGAGGCGAACCTGCCGCAGCAGGTCACGTCGATCGTTCGCGCCGACCTCGCGCGCAGTGGCAAATTCACCAACATCGACGCCGGCAGCACGCCCGTGCCCGAGACCGCATCGGTCGATCTCGGCGCATGGAAGGCCAAGGGCGCGAATGCGTTCGTGGCCGGCAGCGTGAACCGCGACGCAAACGGCCAGTACAAGGTCAACTTCATCCTGTACGACACCGTGAAGCAGCAAAGCCTCGGCGGCCTGTCGCTGACGGCCACCGACACCACGCTGCGCACGGCCGGCCACAAGATCGCCGACTACATCTACCAGAAGCTGCTCGGCGTGCGCGGCGTGTTCGCCACGCGGCTGTCGTACGTGATCAAGACCGGTAACCGCTACCAGCTGCAGATTTCGGATTCGGACGGCCAGAACGCGCGCATCGCGCTGTCGAGCACCGAACCGATCATCTCGCCGGCCTGGTCGCCGAGCGGCACGAAGGTCGCGTACGTGTCGTTCGAGCGCAAGAAGCCGATCGTCTACATTCATGACCTGCCGACCGGCAAACGCTACATGGTCTCCGACCAGAAGGGCAACAACAGCGCACCGGCGTGGTCGCCGGACAGCAACACGCTCGCCGTCGCGCTGTCGCTGACGGGCAATACGCAAATCTATACGGTCAACGCGAACGGCGGCGGCCTGCGCCGTCTCACGCAGAGCAGCTCGATCGATACCGAACCGTTCTACTCGCCGGACGGCCGCTGGATCTACTTCACGAGCGACCGTGGCGGTGCGCCGCAAATCTACCGGATGCCCGCACAGGGTGAAAGCGCCGGCGCCGCACAGCGCGTGACCTTCACCGGCAGCTACAACACGAGCCCGCGCGTGAGTCCGGACGGCAAGCTGCTCGCATACATCTCCCGCACGGGTGGGGGCTTCAAGCTGTACGTTCAGGATCTGCAGACCGGCGCGGCGAACGCCATCACGAATACCAATCGCGACGAATCGCCGAGCTTCGCGGCAAACGGCCAGTACCTTCTGTACGCGACCCAGTCGGGCGGTCGCAATGTTCTGGCTGCAGTGCCCTCCGACGGCAGCGCGCCGCCGCAGATCCTGTCCGTCCAGGGCGGCTCCGTTCGCGAGCCGTCGTGGGGGCCCTTCATGCAATGACCACAAGGAGAGTAACCATGATGTCGAATAAAGCTCGTCTGGCCCTGGCCGTGATGATGATCAGCGCGCTCGCAGCGTGCAAGTCGGGCGTGAAGCTCGACGACAAGGCAAACAACGCGGGTGCAGTCAGCACGCAGCCGAGCGCCGACAACGTCGCGCAAGTGAACGTCGATCCGCTGAACGACCCGAACAGCCCGCTCGCGAAGCGCAGCATCTACTTCGACTTCGACAGCTATTCGGTGAAGGACGAGTACCAGCCGCTGATGCAGCAGCACGCGCAGTACCTGAAGAGCCACCCGCAACGCCACGTGCTGATCCAGGGCAACACCGACGAACGCGGCACGAGCGAGTACAACCTCGCGCTGGGCCAGAAGCGTGCGGAAGCCGTCCGCCGTGCGATGGCCCTGCTCGGCGTGAACGATTCGCAAATGGAGGCCGTGAGCCTCGGCAAGGAAAAGCCGCAGGCAACGGGTCACGACGAAGCATCGTGGGCGCAGAACCGCCGCGCCGACCTCGTCTACCAACAGTAAGTAACGGAAGAATCGCCGTATGACGCACCGTTTAACCTGGCTGCGCGTTGCCGCAGCATTCTGCGTCGCGGGCGCGGCGTGGTCGGCCGCGCCGGCGCACGCCGGCATGTTCGACGACAACGAAGCGCGCCGTGCCGTACTCGATCTGCGCAGCAAGAGCGACAACCTGTCGAGCCAGTTGTCGGCCGCCCAGCGTACGATCCTCGATCAATCCGGCCGTATCGACCAGCTGAATCAGCAGGTCGCGACGCTGCGCGGCGAGAACGAGGATCTGACGAACCGGCTGACGACGCTCGAGCGGCAGCAGAAGGAGTACTACCAGGATCTCGACACGCGGCTGAAGAAGTTCGAGCCGCAGCAGGCGACGATCGATGGTGTCGAAGGCACCGTGCAGCCGGGTGAAACGGATGCGCTCAGCGCGGCGCAGCAGCAGTTCCGCAACGGCAACTTCAAGGCGGCGGCGGCTTCGTTCCGCGCGTTCATCGCGAAGTATCCGCAGAGCCCCTATCAGCCGACCGCGCAGTACTGGTACGGCAACGCGCAATACGCGCTGCGCGACTACCGCGGTTCGACCGCGACGTGGCAGGGGATCGTCAGCAAGTTCCCGCAGCACCCGCGCGCGGCCGACGCCCTCGTGGCGATCGGCACGAACCAGCTCGAGCAAGGCCAGAAGGCGGCCGCGAAGAAGACGTTCGAGCAGGTCGTGTCGCAGTACGCCGGATCGAACGCGGCGCAGACGGCGCAGGGCAAGCTCGAAACGATCAAATAATTATCGTGACGGGTTGTTGACAGCCCTGCAACCCGTCGCTATAATCTTTTGCTCTTTAGGTCGTTGCCCAAGTTGCTGAAGCAACGAACCGACAGGTTTCAAGAACGTGGGGTGGTAACTCAGTTGGTTAGAGTATCTGACTTTTAATCAGAGAGTCGAGGGTTCGAGTCCCTCCCACCCTACCAACTATCTTCGATAGTGCAAACAAGCCTCCCTCGCGGAGGCTTTTTTGCGTCTGTCGCTTTTGTATCGCACTCCGACGCCCTCGATAGGCTCGCCGTAGGTCAGCCGGATCCACCGGGCTCGTCACGCAACCCAACCGTCACACGCACTCAGTACGGCCCCGAGGTTCGGTGTCCGGAACATCTCCATCGCCTGCGCGACGGCATGGATGAAACGAACGGACGGTGGACCTGCGGCGCCCCGATGAATACGTTCCGCCGCGGACCTCATCACGCAACGAGCAGCATCAGCGAGCGCCCGCAGCCCGCACCGTCACTCCTGGATCGACGGCACGGAATCAGCGTCGGTATAGCGCGGCTTCGCGTTCTGCAAATCGCGCGTGTTCTTCTGCACGGCCACCGAGCCGAACAGCGCGAGCACGAACGACATCGCGTAAAAGCCCTTCTCGCTCAATTGAAGCGTCGCGTTGAAAAGGCCAACGATCAGCAGCGCGATCGACAGCAGTAGCGCAATCCAGCTGAGGCCGTAGTAGATGCCTGTGACGGGAATGCCTTCCGCGCGGTCGCGCACGCTCTTCTGCAGCGAGATCGCCGCATAGAGGCCGAACACCAGCACGGTGAAGTAGTAGCCCTTCTCGTTGAGCTGCATGCCGGCGTTCCAGAGCCCGATCAGGAATGCCGCGAAACCGGCGAGCAGCGCGGCCCACGAGGCGGCCACGAACGCGAACGACGGTTGCTGGATGGTGGTCTGGTTCATTGCTTTGCCCTCTCTTTCTTGTTGTTCGAAATCGTTTTCGTTGAACTGCGTTTTGCGCATGGTAGCAGCTTTGGCGCGCGTCACGATGCGCGCGCTCGCAGGTTCACGTTTCTCGCCGCGCGCGCCGCCAGCGCCCCGGCGTCGTGCCGAGCACCGCGCGAAACGCCTTGCCGAATGCGGCCTCGGACTGGTAACCGACCGCCTGCCCGATTTCCGCCTGCCCGCGCTGCGTGTCCTGCAGCAGCGCGCACGCATGCATCATCCTGATCTGCGCGACGAATGCGCCGACGCTCATCCCGGCCTTCTCGCGGAAATGCCTCGCATAGGTCGCGCGCGACATCGCCGCCGCGGCGCCGAGCGATTCGACCGTCCACGGTTGCGCCGGCGCCTGCAGCACGGCCCGGACCGACGGGCCGAGGCGCGCATCGGCCGCCAGCGCGAGCCAGCCGGACGGCACGCGCGCGCGGCGGCCGTATGCACGCAGTGCATACGCGAGCAGCGTCTGCCCAAGCGCGTTCACGATCGCGCCGGCACCCGGCTGCATGTTCGACGCCTCGGTACGCAGCACGCTCGTCAGCAGTTGAAGCGGCGCGGCGCCCGATGCGTCGCGCAAGCCGACGTGCAACACCTGCGGCAGCGTGCGCATCAGCAGTTCGCCCGCGCCGCGCGCATAGACGAACCGTCCGCAGAGCAGATCCACGCTCGCGCTGCCCGGTTCGGCCGGATCGAGATTCGACTTGATCGGCAGCACCGCGCCGTCGCCGGCACTCGAATCGCGCAGCGGCACGAGCGGCTTCGACCGGCTGCCCACTGCGTCGAGCAGGTCGTGCGCGCCGCCGGCGGGCAGCAATACGAAATCGCCGTCCGCGAGTTCCAGCGTGCGCCCGTCGGCGGCACGCAGCCGGCAGGTTCCAGCCAACACCAGATGGAACGCCGCCTCGCCGGGCGGCAGCGGGTCGTGCGGCATCGCGAACGGGCCGTCGAGCAGGCAGCGCACGTCGAGCTTGACATGGCTGCGACCGAGCGACAACAGTTGACTCAATGCATCCATGAGACGATTGCGCTAAAAATCGACACTCTAGCGTATCGAAACCCTCGACGCGAGCGATCAGAATAGCCATGCATCGCCCGAGATCGCGGCACCCGCCGCCCTCCTCACTCTTCTCGACAAGGACGCATCATGCTGAACTGGAATGAATACCGGAAGGAACTCTCGACGCGCATCGGCGACATCGCCAAGCTGTCGCCCGATACGCTGGCCGGCTACAAGGCGCTGTCCGGCGCAGGCGCCAAGACCGGCCATCTCGACGCGAAGACACGCGAACTGATCGCACTCGCGGTGGCCGTCACGACGCGCTGCGACGGATGTATCGCCGTGCATACGGCCGAAGCGGCCAAGCATGGCGCGACCAAGGAGGAAGTGGCGGAAGCGCTCGGCGTCGCGATTGCGTTGAATGCGGGCGCGGCGCTCGTCTATTCGGCGCGCGTGATGGACGCGCTCGGCGATTGAGCCGGCGGCTGCGGCACGACCGTCGGGCCGCATCGCATTGTCGTGTTGCGCCCGGCCGCATGGCCGGGCGGGTGCGCATCGCGCGGACGGCGATGTACGAAGCGCGTGCGGGTGACTCGCCTGGACGCGTAAGCGTCGTGGAGTCGGCTACCATGCGCGAACGATACATCGCGAAGGAGCGCTCCATGTGCCGCTGGCTCGCCTATACGGGTAATCCGATCCATCTGGAAACCGTGCTGTTCCGCGCAAAGCATTCGCTGATCGACCAGAGCCTGCATTCGGAGCTGGGCGCGACGACGACCAACGGCGACGGCTTCGGCATCGGCTGGTACGGGCATCCCGACGAACTCCCGTTCCGCTATCGCTCCGTGCATCCCGCGTGGAACGACCGCAATCTGCGCGAAGCCGCGCGCGCGATCCGCTCGCGGATGTTCATCGCGCATATTCGCGCGGCAACCGACACGCCCGTGCAGGAAACCAACTGCCATCCGTTCCGTCACGGCCGCTGGCTGTTCGCGCACAACGGGCTGATCCGCGACTTCCACAAGCTGCGCCGCGACCTGACGATGAAGGTCGATCCCGCGCTGTTCCCGACGCTCGAAGGCTCGACCGACTCCGAGCTGATGTTCCGCCTCGCGCTGACGTACGGTCTCGAGCAGGCGCCGCTGCCAGCGCTCGAGCGGATGGTCGGCGTGGTCGAGGAAACCGCCGCGCGGCATCGCGTCGCCGCCCCACTCAACATGACGATCTGCGCGACCGATGGCGAACGGATCGTCGCGGTGCGCTACTCGAGCGAACGGCAATCGCGGTCGCTGTTCCACAGCACGTCGTTCAAGCACCTGCACGAGTTGTATCCGCATAACCCGCGTATCGCCGAAGCCGGCGACGATGCGTTCATGGTCGTGTCGGAGCCGCTCGTCGACCTGCGCGGCGCGTGGGAGGAAGTGCCGGAGGGGATGGCAATCGTCGCGCACGGCGCCGATGTGCAGCAGCGGCCGTTCGGGCCGCGGCACAAGTGACACGCCGCAATCCTGACGAAAGCGGGCGTCGTATTTCAGGTGTCGATTCCTTCGGCGCGATACGGCAATTGCGGCAATCCGTTTTGACGGACCGGTGATCGGTACCGCCGAATCAATCGAAAGCGATACGAATCATCTCCCGACGAATACGGTCCGGCAACAGGCTTGGGATAATTCCCCCAATTCGATAATGAGCGACGGAATCGCATGGCGAAAGCAGGCTCTACGTACTACTGTGATTTTCCCGGAATAGAAAATTAATACTCTTGCGATTTGACTCCGACCAGGAATCCGGGGCGATAATCGACGCACGGTCGACTACATATGTACGAGGAATTCCGCGACACGTCGACGAACAATCGTCACCGTTCTTCCAACGAATTCCGACGCAAATCTCTCGCCCCATTGCCCTCATGGCGTCGGGCCTGATCCGGACGTACCGCAAATTCAGCGGGCGACGAAACGGGGCCGACATTTTACGCACCTTCTTCTCCGTCGGCGACACGTTCTCATTTCGAATTATTACGGCGAATCGGCAATCATTACCTGATGGAAAGGACTCGCACATCGTCGTGCCGCGCGAAGGAGAACGCTTATTCCTGATTAAAATATTCAAGTTACAAATTTTGAAAAGGCACGTTACAATTCGCCGACGGATGAATCCGCATCACAATAAAGCAACGACGCAGTTACCGGCACATCGACTCCGAGATGACTCAAGATCTCCAAAACCCACTTCCTGTCATGCTGACGGGCAATCAATCCGTGCTTTCCAGCATGAAGCAGGACCATGCCTTCGTGGTATGGCTCACCGGTGTCTCCGGTGCCGGCAAATCGACGCTCTCGAATCTACTGAAGGAACAACTCGACGCGCGCGGCCTGCGGACTTTTCTGCTGGACGGCGACCAGCTTCGCGAAGGATTGAATCAGGACCTGGGATTCAGCGACGCTGACCGCCACGAGAACATTCGTCGAACGGCCGAGGTCGCGCGCCTGATGGTGGATGCGGGGCTCGTCGTCATCGTTGCGCTGATCTCGCCGTTTCGGGAGGCACGGGCCAAAGCGCGCGCGCGTTTTCCGCAGGGCAGGTTTTTCGAAGTCTTCGTCGACGTCGCGCTGGATGTGGCGGAAGCACGCGACCCCAAGGGGCTGTATGCGTTGGCAAGGCAAGGGACCATTCGGCAGTTCACCGGTATCGAATCGACCTATGAAAAGCCGGTATTGCCCGACGTGCATGTGCGCACGGGCGAAGCAAGTCCGCTCGAATGCGTGCACGCGATCATGCAGAAATTGCCGTTGAACGGCTGATATTGGCGGGGCCACCGGCTCGCCAGCGCCTCTACTCCCTTCTTCTTTTTCGGCGCGCTATCGTGGCGACCGACGGTTGAACCCTCCGCCTTACGTCACATCGGCCCACTGTCCTGGTTGGACGCGACGATCAAACCGCATCCGAATCGAATCAAGCTCGCCCGGCAACCTGCGCGAACGCGCGCGCAGCCGCGGCAGCGCGACGAATCCGAGACGTTCGTACAGCGCGCGGGCGCGCACGTTTCGGGTTAGGACGTCGAGCACGACGTCACGGCTGCCCTCGGCCGGCAACGCGCCGGTATCCAGCGCATTGCGAAACAGCGCGCTGAAGATGCCCGTACCGCGCTGGCGCTCATCCGTCGCGCAATGTGCGATCAAAATCTGCGAACGCTTCGGCGCCGGAATCTCTGTCTCGAGCACCAGTCCGCGTAGCAGCTGACCGATCGTACGGCGCAGCCCAAAGAAGCGCATCAATGCCCACACGACATGCACGTCGTCGAACGTTGTCCGCTGCCCGTCGTGAATCGCCATCACCGCGAGCACCGTGCCATCGTCTGCGACTGCGACGCGATGCCGGCGCCACGAGAAGCGTCCGTGGCGCGACCGGAATGCCTGTTGCAGGAAAGCGATGCAGCGCGCGTCGCTTTCGCCAAGAAAGAAGCCGAATTCGGCCACACCGGACGCAAACACGAGCGGTGCGCACGCTGCCGCGTCATCCGCATCGGCCGCGCGAAACTGCGGCGGTTCGCCGGCGCGCGGGACCGCTTGCGAAACCACGGCGCCCCGCGTCACGCACTGCGTCCTGCAAGACGCGACAACACGGCAACGGCCCGACTGATCTGCTCCGGCTCATGCGTCGAACAGATGAAAAAGCGCAGCCTTGCGGCCTTCTCCTCGACGGCAGGATAGAAGATCGGCTGCACGTTGATGCCTTCGTCGAACATCGCATTCGCCCACTGCGCGGCCTTCAGCGAGCTGCCCGTGATCACCGGCACGACCGCATACCCGGCGCTCGTGCCCGTATTCAACCCGGCGGCACGCGCCTCGGTCAGGAACTGCCGCCCGCGCGCCTGCAGTTGCGCGACGCGCTCCGGCTCGGCCTGCAGGCGTTCGAGCGCGGCCAGCGACGCTGCGGCGAGCGTCGGCGCGAGCCCGACGCTGTACAGGAAACCCGGCGCCAGATGGCGCAGCATGTCGACGAGCGGCTGGCAGCCGGCGATGAACCCGCCGCAACCGGCCAGCGTCTTGCTCATCGTGCCCATCCACATGTCGACCTGGTCGGGCGCGACGCCGCCATGCTCGCGGATGCCCTTGCCGCTCGCGCCGAGCACGCCGAGCGAATGCGCCTCGTCGACCAGCAGGAATGCGCCGTGGCGCGTCTTCACGTCGACGAAGCGCTGCAGGTCGGGGAAATCGCCGTCCATGCTGTACAGCCCTTCGATCGCGATCAGCACGTGCCGATATTCGCGGCGCACGCGCGACAGCAGCTCGTCGAGCGCCTGCCAGTCGTTGTGCGCGAAGCTCAGCCGCTTCGCGCCGCTCAACTGCGCACCCTGCACGATGCTGTTGTGCGCGAGCGCGTCGTGAACCACCAGGTCGCCCGGGCCGAACAGCGCGCCGATCACGGTCACGTTGGTCGCGTGGCCGCTCACGAACGCGACGCAGTCGTCGGTCTCGTAGAACGCAGCCAGCGCCCGCTCGAGCTCGCGCTGCACCGGGCGCTCGCCCGCGACCATCCGGCTCGCCGAGGCCGACGTGCCGTAGCGGTCGATCGCGGCTTTCGCGCGCGCGGACACCGCCGGATCGCCGGCCAGCCCCAGATAGTTGTAATTCGCGAAGTTCAGGTATTCGCGGCCGCCGATCTGCGTGGTCGCTCCGGCGACGCCGTCGTGCACACGGAAAAACGGCGAGTCGACCCGCAGCTTCTCGCCCATCTCGCGCATGATCCGGACCTGCTGATACTGCGGCATCGATTCGAAGCGGCTGCGCGCCGACGTGGCCTGCGCCGCCGGCGTGCCCGGCACGCCGGGCGCCGCCGCGGCGTCGGTCGCGCGCTCCAGTTGCCGTTTCAGCGCTTTCGCCGCCAGTTGCTGGCGAAGATGCTCTCCCAGTGCCATTGCTTCCTTCGCGTTATCTCGAAAAGACGCTATGTTACGCCGCGTATTTTTAAAAGGCGTGGTGTCATGCGTCGGAAAAGTCAGCCCACTGCCACGCATCGGGCGTGGCCAGCAACGCATCGACCAACCGAAAATTCATCTCGTGGCTCGGCCGCAGCGCACTCACGCGCGCGAGCAGCGGTGCACCGGCCAACGCGAGATCGCCGATCAGGTCGAGCACGCGATGCCGGACGAACTCCTCCGGCAGCCGCATCCCGCCCAGCACGCGATTGCCGACGATCGACGCGGTGCACGACGGCCGCGCGCCGCGCAGGATCGGCACGCCGCGCAGATAGCCGGCGACGATCGCCGGCACGGCCCACTTCACGCGCCCGTACGAGCGCGACGGCGCGATGTCGGTCGCGAATGCGGCCGGCGTCAGCGCGCCGTCCCAATGCATGTCGCCGAAGCCGCGCAGGTCGTTGCGTACGCTCAGTTCGTAGCGCGGCGCCGGCTCGAGCCGCATTTCGCGCCGCTGGTCGCCATCGCCGTCCGCGACGACGACCGGCCGCAATACGCGGATGAAGCGCTTCGGCGCATCGAGCGCGACGCGGCCACACGCGCGGATCGCATCCACCCATGGGGTTGCGCTGCCGTCGAGAATCGGCACCTCTTCCGCATCGAGCTCGACGATCGCATGATCGATCTCGCATGCGAGCAGCGATGCAAGCAGGTGCTCGACCGTGCGCACGCCGATGCCGTCGGCATTGCGCAGCATCGTGCAGAGCGGCTGCGCACGGCGCAGCGCGGGATCGACGGGCAACGTCGCAACCGTGCGCCCGTGCTCGACCCGACGGAACACGATACCCGTCACGCCGTCTTCCGGACGCGCGGGCAGAATCCGCACGGCGACCCGGCGGCCCGTGTGCAACCCGTGCCCGTCGATCGTCAGCGGGCGCGCCAGCGTGCCCTGCCGCGTCGCCCAGCCGGTCGGCGCGCTCACCGCGCCACCTCGAGCGACGGCGGCGGCGACGCCTGGCCGACAACCGATGCCGGCCGCGTATCGAGCATCGCACGCGCTTCGCCTTCGATCGCATGCTTCGCGGCGAGCGCCGCGACGGCCTCTTGAGCGGCATCGGTCGCCGCCACGGCATCGGCGCCGGTATCGGCCGACGCGCCGATCGAATCGACGATGCGCGCGGCCAGCGTCGTCACCGACGCGCCTTCGGCGATCGCCATCACCGACAGCTTGACCTCGAATGCTTCCTCGACCGCGAGGCCGAGCTCCATCCCCATCAGCGAATCCATGCCCATATCGAGCACCGACTTGTCGAGCGCGATGCGATCGGGCGTCATGTGCAGAATCCGCGCGATCTGCGCCTGCAGCGTCCGCGCGACCAGCGCGATCGCTTCGTCGCGCGGCAGCGCGAGCACCTCTTCGCGCAGCTGCGTGCCGCCATCGCGCGCATCGCCGCCCTTCGCTTGCGATTGCAGCAGCGCATACCGGCGCGCCTTCGCGGCCGGCATCCCGCGTGCGACCGCGTGCCAGTCGAGCCGCACCACCGCTTCGCCGGCCGCGCCCGCGGTCAGCACGCGCTCGAGCGCGGCCATCGCTTCGTCGGACGTGATCGACGCGCCGCCGATCCGCGACTGCAACGCTTCGCGCGTATCGGCGTGGCGTGCGAGGAAGCCGACGTCCTCGAGCGGCCCCCAGGCCATGAACGTGCCGGGCAAGCCCGCTGCACGACGATGTTCGACCAGCGCCTCGAGGAAGGTGTTGGCCGCGACGTAGTTCGATTGCCCCGGATTGCCGAGATAGGTCGTCGCCGACGAATAGACGACGAACAGGTCGAGCGGCAGCCCGCGCGTCGCGCGATGCAGGTTCCATGCGCCGGCCACCTTCGGCGCGAGCACCGCGGCCATCCGCGCATCGTCGAGATTGCGCACGAGGCCGTCGTCGATCGACATCGCGGAATGCAGCACGCCCTTCAGCGGAAGGCCGCGCCGGACGATCGCGGCAATCATCGCGTCGACCGCCGCCGCATCGGTCACGTCGCACGACACGACGTCGACGGTGACGCCGAGCGTATCGTGCCAGCGCGCGACCTCGTCGCGCGCCGGCGCAGCGAGTTCACCGGAGCGGCTCGCCAGCGTCAGCCGGCGTGCGCCGCGCTCGATCATCCAGCGCGCGCTCGCGAAGCCCAGGCCGCCCGTGCCGCCGACCACCAGGTATGCGCCATGCGGATCGAGCGCGAGCGCCTCCGCCCGCGCGACGCCGCGCGTCGGCGCGGGCGTACCGGACGGATAGGTCACGAGCACCTTGCCGATCTGGCGCGCCTGCTGCATGTAGCGGAACGCATCCTCGGCCCGCTCGGCAGGAAACGCGCGATACGGCAGCGGATGCAGCACGCCTTCCGTGAACAGCGCCATCACTTCACCGAACAGCCGTGCGGTCAGCGCCGGCAACGCGCCCATCAACTGATCGGCGTCGATGCCGAAATAGCTGATGTTGTTGCGGAACGGCCGCAGGCCGATATGGCTGTTTTCGTAGAAATCGCGCTTGCCGAGTTCGAGGAAACGGCCGAACGGACGCAACGTATCGATGCTGCGCACCATCGCCTCGCCGGCGAGCGAATTCAGCACGATGTCGATGCCCTCGCCGCCCGTCATCGCGCGAATCTCGTCCGCGAAGGCTAGGCTGCGCGAATCGAGCACGTGATCGGCGCCGAGCAGACGCACGAACTCGCGTTTCTCGTCGCTGCCGGCCGTCGCGAACACTTCCGCGCCGAAGTGGCGCGCGAGCTGAATCGCGGCGATCCCTACGCCACCCGCGCCGCCGTGCACGAGCACGCGCTCGCCGCGGCGCAGCCGTGCGAGTTCGACCAGTGCGTAGTACGCGGTGAAGAACGTGGTCGGCACCGTCGCCGCTTCCTCGAACGACAGGCGTTCGGGCTTCGGCGCGATGGCCTGCGCGCGTGTCCTCACGCGCGTCGCGAACGATGCCGGCGCGAAGCCGAGCACCGCGTCGCCCGGCGCGAATTCCGTCACCGCGCGGCCCACCCGGACGACGCGGCCGGACAGTTCCATGCCGATCGTCGCGCCCGCGAAGCCGGTCTCGACCGCTTCGTCGGACAGGAGCCCCATCGCATACATCACGTCGCGGAAATTCAGGCCGGTGGCAACCGGCTCGATTTCCACCTCGTCGTCGCCCAGCGCGCGTTCCGGCAACGCGAACCATTCGAGATTGCGCAGCGAGCCCGGTGCGTCGAACGCGAGCACCGACGCGCGCGCCATCGCGCCGTCGCTGCGCGCCGCGGCCTGCGCGGCCGTCAGCATGCGCGGCACCAGCCGCCCGTGTGCGCTCAGCACGACTTCTTCCTCGACCGCCGCGCCGGTCAGCTCGCGAATCAGCGCATCGGGGATCCCTTCCGCCGTGCGATCGACGTCGATCAGCCGGCACGCGAGTTCGGGATGCTCGTTCGCCAGCACGCGACCGAGGCCCCACAGCGTCGCCTGTTCCGGATGCGCATGCGCGGCCTCGGCGAACGGCGCGCCTCCGCGCGTGACGACGGTCAGTCGCGTGGCCGCGTTCGGCTGCGCGCCGAGCGCGCGCACGAGTGCTGCCAGCGCGATCACGCCGTGACGCAGCGCGGCCATCAGGCCGTCTCCCGTCGTCGTATCGGCGAGCGGCGTCTCCGGCGCGCAGAACACGACATGCGCCGGCTGCCCGGCCGGCAACGACGCGATCGCGTCGGCCGCATGCGTGACGTCGACGATATCGGCCGGATAGCCCGCGTGCGCGAGCGCATCGGCCAGTCGCCCGCCGAAACCGCCGGCCGCGTCCGGGGCGTGCATCACGAGCCATTGTTCGCAGCGGGCGAGCCCATCGAGATCGCTCGCGTCGCTGCCGTGTTGCGCGGCAGCGGTACTGGCCGGGTTGCGCGCGATGACGAACGTCGGCGTGCCATCCAGATCGAGCCCCTGCTCGACATGCCGCACGACGTCGACGTAGCCCGCGCGCGCCAGCGCCGCTTCGAGATCCGTCGGCGCCAGCGGCGCGGGCGCATCGGCTTCTGTCGCCGCCGCCTGCGGGGCGAACACGATGTCGGAGAAGCGGCCGCGACGCGACTCCGCCAGCAGCAGCAAGCCGCCCGGCGCCAGCCACGACCGCATCGCATTCAGTGCATCGGCCGGATCGTGACGGCCGCTCAGCGCGCGGTTCGCGACGATCACGTCATAAGGCCCGGCATCGTCGGCGGACAGCGACAAGCGTTCGCCCGGTTGCAACGCCACCGTGCGCACCGTCGCTTGCGCATCCGTATCGAATCCGGCCAATTGCCCGGCCGTCGCGGCGATCGTGTGATCGCAGCGCGCGGCGGCGAGATGCATGCCGAGCGTTTGCAGCACGTCGCCGTCCGTCGCGCCCAGTTCGAGCACGCGCAGCCGGCGCGTCGGCTGCCACGCGTCGACCGCCTGCTCGACGCTGGCCGCCAGCAGCGCGTGCACGTGCTGCCAGGTCGGCGATGCGGCAAGCAGTTGCTCGACCAGACTGTGCCCGGTGGGCGACAACCAGCGAACATCGTCCTTCGCACCGTTGAGCACGTCGGGCAGCGCCGCGCCGCAATGGGCGAGCAACGTCAGCTCGGCCACGTGCCCCGGCGATTCGGCCAGCAGCCCGCGCCACAGATCGTCGAGCGGCGGCAGCGCCGCGCACGCCGCATCGTCGCGCACCAGGCGCGCGCCGTCACGAACGGCAAGACCATCCTCGACGAGCATGTCGGCCAGGCGTGCAGCGAACGCCGCCCGCTCCGGAGCAGGCTGCCACGTGCCGGCGAACACGCCGAGCGCATCGAACGCGCGGAGCACGTACAGGCTCGCCAGCACGTCGAGCAGCGGCAGGATTTCGGTCAAATGCTGCGTCCGGCGGCCGTCGAGGCCGGCGGCATCGACGCGCGCGACGGCTTGCGCGAGCAGCGCGTCGGGCGCCGGCAACGCGGCCGCGTCGACGTCGTTCGCCAGCGGCATCTCTTCGAGGCGGTAGACGAAACGCGAAGGCAGGTTCTGGCGGCGACCGACGAGATCCACGCGCCGGAACCGGCATGCGCCGAGCCGCGCCACGATCGCGCCGTGCGCGTCGAGGAATTCGAAATGCGCGACGATCGAATGCGGGCTGCGCCGGTCGATCCGCGCGAGCACGCGGGCGACCGTGTCGCCGCGCAGGTAGTCGACCCGGCCGATCTGCACCGGCACGTAAGCCGGATGCTCGCCGTCGCGCGCCTGCGCGGCAAGCAGCGCGAACAGCGGATGAAACCCGCTGTCCATCAGCGCCGGATGCAGCAGATAGGCGGACAGCGCCCGCGCATCGCCGCACGCGGCCGGCGCGGCGACGTCGGCCAGCGCGACGTCCTCGGCCGCGGCAACCCGCACGGTGCGGACCCAGCGGAACGCCGGCCCGTAGCCGAGGCCGATCGCCGCGGTATTCGCATACAGCGTGTCGCCGTCGACGGCCGGCAGCGCGAGCAGGCGCTCGAGCGTCTCGGCCGGCACGCTGCTCGCGGCGCCGAGCGCGTTGCCGCTTTCGAGCATCCGCCCCGTCACGTTCAGCGCCCATGCGCCGTCGGACATCCGGTCGCGCGTCTCGATCGTGAACGTCGCGGTGCGCGGCTCGATCACGAGCCGGAACAGCTTCGCCTGCTGCGGCTGGAACACGACCGGCGTGCGGATCTCGACGTTTTCGAGCGCCGCATCCGGCGTATCGAAGAAGGTCCGCGCCGCGGCGAGCGCCATTTCCACGTAGCCGGCGCCCGGGAACGCCACGCCGCCGTCGACGACGTGATCGGCCAGCATCGGCAGCTTCGCCGGATCGAGCTGGTTTTCCCAGCCGAAGGCGTGTTCGTGCAGGCGATAGCCGAGCAGCGGATGCTCGCGGCGGCGATCGACGAGACCGTAGCCTTCGACGGTCGGCGTGAGCCAGAAGCGGTCGCGCTGCCACGGATAGGACGGCAATGCCGCACGCGATGCGCCGGGCGCGAAGCGGTCGGGATCGACGCTCGCGCCGTGCGCGATCGCCGCGAGAATCGCTTGCCGCAGCGTCGCCGCGCTGCCGTGATCGCGCTTGAGCGTCGGCAGCGCCACGCCTGTCACGCCGGCCGCCGTCATCGCCTGCTTCACGTACGTGCGAAGGATCGAATGCGGCGAGACTTCGATGAACAGCCGGACGCCCTGCTCGATCAAGTGCGCGATGCCGTCCCCGAAGCGCACCGGCTCGCGGATGTTGCGCCACCAGTAGCGCGCATCCAGTTCGTTGCCGGCCAACGGGCCGCCGGTCACCGTCGACACGAACGCGCCGTTGCCCGATTGCGGCCGCACGCCGGCCAGTTCGGCCAGCACCACCGGCTCGATGCGATCCATGTGGCTGCTGTGGAACGCATAGTCGAGATCGAGCATCTGGAAGAACTTGCCGCTGCCGCGCAGCGCCGCCTCCAGCGCCTGCAAGCCCTGCAGTTCGCCTGCGAGCGTGACCGCATCGGGGCTGTTGATGCCGGCCACCTCGACCCGGCGCGCCAGCCCGTGGCGCGCGATCAGCTCGCGCGCCGCCGCCTCGCCGATGCCGACCGCTGCCATCCGGCCGCTGCCGCGCGTCATCGCCTGCGCGCGACTGCGGATCTTGATCACGCGCACCGCGTCGGCGAGCGACAGCGCCCCCGTCACCCACGCCGCGGCGATTTCACCGACGCTGTGGCCGATCGCCGCGTCGTAACGCATGCCGCGTGCGTCGATCACGCGAATCATCCCGACCTGGATCGCGAACAGCAGCGGCTGCGCGTTCTCCGTCGCGGCGAGCCATTCGGCGCCCGCGCCGGCCAGCCATTCCGCGCTCGGGCCGCCGCGCATCACGTCGACAAGCGACGGGCTGCCGTCCTCGCACCACAGCGCGTCGACTTCGTCGAGCGCCGCACGGAAAACCGCGTTCTCCGCATAGAGTTCGTTGCCCATCCCGACCCACTGGCAACCGTTGCCCGAGAACACGAGCGCGGTGCGCAACGCGTCGGCGGGCGCCTGGCCGGTCGCGACACAGGCCGGCAGCCCTTCCTGCGCCGGCTGCGCGAGCGCCGCAAGCGCCGCACGGCCTTCCGTCACGGCGGCGGGCGCGACGATCGCGCGATGTTCGAACCATTGACGTCGTCGCGCGGCCGCGCCGGCAAGCGCCTGCCAGTCGGCGCCGTTGTCGAGCATGGCCAGATAGCGGCCTGCGAGCGCCGCGAGCGCATTCGCGCTGCGCGCGGTCAGCACGAGCGGCGACGGTTGCGCTTGATTCGGCGCGGGCGCTGCCGTCGATACGTCGTTTGCGACCGGCGCCTCGGTCAGCACGACGTGGGCGTTCGTTCCGCCGAAACCGAACGAGTTGACGCCGACCGTCAGCGGCGCGCCGCCCGCGTCGAGCGGCATGTAGCGATCGACGACGCGCAGACGCCCGCCGTCGAAATCGATCCCGGGATTGGGCGTGACGAAGTGCAGCGAGCGCGGCACCGCGCGATGCTTCAGGCACAGCACGGCCTTCAGCAGGCCGGCCATGCCGGATGCCGTTTCGAGGTGGCCGATGTTGGTCTTCACCGAACCGATCAGCAGCGGACGGTCCGCCGGGCGCTCGCCCGACACGACGTCGATCAGCGCGCGCGCTTCGATCGGATCGCCGACCGCCGTACCGGTGCCGTGCGCCTCGAGATAAGCGAGCGACTGCGGATCGATGCCGGCGCGTGCATACACGCTGCGCAGCAGCGCTGCCTGCGCGGCCGCGCCCGGCACGCTGATCCCGCCCGGCGAGTGGCCGACCGAGTTCACGCCGGAGCCGGCGATCACCGCATGGATCGTGTCGCCGTCCGCCAGCGCGCGATCGAGCGGCTTGAGCAGCACGACCGCACCGCCTTCCGAGCGCACATAGCCGTCGCCGGTCGCGTCGAATGCGCGGCAACGGCCGCGCGGCGACAGCATCGACGCCTTGGAGAAACTGACGAAGCCGAACGGATGCAGCAGCAGGTTGACGCCGCCCGCGAGCGCCACGTCGGCTTCGCCGGACTGCAGCGCCTTGACGGCCTGATGGAGGGCGACGAGCGACGACGAGCAGGCGGTGTCGACCGTCATGCTCGGGCCGTGCAGGTCGAACAGATAGGACACGCGGTTCGACGCGATGCTCAGCGTATTGCCGGTCGCCGAATACGGATCGATCACGTTCAGATCGTCCATGTTGCGGTTGCCGTAATCCATGCTGGCCGCGCCGACGAAAACGCCGCAGTTGCTGCCGCGCATGTCGGCCGGGCGCACGCCGGCGTCCTCGAACGCTTCCCATGCGAGTTCGAGCAGCAGGCGCTGCTGAGGGTCCATCTGGGCCGCTTCGCGCGGGGAAATGCCGAAGAACGCGGCGTCGAAGCCGGCGACGTTGTCGAGCACGCCGGCCGCGAACGTGTAGCTCTTGCCCGGTTCGCGTTTGGACGGGTGCTGGTAGAAATCGGTGCCGAAGCGGTCGGCGGGGATTTCGGTTACTGCGTCGCGTTCGTCGCGCAGCAGTTGCCAGAAGTCGCCAAGATTGTTTGCGCCCCCGGGAAACCGACAAGCCGCCCCAATTATTGCAATCTTACTATTCATCTTTTATGTCGCTTTCTCGGATGCGTGCGGTTCTTCCGCGCGATTTCCGTCATCTTGTACCACATGCAGCAGTGCAACCCCAAGCTCTTCGGCTGCCAAATTCCGGCATTCTGGAGTATCTGTGCCGTAATTTCGCCAAATGAAGTAGTCGCTGGTTTGTGGAGAAACGCCCAGCTTTTCGAATACGTGCGGTAGCGCGGGAACGTGGTCGCCGTAAAAACAAACGACCGTTTCACGATCGCTGGCGCGTAAATGATCGAGCAAGCGGCCGATCATTGCGTCGGCGTTTTCAATGTGTCTCAGATAGGCAGTCAGATCGCGCCAAGATGCGCCCTCGCCCAAAGTATGCCGTGAAGAGGATTCTCCAGGCAAAACCTGCTCGAGATGCAACGGGCCGTGGTTTTCCATCGTCATCGCGAAGATGAAGCGTGGTTTCTCGCGCTCGCTTTCCAGTGCGGCGATCACCGCGTCCAGCACGGCGGCATCGGAGATATACGGGCCAGCACGCGGCGCGTCGGCAAAGTATTCGATGTCGAGGAATGTGTTGAATCCGAGCAACGGAAAGACACGATTTCGGCCAAAGAAATCGGCGTAATACGGATGCAGCGCGAGCGTTTCATAACCGCCGCGGCCGAACCAGCTTGCGATCGACGCGCACGCGCGACGCACGAACGCATACGGATAAAAACGCGCGTAGCCGAGGCGCTCGAACGACAGGCCGGTCAGTACCGAAAATTCCGTGCGCATCGTGTTTGCGCCCCAGGCTGGCACCGTCAGTTCACCATAAACAGTCGCCTCCTGACAGGCCCGATCGAATCGGGAAAGAATATCGCGATTGATTGCCGGCCCCACTCTACGAACGTCAAAAAAGGATTCGCTCTGGATCACAACGACATCCGGACATTTAACTGGGACACCGGAGACGAATACCCCCACCCCCATCTGCTGCTCGAATTCTCGGACTGTGGAAATGCGCAAGCCATTCAGCAAATAGGCGGCGAATACTGTAAAAAAACCGAACCGCCTCCGATCATCCGCAGCGACAAGCGATAGCTCGAGATGAGCGGCAAACCAACGCGCGCACAGAAAACACATCGCCGCACCCAACATGGCAACACCGCGAAAGCTAGGAAACAACGGACGCTCGAGCACGTAGCCGCTCATCAGCAATATCACGCCGGTCGCAATCGCAACTATCTTGCCTGCGCTCAGGAACGGCAGATAGAGACGTGGATGGGAGAAAAGTTGACTGAACAAACTGAGGTCCGTGAACACGAAAGGCTCGAGCAACGACTCGTACTTCGCATTGCTCACGGCAGCTAGAAGACCGACAAGTGCAACAGAAACAAACGCAGAAAAGAGCGGCCGAATGGTTAGGGAGAAAGCCACGCAAAACACGCATACGACTGCTAACGCGTGCAACAAGACGGCAGCCAGCGGCCGACGCCACGCGCCTCGCGGGCGGACGATCAAATCCAGGCCAAAGGACAACACCAGCGCCGCTGCAACTGCGAGACCATGCGCCGCAAGTTCCCCGTTCAAGCTATCGCCCCTCTCGCGGAACGTAGGACAGGCGCGACAGTATGGCGTCTGCAATCCACGCCGGTAAAAAGTTAAGTAGTCGCATGCCTACTGCGAGCATTGCAGGAAAGGCAATTTCCGCACGTTTAGCCGCAAGCCCGGCACGTATGTGGCGGGCCGCCTTGTCGGCCGACCATATGAATGGTTTGTCACCGGGAAACACATCGCTCATCGAAGTTTTTACGAATCCCGGCAAAACAATGGACACGACAATCCCGTCACGTGCAAGCAGCGGACGAACTGAGTCGCCATACGCCTTGATCGCTGCCTTGCTGGCGCAATAGGCCGGCGAAATAGCCATACCCCGCAGTGCTGCGATCGAACTGACCATTGCAATCTGCCCGCACTTGCGCACACGCATCCTCTCGACCACCGGCAGGACTGCATGTAAAGTACCGTAGAAATTGGTATCGTTGACCGTTACCGTTCGATCGAGGGCCTCCCAATCGGAACTGGATGCGAGCGTGCTTGCTGCCCCTGCATTAGCGATCAACAGGTCGATCGGATAAGCGTCGTCGAATCGATGAAGCCATGCCTCCAGTTGCAACGCATTTCGAACATCAACACGACCGGCGACAACAGTTGCCCCCCGTTCACGACAAGCTGCTTCGCATGCGTTAAGCCTCGCTTCGTCACGAGCAACCAATCCAAGGACAACCCCAGGAGCGGCATAGTCTAGTGCCAATGCAAGCCCAATTCCGGAACTAGCGCCCGTAACGACTACGTGACGTACGCGCTCCTTAAGCACGAGCCGCCTCAAGCCGCATGACTGTGCGCTCAACCGCCATCGCAATTCCGCTACGGGTATAAAAGTCACCGTTGATCTGGGTGTGATGCATGATGTAGTTAAGGAATGCTTGATAAAGTGCCATGTCGGGACGATCGGCTTGCGTCCAGAAATCCTCAAGCGTACCTTGCCAAGTGAGGCCATTTATATCGTAGATCGCAGTTCCCAACGTGATGAGCGGTCGGCAATGGTGAACTGCGGACAGCCCCACCGTGCTATTCACGACCACGACGCCCCTTGCATGCTCCAGCAGAGTTGGCAAATGTCCGGAATCAATAAAGCGTAGGCGGTCGGCAAGACCCAGAACGCCGGCAAGCCGGGAGACGAACCGACGATAATTGATCAGTCCCGTGTCAAGTGGATGATTTTTGATCACTAGGAGGCTGCCCTGGGGCGAATGGGCCGCAAACGACCGCATGACGCGATCAATTGCACTGCAAATTCCGTCAAACGGAGAATGAAAAACTATCTGCGCATCAGAATTGAGTTGCAATGGAAACAGATAATATGCACGCCCCTCATCAAGTAGCGCTTTCGTTACTTTGGTCGCCTCGCGACGATGCCTGCCTTGCTGCAAAGCGCGAAACCCTAATCCAGCATATTCGACCACACCGTTCTTCGGCCGATGCGATTGATAGTTAGGAAACCGCGCAGCATAGAAAGCGTTAGCAGCGCGATACCGGATATCGTGCAACGAACGCTCGTAGAGATTGTAGCCAGTCGGCAAGCCCGCAGGACTTGGCGGAATCACGCCGCGCTGGTCAAAATACCATTTCGGATCACGCGACAGGAGTGAGCGCCCATTGACACCGTGCGCCTCGAGTGTTACCCAGTGCGGCCGAACATAACCTTCCTCAAACACATGTACTTTCACACCCATCGCCTGCGATATTGGGTGAACATGCGCATGCACCTCACGGCAATCGCCGAACATGAGGATATCTGAATAGCTGCCTGCCTGCAGCATTTCCCGGTACCACCCTGGAAGGTCGCTCGCGCGGCCACTGTAGTTCAGAACGGGACCTTTACAACTGTAAGCAAAATCCCCGCCGCAGAAATTTACCCTGCGTACCGCATGCCCTCGGTCACGCAACGCAGACGCAAGCTGGCCGAAGAACGGTGAAGCCGTGCCCTGCAAGGCAAGGAAGGATCGATGCATCGATTTTTTGAGTGGAGCAAAACAGGGCACCCAAGAGCCCCCCCCTTGGGAAACGAGCCTGTCTGGATGGTCTTGTTGGCGCTACGGGCTGGACAGCGGAGAATACATCATTACGCGGGAAAGAAATATAAAGCTCACAAAAATTTAAAATCAGTGTCGCTCCGACGCCGAAGAACGATAGCAATAGTCATATCAAGTCGTTATATAATCGCCGCTGCGCCGCTCCCCTTCCTTGCGCCGCCTTCCCTGCCATACCCTCAAACGTATCGGCAAATGCTCGAGCCAGCCCCGAAGATGTCAGGCGTGTGAACCAAGCGAAATTCAACCGAGAAAGCGGTATCAGTTGATGGGATCAGTTGTTTTTCGGGTTAATCCGGCTGCATCCAGTTCCTCCACCATGACGGGTGATGCGTGGAAGTATTGGTACGGGCCGGGCATGAGGTGGCAAAGGCTGGTGCCCCAGGAAATTCCGCTGGCCGCTGGAACTTGCCAAGCACCCCTCGACCACCAGACGACCGAGGCAAAATCGGCGAGACCGCTCGGTCTGTCAGTTCGAAGCGGGACGGCGCGGTTTTGCGCTGTGGCCGTTGGCCTACCCGTTCCGCTGTTACCGGAATCACACAATGCGCTGAACCTGCTCGCCTCACCGGCAACATCGAGCCGAGAGCCACGCAGCGCCGGCCCCATCGTAGCCATCAGTTCACCGATCCGGCTGCACAAGCGATCCGGAGCATAACCTGACAACGCAATGGCAAACTACACAACCGCTCGCCGAGGGACAACTCGCCGCCGACGTTCTGCTATGCCTCTGTTATTGAGCGATTGCTGGAACGCTTCCCATTGGAACGCTAAAATCGCTCGACGAAGGATGCGCACCGCTGGACTACTGGCTCAGCGGCAATCCAGCCGCGCTGTACCGGGTATCACCGACATTGCGCATCGCCTCCGGGGCACCCCAATCGCAGGCCGTCGTCCGGTCATCGATGAAATCCAGGAAATCGGCCAACTAGGTACTCGACTCGAATGTTCGACTCGCTTTCCTACATAGCCGATCTGTTGTTCGACATCATCGTCTCGGAAAACTGCCGATCATGCTCGAATTCGCAACACCGACCCGTCTGCCGTGCACCGCAGCTTACTTGAGATTTTTTTGCTAGCTGTACCGTACGTTCCCGTTTGATGCGACACGTTCGCCAAACCCCACTCTTTGATTGTGATCGATTCGAAATGGAAGTTACCGCTTCTTCCGCAGCACGCCGAGAGTCGCTGGTGCACAAAGTAACGAACAAGCTTCGTCGCGCCAACCCGCTCTTCATTTGCACGGTGGTCATTCCGACAGTTATTGCTACGACGTACTATGGTCTGATCGCGTCCGACGTCTACATCTCAGAATCTCGCTTCGTGGTGCGGAGCCCCGAACGCCAATCTCAAAGCACTCTCGGCGCATTGCTTACCAATACCGGGCTGTCTCGCTCACAGGACGACAGCTATACGGTCGAGGACTACATCTTGTCGCGCGACGCACTGAAGCGCTTAAACGAAAAAATTGACCTCGTCGGCGGTTACTCGGCACCGGCAGTCGACATATTCAGCCGGTTTGGCGGCTTTTCGTTCGACAAGAGCTTTGAAGCGCTTTACCGCTACTACCAAAACAAGATAACGGTCCAGCTCGACTCGGCATCTTCGATCACGACCCTCACAACGCGTGCGTTCACGCCGGAGCAAGCATACGCTGCGAACGAAAACCTCATCGAGATAAGCGAGGGTCTGGTCAATCAGCTCAACAACCGCGCACGCGAGGACATGATCAAGTTTGCATCGCGCGAAGTGGAGACGGCCGAACAACGCGCTAGAACCGCGGCACTTAATCTTTCGGATTACCGGAACAAGAAGGGCGTAATCGACCCGGAACGGCAGTCGGCCCTGCAGCTTCAGCAGGTCGCCAATCTTCAGGATGAAATGGCCGCGGCTACGGTCACACTCAACCAAGTCAGACAAGCGTCGCGCGACAATCCACAAATCCCGATCCTAGAGCGCCGAATCAGCTCGCTGCGGGACGAGATTGCCAAAAGAAGCAATCAAGTTACTGGCGGTGACCGTTCGCTTGCCAACAAGGCCGCCGAGTATGAACGCCTCTCCCTCGAGCGAGATTTCGCCGACAAACAACTCGCGGTCGCACTCGCTTCGCTCGAGCAAGCCCGGAACGACGCAATGCGCAAGCAACTTTATCTCGAGCGTGTCGTGCAGCCGTCCAAGCCGGATATGGCACTCGAACCGCGTCGCCTGCGGAATATTCTTGCGACCTTGATCCTCGGCATTATTGCCTGGGGTGTTCTAACGATCCTGATCGCCGGCATTCGAGAGCATCGTGACTGACACGACAACGACCATCAAGCCTTCTCTCTGGCGCTCGTTCGAGATCCAGCGCCAGGTCATTTTCGCGCTACTAATGCGCGAGATTATCACGCGGTATGGACGCCACAATTTCGGTTTTCTGTGGCTCTTTCTTGAGCCGATGATGTTCACGTCGGGGGTGACGATCGTTTGGTCTCTCGGTCACTTCACCCATGGATCGAATTTGCCTATTGCCGGCTTCGCCGTGACTGGTTACTCGTCACTGCTCGTCTGGCGAAACTCGGGCAATCGCTGTTCGAAGGCAATCGAGCCGAACCTGAGCTTGCTGTATCACCGCAATGTCCGGGTACTCGACGTCTTCCTATCACGCTTGATACTCGAAACGGCTGGCGCCACCGCATCCCTGTCGCTCCTTATCCTTATATTTACCGCGCTTGGTTTGGCTTCGTTTCCTGCCGATCTGCTTACGATGACGATCGGCTGGCTGATGCAATGCTGGTTCGCATTCGCCATTGGCCTGACGATCGGCGCCGCCTCCGAGCGCTCGGAGGTGTTTGAGCGCGTCTGGCACACCGCAACGTATCTCCTCTTCCCGTTCTCGGGTGCCGTGTTCATGGTCGACTGGCTACCGAAGGCGGTACATCCATACATTCTCGTGTTACCGATGGTTCATGGTGCTGAAATGATTCGGCACGGGTACTTCGGAAACATTGTCCGCACGCACGAAAACCTTCTCTACTTTATTGCGGCCAATTCGGTATTAACGTTGGTCGGGATGATGCTGGTCCGAGACGTCAGCAAACGCGTGGAGCCAGAATGATCGCAATCAAAGCCGTCACAAAGGTTTATCGCACCCGCCAAGGTCCACGCGTCGTCCTCGACAAGATCGACCTCAATGTGCAGAAAGGGGAAAAAATCGGCATCCTCGGCCGCAATGGCGCAGGCAAATCGACGCTCATCCGGATGATCAGCGGTGCCGAATTCCCGACCTCCGGCAACATTGAGCGGAATATGACCATTTCATGGCCACTCGCGTTCGGCGGGGCATTTCAGGGCAGCCTCACCGGATACGACAACCTTCGTTTCATTTGCCGTATCTACGGGGTGGATTTCGCTAAGGTTGCACCGTATGTCGATGACTTTTCCGAACTTGGAGTGTACCTACGGGAGCCGGTCAAGAAATACTCATCCGGGATGCGAGCGCGACTCGCGTTCGCAATTTCTCTAGCCGTCGATTTCGACTGCTTCCTGATTGACGAGATTGTGGCAGTTGGTGATGCACGCTTTCATGCGAAGTGCCATCACGAATTGTTCGAGAAAAGAAAGGACCGCGCCATGATTATAGTTTCCCACGACGCCGGATATATGCGCGAACACTGTGATCGCGCTGCCGTCCTCGTGTCCGGAAAGCTGCACAACTTCGACACGGTCGACAATGCGCTCGATTTCTACCACAACGAATCTAACGTTTGATTTTCTAGAGTTTTTCTTAATCCACAAACACCAATTGCATTCACGAACGATCGATATTCACCGCACTTTACTGCCACGAAAACCTGAACATCGATTTAAATTTGGCCGGCAATGAAAAAAATCTTTCTCAGATCTCGCAGAAATGCATCGGGCCGCGACACTACTCCGGCCGAACTCGACCTCTCGTTCTATCGCTGCTGGTACAACGATCTGGCGTCGCTGAGTGATGCACGACTGGTTATGCATTGGCGCAAGGAAGGGCCAGAAGAAGGCCGTCATCCTAATCTGAATGCGCTACTTCAGAAGGAACACCTCGACCCTGCCGACTTGCCCGAGGACTTTGCACCGGAGACCTATGTCGCACTCAATCCAGACATCAAGGCCTCGTTGCCAAGCAGCTATCACGCGACTTATCACTATCTGAAAACCGGGGCTGCACACGGCCGACCATTCCGGTTCGACTGGCAATTCTATGTCGATGCCTACCCGGACCTAGCTCACCTGAAGAGCAGAGAGGAGGCGATCCAGCACTGGCTCCAGCAGGGACGTCAAGACGGCCGATTTCCGTCACTCGACGACTTTCTCTCGTCGCTAGGCGTCACGCGCCGCGTGCTGCCCTCGCAATTGACTCTTGACGAAATTCACCGACTGAATCCGGACGAGCATTTCCCGAATTTCTTTACAGCACTCAAGGAAATCGCCACTCAGATTCCGGTACGCAAGTTGTCGATTTCCGACGATGCCGCAACCAACGCCAACTTTTACCTCCAGCTCGCCCTACATCAAGAGCGCATCGAGTCTCGTTCACGGGCGGACGAGTTGTATCAGTTGTCGCTTCATTTTGCGCCTACAGCACTTGCGCACGAGCATCTCGGCAATCTTGCTGTTAATCGTCATGAGTTGCACCAAGCGGTCGCTCACTACCAGCATGCGCTAAAGCTCGGCTCCCGCTCAGAATGGGTGCCACAGAATCTCGCACATGCTCTGTCCAAGGTGCATCAATTTGACAAAGCAGTTGAAGTACTGATTGCAGCAACCGCAACGCAATCCAATCTCGATCTTCTCTCCGACAAGCTCGACGACGTCCTGTACAACTACTGGTATACGCAGGAGCAGGTGTTCAACTGTCTTGCGATCAGCCATGAGCGCAACGCGCTTATCGAAACGTCAGAGGCTGCCACGAAGTTCGTTGCTGATGCATACGCCCGGTTTTTCACCGCCTACTCCATACAGCGCAAACTCTCGACCCCGATTCGCAGCAACCGTGTCCTGATCATCGGGACGTTTGATCTGCCGCAATGCCTACGGTATCGGATCGAACAGAAAGTCGAACAACTGGAACTTGCCGGCTATCAGGCTACCGCCGCCAATTATCGCGATCATGACCAATGTGACGAGCTCGTCAATTTCCACGACGTCGTAATTTTCTACAGGGTACCCGCTTCGATCCGAACTATCCGCACGATCGAGCGCACCAGGGCACTCGGGAAAATCACGTTCTACGATATCGACGATCTGCTTATCGATCCGGTCAGCCCGCCGCCTATCGAATCATTCGGGGGCCAAGTATCGCTGCAAGTCTATGCAAACCTGACCAAAGATACCGCTGTATTCCGTGCAGCCGCGACGCTTTGCGATTTCGCAATATCGTCAACCAAGCCGTTACTCGACAAATTGTCTGAACTGGTCAGATATCGGACGGGATTTCTCCATCGCAATGCGCTAGACGACATCATATTGAAGTCAACAAAAGCGGCCACAAACTCGTCGGGATATATTAATATCTTCTATGGCAGCGGAACACTAGCACACAATAGCGACTTCATCGATATCGCACTGCCGGCAATCAACAAACTGCTGCAGAACTATCCGAAGGCGCGCCTCGTCACAATCGGCCACCTCAAGCTCCCTTCACAGTTCCTGAAGAAGCACGGGCATCAGGTCGTCCAGTTCCACTCCGTACTTGAACCAAAGAGTTACCTGAATTTTCTGTCATCGGTTGACATCAATCTCGCCGTTCTGCATGACGACGTCATTAATGATTGCAAAAGCGAGATCAAGTGGATGGAGGCCGCGTATTTCGGCATCCCATCCGTCATGAGTAAGACGAAAAACTACGTTGACACGATCGACCATGGGGTCACTGGCTTCCTGGCGACAAACCCCGAGGAGTGGTATGAATACCTCGAAAAACTCACGGTTGATGCGTCCCTCCGGCAACAAATGGGCGTCGCCGCGCAAAAGCATATTCAGTCAACGTACATGCCTGAAACGCTTTCCGAAAACATCGTCAACTTCATTGATTCTGCTGTTCGCCAGCATTCAGAAATCTGATTACACGCCGCGAAGCCATGAGTAACAACAGACCGAAAATTGCCATTGTCAATGTCTTTTTCCCGCCTCAGGCAATCGGGGGAGCAACGCGCGTCGTTGCCGATCAGGTGCAACTTCTGACGGAACGGTATTCTGAGAATTTCGATCTGGTCGTATTCACGAGCGATGCGCACAATCATAAACCGTACATGCTGCGCCCGTACGTCCACAATGGGGTGCGTGTCTATTCGACGTCGATTCTGTGGCGCGTCAACATGGACTGGCACGAAACCGATCCGAAAATTGGGGAAATCTTCGACCAATTTTTGGAATTCGAGAAGCCAGATCTAATCCATTTTCATTGTATTCAACGCCTCGGCGGAGGCATCGTCGAAGCAGCACGAAATCGGGGTATTCCGTACTATGTCACGGCTCATGATGCGTGGTGGATTTCCGACTATCAATTCCTAACCGATACGAAAGGAAATGTTTACTCCGACGGGCATCCCGATCCGTTCTCAAAGTATCAGCTACCGGAAGGCATTACCTGGGAGGAATCTCTTCATCGTCGCAACTACCTCAAGGCATTGCTCGCCGACGCTGAAGAGGTGTTGTGTGTCTCGGAAACATATACGAAACTCTACCAGAGTAACGGCATTTCCAATTGCCTGACGAATCGTAACGGGATTTCTGATTTTGTTGACTGGAAGACAAAAGACACGGCATATAGCAAACGCGTCATCTGCGGACATATCGGCGGAATGGCCACCCACAAGGGATTCTTTTTGTTTCGCGACGCCGTCATGCGAAGCGGATCGAACAATATCGAGGCACTGGTCGTCGATCATTCACAACCGGAGAACTTCTTCGAAAGAACCCTTTGGGGTAACGTGCCCGTTACCATTATTGGCCGCGTCGCACAACAACGAATCATAGATGTTTACGGGCGTATCGACGTACTGTTCGCTCCTTCGCTCTGGCCTGAAAGCTTCGGGTTGGTTACCCGGGAAGCAGTTGCCTGTGGCTGTTGGGTTGTCGCATCGAATGTCGGTGCTATCGGAGAAGAAATCACCGAAGAAAATGGTTTTGTCGTAGATCCAACAGCAGATGCTCTCTCGTCAACGCTGGATATCATCGATCAAAATCCGGGAAAATACAAACAGCGATCCACGTCAGGAAACATACGCTACTCTTCGCAGCAAATTAGCCAGCTTGCCGAACTATTCAATCGTAAATTGGCACAACAAAAATGATCGAAAATCTTTTCATGAGCATCGGCGCGATGAAGGCATCAACATCGTGGCTTTATACACAGCTTAAAGATCATCCCGACATTTATTTTCCGCCCCAGAAAGAAATACACTATTTCTCTCATGTTAGGCAACATTGCGATTTCGAATCCCGAGACAACCGTGTCCGCACACTCGCCTCTTATCTCGATCAACAGAACGGTTATTCCGGCGACTTCGTAGAAGACAACGCCACCGAATTCAAATGGTACGGGCGGTATGCCGCGCAGCATGAAATCGATGACCGATGGTATCAGTCGCTATATCAGGACGCTGGAAGTGCCAAGTATTGTGCTGATTTCTCGAATCTGAACAGCTGTCTCGATGAAGCCGGGTGGCAACTGGTTCGAACAAATGCGAAAAATATCCGGGCAGTTTACGTGCTCCGTGACCCACTTGAACGAGTTTGGTCGCACTATAAGTTTGAGCTGGCTTGGAACGGACTCGCTCATGAGATCTCACATGAGTACTTTCAGAGATTCCAAGAAACACTCAATCAAGATTGGTTCTGGAAACATGCACGCTACGATCAGATTATCAAAAATCTCCGAGGATTCTTAGCAGATCACGAACTCCGAATCTTCTACTTTGAAGATTTTCGCAAAACCCCCAGAGAAGCACTGGCAAGCGTATGCGATTTTCTTGAAATCGACCATCAATTCCCAGCGATCGATAATGCAAGTGACAAGGTCAACTCGTCTCCAGAGGTTCAAATTCCTGACGAATTTCTTGTTTATCTGGCAGATCGACTTCAGCCGATCTATGACGAACTTGACGGGCTCGGGATCGGTCATATCGACTGGCGTCGCCACGAGCAACGCACGACCACCATTGCGCGCCGAATTCGGCGTACGGCCGCATCGGACTATTACTCCGAAGATCCGCTTGTACTTCGAACGCTTATCGACAACTACGAGAAGGAGTTGAGCTCGCTCGGTATGATGCTCGGAAGCAAAGCTGAGGAGGTCTCACGTCTTCGTCAGTTGTGCCTAAATTACGAAGAACGGATCCTGAAGCAGGATCGCATCATCTCCAGCCTGAGCCCTGGCGCAACCGTATCCAACTGGGCAACATTTGAGGCAGACACCGTGAACACTAGCGCGACATCAATCGCACATGGTTCCTCATTTCATGTCGCGAGCATCATGGACCAAACATTCATGTCGTCGCCCAACGAAACCGTCGACGTCACGGAAAATACCCTCCTTATCGGCACGTCACTCGAATCAGCCATTGAATCGATGGGAAGTGAGCAGTTGCCGAACAAGTTCGCTAATACTGAGTATGCTGCAGAGCAGCACATCCCATCGGACGTTCGCGGATCGGACAATATCACGTCGTGATTATGTCCGGCATCGACGCCGCGATGGGAAGGAACGCGCTCCGGCAAATGCTCGATGCCCCCGGGGCCGATATCGATCGACAAAACCGCAGCGCATGTTGTTCGACCAACGACAACATCCCACGACGCCTATGCAGTAGACATGCTTCCCGTGCCAGATAGTATCGGTCTGTACAGTGAGTAGCCGTGCGCAGCAAACGGGAGAAGTAACGAGTTCCAGCTAGGCGGCGTTCAACGCAGCCAAATACGTTTCATTGCTTACCGACAAAGTTAAATGCCCGCCCAATCCATTCCGTTTATTCGCCGCACGTTCTTATTCAAACTGGCGCCCATGCAAGACGTGGCGATAGACAACACTCGACCGAATACGTGGACATCTATTGGCACCGACCCCACATTCGAACTAATTCCAATAGATGGCACATATCCTCGCGGGTGGGTGTATATGCAATCATCTTTAGTTCGGCGTGGCGCACAGCTTCAGGCACAACTTTTTGTCGACAGCGGCTCAGGGTTTTCTGAGGCAGAATGTATTGTTATTCCCACAACTCGGCCCGGAAACATCAAGCACGTATTTAAGCTTCCGCCAACTGTTCGCGCACTTCGTTGGATACCGATGCGAGGCAAGGGTGTGATCGTCCAACAGCCGATCGTCATGACCGCAATAACTGAAATCGAGCGCGTCGTGAGGATGGCCGAATGGGTTGCGAGCGACATCTGGAAGTTTAGAAAAACCAATCAAGCGAAGCAGTACTCGCTAAAGACAAGACGCATCTTCTTTGATCTCCTCGGCGCCTATGAAGACTGTGCAAAACTCAGGATTCATTCTGCACCGCCTTCCTATCAGACGTTCATCGATAATTACACTGCATTGAGCAATGCAGATGAAGCCGCGATTCGATCCCATATCGCGCAATTTTCGCAGAAGCCGCGGATTTCGATTGTAATGCCAACATTCAATCCCCCATTAGGTTATCTCAAAGAGGCAATCGACTCGGTACGAAATCAGCTGTATTCGAATTGGGAGTTGTGCATTGCAGACGATTGCTCCACCGCCAGCGACGTCCGGCCGTTCCTGACATCATTGCCAGCAATAGATTCGCGTATCAAGGTACATTTCAGGGACGTCAACGGCCACATATCAGCCGCATCGAATAGTGCACTGGCAATCGCTGAAGGTAGTTTCGTTGCGCTTCTCGACCAGGATGATCTTCTGCCGAAACATGCGCTCTACCATGTCGCGCTGGAGATCAATCGCTTCCCCGATGCAAACGTTATCTATTCTGATGAAGACAAGATTGACAACGCGGGCAATCGAAGTGACCCGTATTTCAAGAGTGACTGGAACCCCGATCTTTTCCTTTCGCACAACATGATTTCGCATCTGGGTGTATACCGAGCCTCCCTACTTCGTGAAATCGGGGGATTTCGCATTGGTTATGAAGGCAGCCAAGATTACGATCTGGCACTGCGATGCGTGCGCGCCAGTCGGCCGGCTCAGATTCGACACATTCCACATGTCCTTTATCATTGGCGCCTTCATGACGAATCGACGGCGGCCAATCCGAACGCCAAACACTACGCCTATGACGCCGCATTGCGCGCCATACAGGACTTTCTCTCCGACAAACCGGGCGCGCGTGTCGAGCATGGCCATATCATTGGAACCTACCGCGTCATCTATCCGATTCCAGAAAGACAGCCTCAGGTCAGCATACTGATTCCTACACGTAACGGCCGGAATATTCTGAAACAATGCATCGAGAGCATCCTCCGTAAAACCAAGTATAAAAATTACGAGATAGTTGTCGTTAACAACCAGAGCACATGCTCCGAAACAATAAGTTACCTGAAGCGAATCTCGAATCACAACAAAATTCGCGTCATAAACTACGATGCACCGTTCAACTATTCCGCTATCAACAATTTTGCGGAAAAACATGCAACCGGCGAGATCATTGGTTTGCTGAACGATGACGTCGAGGTCGTCTCACCTGACTGGTTGAACGAAATGGTATCCCAAGCACTTCGCCCCGAAGTCGGCGTCGTGGGGGCCAAACTACTCTATTCCGACGGCTTTGTTCAGCATGCGGGTGTAGTCATTGGCATCGGTGGCTTTGCGGGTCACGCGCATCGCCTGCATCCCGGAACGCACCCTGGCTACGCGGGGCGCGCCATACTAACGCAGAACTTCTCCGCGGTTACCGCCGCCTGCCTAGTTGTTCGACGATCGGTTTACCGGGAACTCGGCGGCTTCAACGAACAGGATCTGACCGTCGCGTTCAACGACGTCGATTTCTGTTTACGCGCAGGCACGGCGGGATACCACGTTACATGGACGCCTTATGCAGTCCTGTACCATCACGAATCATATTCACGGGGTAGTGACCAAGCATCGGCGGAGAGCCGCGCGAGGCTCGAACGAGAAAAAAACTACATGCGGGCACGATGGAAAACAGATTCCAAACCGGACCGCTTCTACAACCCCAACCTGACGTTGGAAAAGGAAGATTTTACCTTGGCGCACCGTCCGCGCGGCGAACGCCCTTGGTTACCGTTCGTGAAGAAATAAGTCCTTCTGCCCGACTAGCCTAACGGACACCTCGGCATTTAGAAATATGCAGTGTCTTTGAATGCCGAGGCCGCACGATCCTTGGCCGAAACGAGGCCGTCGTTGGTAACTGATCATTCGATCACTAACATCGGATCGTCCCAACGAATGGCCCGTTCGGCGTCTGGGTACCAGTAATCGGTTGTCTTGTATAGGAATTCGACTGCATCCGATATCACGGCTAAGCCGTGAGCAAACTCCTCAGGCATCCACCCTCAGGCAGAGTCACGCCGACCCAGTGACCAAACGTCGGCGGCAGGCGCCGAATATCGACCGCGACATCAAATACTTCACCCGCGACAATACGGACCAGCTTTCCCGGTGCGTGATGGATTTGATAATGCAGCTCCCCGACGTTCTTTGCCGACCTCGAGTGATTCCTGTACGAAAGTGATTGGCTGATCGATTGCTTCTTCAAAGGAGCGATGATTGAAATTCTCCACGAAAAAACCACGCGTATCACCAACCACCGTTGGTTCCAATATCTTGACATCCGGAATGATCGCATCGATGCCATTCATCTAACCTTGCCCTCCTTCAGAAGGTTCCGCAAGTAGCGCCCGTATCCGTTCTTGCTGAGTGGCTGCGCAAGTTACTCAAGCTGCTCTGCATCAATGTAGCCTAGCCGGCATGCAATCTCCTCGACGCAGGCGATTTTCGGGCCTTGTCGATACTCCATCGTAGCAATAGAGTGCGATGCTTCGAACATCAAATCGTGTGTTCCGGTGTCAAACCAAGCATAGCCGCGCCCATTGTTTTTACATCAAGCAACCCTTTTAGGTACAGCGCATTGCGATCGGTGGTCTCAAGCTCAACGCATGACGATGCTTTGATCGACTTCGCGAAGTCGACCACACGTTCATCGTAAAAGTACAGAACCGTCACCACGCAATGGGATTTCAGTATTGCTGGTTTCCCCCCAATACCAACTGCTTTCCCTGCATGGTCGAATTCCACAACACCATACCGCTCGGGATCTTGCATGTGATAGGCGAACACGCTGGCACCCGGCATTTTAATTGTAGAGCCATTACTTGAATGTCTGCACACCGGTAACAACGGGGTAAGCGACAGAAAATACCAAATTAAGTACCTTCTGAATATCCGTGATCGGCGCGTTCGACACGTATAGCAGATCCTTGTTGTCCATCATGAAGCTCTGAGACACGAAGAACGAATTGGGATCATGCAAGTTGAGTCGATAAATAACAGGAACCCTGCCATCCGCCGTGACTCGGACCGGTAAATTGGGCCATGCAAGTGCATTCGCCTTTTCCATTCTGAAGACGAACACACCCTTGGCGTCGGAACGGGAATCCTGCAAACCGCCAGCCCGCGCAAGAGCTTGCGCAAGCGTGATGCCTTGCGCTTCAAAGTTAATTTCCTGATTCTTGCCAGTCGCACCAAGCGCCATGAAACTGTAAGGTTGGAACAATGCAGTTACGACATCCCCCGCGCGCAACGGAATGTTCTGCCTCGGATCGCGAATAACCGTTTGCAGCGGCAACGATACGACTTCGTTGCCACGCGTGACCTGTAGCGTGATCTTATCGATCGGTTGCCGAACACCGCCCGCGTTTGCAAGCGCGTCCAACAAGCGTTCGCCACGAGCGGAGAGTTGCATTCGATTGCTGCTTACGACATCCCCGACAACCGTCACGTACGACGTTGCGTTACGCGATAGCTTGACAAGCACCTGTGGATCGTGCGCAATGTTCTTCAGGCGCCCGGTAATGTCAGCTGCGAGTTGCACCGGCGTCCGTCCGATAGCCTTCACGTTACCCACGAACGGCACATTTATCATGCCACTTCCGTCGATGGTCTGGTCCGGCAGGACTGTAACGCGGGCATTGCTAGGGCCGCCTCGACTGTCGCCCTGTAGTGCACCGAACAAGGTCGCTGGAGGGGCTTCCCAGATCGACACTTCAATCGAGTCCCCCACGCCGAGTTGCTGACGAAACTGGGCCGTATCACCCAGTGCTGTCGCAAAATCCGCTTGTCCGCGCTCCGCGTGGAGCTTACGCGCGACGTCATCGGTCATATCGACGACCTGGATGCCCGCAGCCTCGGCTGCATTGTTCGAGGAATCAGCGACTTGATTAATACGTGCAGTGCTCGGTCCGGATGTCGGAACAACGGAACACCCGGTAAGCACGCCGACTATCAAGGTGGGCAGTACAGCACGACTGAGCAAATGCGGCATGTGATGCGGTCGATAAATATGGGCTGGCGCGAATTGTCGCACAATGCAACATGCCATAGAATAACGGGTTGGAAAATTGTTGCATCCGAACTCGAAACCTTAGCGGGGTACAAAGCCCTCTCCGGAACAACATCCCCCACCTCCCGGCACACTCTTATTTCAACCGAGTGACAAACATTCTCCTCGACGTCACCCGCCTGACCACGCGCCACTACGACGGACTCATCCCGACGGGAGTCGACCGGGTTGGACTCGCGTATATCAGGCGATACGGAAATCACGCGCGGGCGGTTTTCAGTGAACGGGGTTTCTCAACCGTCCTGACTGAAAGCAATTCGCAACGCATCTTCAATCTGTTGCTCTCGCCTCGGCGGGAGAAAAACGAGGTGCGTTCAATTGTTGCGCGGGCACTACTGAATCGGTTCAACAGAGATCGATTTGAACGGGCAATATTGTTGCATACAAGCCACAACGGGATGGAATTTCCACGATACTACCGGACCATGCGTGCACTAAACGCTCGTCCAGTTTTTATGGTCCACGACCTGATTCCGTTGACGCATGCAGAATATTGCCGCCCTGGCGTCGACGCGACTCATCGTCTGCGTATTCGTACAGCATTGAAGCACGCGAGCGGTCTAATCGCGAACTCGCATGCGACGCTTGACGAACTAGCCATCGAGGCTCGGCGCGCTGGACTTTCGCTGCCGCCGAGCGTCGTTGCACATCTCGCACCTGCAGTCTCGCATTACGCGCCAGCGCCGCCCCCCCTCGACGCACCCTACTTTGTAATGCTCGGTACCATCGAACCGCGCAAGAACCATTGGTTCGTCCTGCATCTCTGGCGCCGCCTTGCGGAACGCTTGGGAACAGCAGCGCCACGACTCGTGATCATCGGTCGCCGCGGCTGGGAATGCGAAAACGTGGTCGACATGCTCGAACGCTGCGCAGAGCTTCGCGGTCTAGTGCACGAAGAGTCGAATTGCTCCGACGAGCGCCTTCACGCACTGCTCCAACATGCGCGGGCGCTCCTCTTTCCGTCTTTCGTCGAGGGCTACGGCCTGCCGCTTGTCGAGGCGCTGATGCTGCGCGTGCCCGTCATTGCTAGCAATCTCGCAATCTTCCATGAGATCGCCGCTGACATTCCCGACTACCTCGACCCGCTTGACGGCACCGATTGGATCAACCGAATCCTCGCATACGTGCCGGCCAATAGCCCCGAACGCTCAGCTCAAATGGCTCGGGTTGCCCATTTCCGTGGACCAACATGGTCCGAACACTTCGAGCGAGTCGACGCGTTTCTCGACTCACTCGCCTGACGCGACGAATCTCAGGAGCAGCCACGTTGCGCATCGAGAACGTACTGATCCGCCCACGACGGCGCGCCTGTTCATCCCCGCACCGAACCAGTGCATCGGCAACTGCGACAGTATGGCCTGGGCCGCTCGCTGCACGGCCATCCCCTTCCGCAGTAAAGCTTTCATGGTTCCAGGTGTCCGTCGAGAGGGCGCCGCAGAACGCGCTGATAGACTCGCTCGACGCAATTCTCCGCTCAGAACCACGGCTCGGCACATCAAGGCGAAACGCAACACTGATGTCTCGCGTACTTGAGAGCGATGCACTGCATCTGCGTAGCCGGATCGATCCATTACCGGATGCGCTGCGCCTCAACAATGGAAGCAAGCATGTTGTCGTCATGGACGAGCGCATCCGTTCAGAGATCGACGTGGGCGTGTCCGTGCGCGACCGATGTCGTCAATTCTCGGCGCTGCTCCGCCACCTCGCGGAATTTCAATCGGACGCACAAGTCTGGATCTTGCGTAGCAACGATCCCGGTAGAGGCCCCTGGTTATCAGAACGGGCACGTTTGCCTCATAACGTGCACCCCGTCTCCGGCTCAAGCTCACTGCGCGATATCCTACGACAAGCGAACCATATCTATACGGTTGCCGCCTCGGAAGGCATGGCGGCACTGCTCGCTGGAGTGCCCATCTACGTGTTCGGCGCCCCCTATTATGCTGGCTGGGGACTCACGAATGATGCGCAGCCACTGCCCGGACGTCACGCGCGCCCCACACTCGCCGCTCTGTTTGAAGCCGTCTTTTCGCGGTCGGCCCACTACCTGGACCTTGAGACATACACGGTTGGCACACTCGACGCAGTTCTCGATGCTGTCGATCTACAGCATGCAGTTGCACACCGTTTTGCCGATCTGCGACGCGTTGCCGGCATCCACTTTCAATGGTGGAAACGCCCTTTTGCAACGCCCTATCTGAATGCCGGCGGAGGTCGCCTACGCTGGAGTGCCCGACCGGCCACTCTCGGTACCGACGAACATGCGGTTTTATGGGGCGCACGCGACGCGACAGCGCTGCCTGCCACTACGCCGCGGGTGAGGATGGAGGACGGCTTCATCCATTCCAGCGGACTGGGTTCCGATATGTCTGCGCCACGCAGTCAGGTCATCGATCGGCGCGGAATCTATTTCGATGCCAGTGCGCCGAGCGATCTGTCGACCCTGCTCAACACGATAGATTTCCTTCCAGCGGAGTTGGCACGCGCTGCTGCACTACGAAGTCAAATCGTTGCGGGCGGCATCACTAAATACAACCTCGGGCGCAAAGCGCCTATCTGGTTGGCACCCGTCAATCAAAAGGTCGTGCTTGTCGTTGGTCAAGTTGCCGATGACGCATCTATCCGGCTCGGTGCGCGCGGCATCGATAATCTTGGCGCACTGTTGCGCCGCGTACGCGAGCGTCGCCCCGATGCATTCATCGTGTACAAGCCTCACCCGGATGTGCTGTCTGGAAACCGGAACGGCCTCACCAATGCCGCCCAGTTGGCAAACATCGTTGACTCTGAGTCAGACATGATCTCACTCATCGAGGCGGCAGACGAGGTGCATACACTATCGTCTCTTGCCGGATTCGATGCGTTGCTGCGTGGCAAAACCGTCTGTACCTACGGGCTACCGTTCTATGCCGGGTGGGGCCTCACCGACGACGATCTCTCCCCTCTACCTTGGCGGGAGCGGACTTTGTCGCTCGATATGCTGGTGGCGGGCACTCTGCTGCACTACCCGCTTTACTGGGACTGGAAACTCCAGCTCTTCACAACCCCCGAAGCCGTCGTCAGCCAGTTGGCGAAGGCTGCTGCGCGTCCGCTGAGAAACGTCGCCCGGGATCGCTGGCGCCCTTACTTGAAGGCATTTCGCTGGACTCGCAATATCTTGCGCCATCTTTCGTGGCAGTATCGACGAGTCATGACTCGAGGCCACTCGGTCTAGCGTTGCGTACGCAGCAGCTAGAGGCGACCAAATTGACGCTTCGTAGCACCATGCTTTGTTAAAATGGCTCGCCTCGACAACTGAGGACCGGCCCAGGTATTCCACATGAGCCTCCATCCGATCATTCTTTGCGGCGGCAACGGCAGCCGGCTCTGGCCAATGTCCCGCAGCAACTACCCGAAGCAATACTTGAAGCTGGCGGGCGAGCAGACCCTTATCCAGCAAACGGTTCAACGGGCGAATGAAATACCGGGGATCGCACCTCCTGTCATTGTCGCGAATCACGAGCATCGATTCATGGTGGCCGAACAACTTCAGCACACCGGAATCAAGCCGCGAGCAATCGTGCTGGAACCGCTCGGCCGCAACACTGCCCCGGCCATTGCTGTTGCGGCACATATTGCGTTACGCGATGATCCGGATGCCTTGCTTCTTGTGCTGCCGTCCGACCATATCGTTCAGAACGTGCCGGCATTCGTCACGGCCGTCGACACGGCAATCGCAGTCGCAAGGCGAGGGCATCTCGTCACATTCGGGATTCCGCCTACCGAACCTCACACGGGCTATGGGTATATCCGCCGCGGCGAAGCGCTTGAGACCGGCCACGATGCTCACACCGTCAGCGCATTCGTCGAAAAACCTGATCGTGAGCGCGCGGCAGAATTCCTCCAAGATGGCCGTTACTACTGGAATAGCGGTATGTTTCTGTTGAACGCATCGGCCTATCTCGACGATATCGTGCAACATGCACCCGATATCAATCGACAGGCATTGCTGGCGCTCGAGCAAGCTCAACAAGACTACGATTTCCTGCGCCTCGCCTACTCGGCATTCGCTGCCTGTCCAAACCTCTCCATCGATTACGCCATCATGGAAAAAACCGAGCGTGCTGCCGTGGTTCCGGCAGCCCAGCTCGGCTGGAGCGATATCGGTTCGTGGAGTGCGCTCGCCGATATCTCTGCGTGCGACGACCAAGGCAACACTATCTCCGGCGACATCTATACAGACACGGTCGCAAACTCATATATTCGTGCGGAACACCGGATGGTCGCTGCAATCGGCGTCCGGGACGTCGTGATTGTCGAAACTGCTGACGCTGTCCTGATCTCGCATCGCGATCATGTCCAGGACGTCAAGAAGTTAGTCGAGAAACTCAACTTATCGGGACGGATCGAATCAGTCACCCATCGTCGTGTCCCTCGACCATGGGGTTCCTACGAAAGCATTGATGCCGGCGACCGCTTTCAGGTCAAACGCATCGTCGTCGCTCCCGGTGCGCAGTTGAGCCTGCAAATGCATCATCATCGGGCCGAGCACTGGATCGTAGTGAAAGGTACAGCACGTGTGACAAATGGGAACGCGGAAATCATTCTCACCGAGAATCAATCCACTTATATTCCTCTCGGCACGCCACACCGCCTGAGCAATCCCGGCAAGATTCCGCTCGAACTGATCGAAGTGCAGTCGGGTTCGTATCTGGGTGAGGACGACATCGTCCGCTTTGAAGACACGTACGGCCGCGCGCCGAAGTAACCGGTCGCCGAGCCCGCATGACCAAGCGCTCCACGTGACACGGGTTCGTCTCCCGCTGCGGCATACTCCAGTATTTCCGGACGTGCTTGCACCGACGCTCCCGTCAGCGTCGTTGTCTGAACGCCATCGTGTCCGTTCCAACGGACAACACCACACATCCGTCAGAACCGCCCTCAGCGCCAATGTCTTTGACATTTCTTGAGCATCTCATCGCACCCGCTCGATTGCCGTCCCGCCACCGCACAGGTATAACTGCGCAGCCAGGCGCACGTCGCGCCCCGTTTATCTACCCGGAGAACGCATGATCGATCTCGCCACCGCCCAGCAATTCCTGATGACCCGCGGCCTCGACTTCGGCCTGAACCTCCTCGCCGCGATCGTCCTATGGTTCGTCGGCCGCTGGGCGATCCGCATCGGTACCCGCCTGCTCGGCAAGGTCGTACGCCGCAGCGGCAAGGTCGACCCGACGCTCACCGACTACCTGACTTCCGTCGTCGGCGTGCTGCTGACGATCCTGCTGATCCTCGCGATCCTGCAGCTCTTCGGCGTGCAGACCACCTCGTTCGCCGCGTTGCTCGCCGGTCTCGGCCTCGCGATCGGCACGGCCTGGGGCGGCCTGCTCGCGCATTTCGCCGCCGGCGTGTTCATGCAGGTGCTGCGCCCGTTCAAGATCGGCGACGTGATTAGCGCGGGCGGCGTCACGGGCACCGTGAAGGAGCTCGGCCTGTTCGGCACGACGATCATCACCGCCGACAACATCGTGACGATCGTCGGCAACAACAAGATCTTCTCGGACAACATCGCGAACTACAGCGCGACGCCGCACCGCCGCGTCGACCTGACCGCGAAGATCGCGAACAGCGTCGACGCGGCCGATGCGATCAATCGCCTGAAGACGCAGATCCAGTTGGTTCCGAACGTGCTGAAAGTGCCGGCACCGGACGTCGGCGTGCTGCAGTTCACGCCGGAAGGTCCGCTGCTGTTCGTTCGCCCGTCGACTCAGCCGGAGAACTACTGGCAGGTGTACTGCGACACCAACCGCGTGATCCTCGAGACGTTCCGCGATGCCGGCTATCCGACGCCCGAAACGCCGATCTCGCATCGCAACACGTAAATGCAAGCAGCGGTCGACCCGCATGGACGAAAAAAAAGCGTGGCACTCGCCACGCTTTTTCATTTCCCCGAAGAGGAACGAACCCGCGTTCAGCGCCCACCCGCCTTCGGCACGTTATCCGACTGCTTCCCGCGCACGAGCTTCCACACCGCGCCGAGCGCGACCGGCACGATCGCCGCGCCAATCCCGACCAGCACGATCACGTTCAGGTACTGGCGAATGAACGGGATGTTGCCGAAGAAATAGCCGAGCAGCACGAGCAGCAGCACCCACACCAGCGCGCCGATCACGTTGAACAACTGGAAGCGCGCGGCGCTCATCGACGACGCGCCCGCGACGAATGGCGCGAACGTGCGCACGACCGGAATGAAGCGGGCGAGCACGATCGTCTTGCCGCCGTGCTTGTCGTAGAACGAGTGGGTCTTCTGCAGCGCGGCGCGATCGAGGAATCGCTCGAGCACCGGAATATGCGTATTGAAGACCTTCGGGCCGATCCAGCGGCCGATCAGGTAGTTCACGGTGTTGCCGGAAATCGCCGCGACGAGCAGCAGCACGATCAGCAGGCCGACGTTCATTTCGCCCGTCGCCGCGAACGCGCCGCCGATGAACAGCAGCGAATCGCCGGGCAGGAACGGGAACACGACGAGCCCCGTCTCGCAGAACACGATCAGAAACAGGACGAGATAGACCCACGCGCCGTACTGCCGGATGAAATCGCCGAGGAAAGCGTCGATATGCAGGACAAGGTTGACGAAATGCAGCAGCGTATCCAAATGCGATTCCTCGAAGGCGATGGGGCCGGAACGGCCGGAACAGGCCAGGGATGGCCGAGGCGCCCGCCAGCCAAGGCGGCGCGTGCAACTGGGTGATGATACCGAAACTACCTTAAGGCTCCGTGAAAAAACGTAACGGCCGGCTGCCCCGGCACGCGTTCGCCGCCTCGCTATAATTCGGCCATGTCCGATATCACCGAAACGGCCGCGGGCGCCGCACCCGCCCCCGCCGCGCGCCCGCTGCGCGCGATCCAGCCCCTGCCCGACCAGTTGATCAGCCAGATCGCCGCCGGCGAGGTCGTCGAACGCCCGGCGTCGGTCGTCAAGGAGTTGCTCGAGAATGCGATGGACGCCGGCGCGACGACGCTGCGTATCGTGCTGGAAGAAGGCGGCGTCAAGCGCATCTCGATCACCGACGACGGCTGCGGGATTCCGCCCGACGAACTGGCGCTCGCGCTGATGCGCCACGCGACCAGCAAGATCCGCTCGCTCGAGGAGCTCGAGGCGGTCGCGACGCTGGGCTTTCGCGGCGAAGCGCTCGCGTCGATCGCGTCGGTGGCCGAGATGTCGATCACGAGCCGGACGGCCGATGCCGCGCATGCGACGAAGATCGATGCGCAGACGGGCGTGCTGTCGCCCGCCGCCGGCTCGATCGGCACGACGATCGAGGTGCGCGAGCTGTACTTCAACACGCCCGCGCGGCGCAAGTTCCTGAAGAGCGAGCAGACGGAATTCGGCCACTGCCTGGAAATGATCCGCCGTGCGGCGCTCGCACGGCCGGACGTCGCGATCTCGGTGCTGCACAACGGCAAGGCCGTCGAGCACTGGAATGCGACCGAGCCCGCGCAGCGCGTCGCGAAGATTCTCGGCGAAAGCTTCGCGACGGCGCACCTGCCGCTCGACGAGCAGGCCGGCCCGCTCGCCGTCTACGGCTGCGCCGGCCTGCCGACCGCGAGCCGCGGGCGCGCCGACCAGCAGTATTTCTTCGTGAACGGCCGCTTCGTGCGCGACAAGCTGCTGACGCACGCGGTGCGGGCAGCCTACGAGGACGTGCTGCACGGCGACCGCTACCCGTCGTACGTGCTGTTCCTCGACCTGCCGCCCGAAGCCGTCGACGTGAATGTGCATCCGTCGAAGATCGAAGTGCGGTTCCGCGATTCTCGCTCGATCCACCAGTATGTGTTCCACGCGGTGCAGCGTGCGCTTGCCCGCCATGCGGGCGCATCGCCGGAAACCACCGCGGGCGGCCATGCCGCGCATATCGAACCCGCGCCGCGCGGGCCGGCATCGTTCGTCGATACGCCGCTCGGCCAAGGCCCGAGCGCCGCGATCGGCGGCAGCGGATTCTCGGCGCCGTCGTCTTCGTCGTCGGCCGGCAACACGTGGATGCGCCAGGCGCGGATGACGCAGGGCACGCTGCCCGTCGCGCAGCCGCTCGCGCTCTACGACGCGTTGTTCGGCCGCAAGGACAGCGGCGCCGGCACGCCGGACGGCACGACGCTCGTCGCCCGCGATGCGGCCGACGCCGCCGACGCCCCGGCCGCGCCGCTGCCGGGCTTCGCCGCGTCGCCGCTCGCGCACGACGAGCAGCCGCTCGGCTTCGCGCTCGGCCAGATCCACGGGATCTACGTGCTCGCGCAGAACGCGTACGGTCTCGTGATCGTCGACATGCATGCGGCGCACGAGCGGATCCTGTACGAGCAGTTCAAGAACGCGCTCGCGGATCGCTCGGTCGCCGTGCAGTCGCTGCTGCTGCCGATCTCGATGACGGCCACGCCGGTCGAGATCGGCACGGTCGAGGAAGAGCGCGACACGCTCGAATCGCTCGGCTTCGATCTCGCGGTGCTGTCGCCGACGACGCTCGCGATCCGCGCGGTGCCGGCGCTGCTGAAGGATGCGGACCTGCAATCGCTCGCGCGCGCGGTGCTCGCCGACCTGCACGCGTTCGGCGGCTCGCGTGTGCTCACCGAGCGCCAGCACGAACTGCTCGGCACGCTCGCGTGCCATCACGCGGTGCGCGCGAACCGGCGCCTGACGCTCGACGAGATGAACGCGCTGCTGCGCCAGATGGAGGCGACCGAGCGCGCGGACCAATGCAATCACGGCCGGCCGACCTGGTATCAGCTCACGCTGAACGATCTCGACCGTCTCTTCATGCGCGGGCAATGAGCGCTTCTTCGCAGTCCAGCCCGACGACGATCGCCTGCCTGCTCGGCCCCACCGCTTCCGGCAAGACGGCCGCGGCGCTGGCGCTCGCCGCGCGCCGCCCGATCGAGATCGTCAGCGTCGATTCGGCGCTCGTCTACCGCGACATGGATATCGGCACCGCGAAACCGTCGCGCGACGAGCGCGCGAGCGTGCCGCATCACCTGATCGACATCATCGACCCGGCCGACGCGTATTCGGCCGCGGAATTCCGCGCGGACACGCTGCACCTGATCGGCGAGATCGTCGCGCGCGGCCGTACGCCGTTGCTCGCGGGCGGCACGATGCTGTACTACAAGGCGCTGACGCAAGGGCTCAACGACCTGCCGGGCGCCGACGCGGAGGTCCGCGCGGCACTCGACGCCGACGCCGCACGCGACGGCTGGCCCGCGCTGCACGCGCGGCTCGCGCAGGTCGATCCCGACACGGCCGCGCGGCTCGCGCCGAACGATTCGCAGCGGATCCAGCGTGCGCTGGAAATCTTCATGCTGAGCGGGCAGCCGATGTCAGCGCTGCTCGCCGCGCCGCGCCGCACGGACGATGCGGCCGCCGCGTACCGCTTCGTGCCGGTCGCGCTCGAGCCGTCGGATCGCGCGGTGCTGCACGCACGGATCGCGCAGCGCTTCGACGCGATGCTCGACGCAGGCTTCATCGACGAAGTCGAACGGCTGCGGCGCCGCGCCGATCTCCATCCCGACCTGCCGTCGATGCGCTGCGTCGGCTACCGGCAGGCGTGGGAATTCCTCGACGGCGTCACCGACTACCGGACGATGCGCGACAAGGGCATCTTCGCGACACGCCAGCTATGCAAGCGCCAGATCACGTGGCTGCGCGCGATGCCGGAGCGGATCGTGGTCGACTGCATCGCGCCGGATTCGACGGCCCGTGCACTCGACGCACTCGAACGCGTCCTCGACGGCCGCTCGCCGGACTGACTCGGTCAGCCCGCCCGCCGCGCCGCCAAGCGCGCGCGGGCGCCATCGACGATCCACGCGATGCCGCGCTCGAACGCTTCGTCGCCGCTGCGCTCGCGCAGCGCGGCCCAGCCTTGCGCGAGCCGCGGGTACTCGGCCGCGTCCGGCAGCGGCGCATCGGCTTCGCCGTCCGGCGCCGCCTGCTCTTCCAGCACCCATCCGACCACGAAGCGACCGATCGCGACCATCACGTCGACCGCTTCGTCCGGCGTGAACCCCGCGTCGCCGAGCAGCGCGACCTTGCGTTCGATCGAGCTGAAATGCAGGGCGCGCGGCCGCGTGCCGGCATGCAGGCGTGCGCCGTCGCGATAGGCCAGCAGCGCTCGGCGAAAACTGCGCGCATTCTCCGCGAGCCATGCATCCCATACATCGCCCGGCTGCGGCAGCGACGCGCCGTGGCGCTCCAGCATGATCGCCTCGGCCATTGCGTCGAGCAGCTCGGCCTTGTTCCTGAAATGCCAGTACAGCGTCGGCGATTGCACGCCGAGCCGCTCGGCAAGCCGTCGCGTCGACAGTCCGTCGATCCCCACCTCATCCAGCAATTCGAGCGCCGCGCGCAATACCGTGTCGCGCGTCAGCCGCGCTCCCGTGTCCTTCATCTCTATCACCGATAGGGAAACTGTGGAATACTCCTCACTCTATCATCGATAGAGTGATCCTCTTGAACCCGTCCCTGATTGCCATCCTGGCCACGGTCCTGCTCGACGCGATCGGCGTCGGGATCGTGATGCCGATTCTCCCCGGGCTGCTGCGCTCGCTCGCCGGCGCGGGCAGCACCGACACCCACTACGGAATCCTGCTCGCGCTGTACGCGTTCGCGCAGTTCCTGTGTGCGCCGCTGCTCGGCGCGCTGAGCGACCGTTTCGGCCGCCGCCCGGTGCTGCTCGCATCGCTCGCGGGCGGCGCGCTCGACTATCTGCTGATGGCGCTCGCGCCGACGCTCGCGTGGCTTTACGTCGGGCGGCTGATCGCGGGCATCACCGGCGCGAACGTCGCGGTCGCGACCGCGTACGTGACCGACGTGACGGCCGAACCGGATCGCGCCCGGCGCTTCGGCCAGCTCGGCGCGATGATGGGCATCGGCTTCATCGCCGGCCCGCTGATCGGCGGGCTGCTCGGCGTGCTGCATCTGCGTGCGCCGTTCGTCGCGGCCGCGTTGCTCAATGCGCTGAACCTCGTGCTCGTGTGGCGCGTGCTGCCGGAATCGCGGCCGCGGTCGGCCCGGGAAGGCCGGACGGTCGGCGCGCTGAACCCGTTCGCGAGCCTGCGCCGGCTGAGCGGCGCGCCCGCGCTCGCGCCGCTGGTCGGCATTTACGTGATCGTGGCGCTCGTGTCGCAGGCGCCCGCGACGCTGTGGATCTTGTACGGCCAGGAACATTTCGGCTGGTCGACGCCGGTCGCCGGGCTGTCGCTCGCCGGTTACGGCGCATGCCACGCGCTCGCGCAAGCGTTCGCGATCGGGCCGTTGATCGCGCGGCTCGGCGAGCGGCGCGCGCTCGCACTGGGCCTGGCAGGCGACGCGCTCGGGCTGGAGATCATCGCATGCGCCACCGCCGCCTGGGTGCCGTTTGCGCTGCTGCCGCTGTTCGCGGCCGGCGGCATGACGCTGCCCGCGTTGCAGGCGATGCTCGCCCGGCAGGTCGACGATGCGCGCCAGGGCGAACTGCAGGGCATGCTGGCGAGCGTGGCGAGCCTGATCGGCGTCGCGGGGCCGCTGGTCGTCACCGCGACCTACGCGGCGACGCGCGCAACCTGGCCGGGGCTCGTGTGGGCTGCGGCCGCGCTGCTGTACCTGCTCGTGCCGCCGTTGCTGGCCGGCGCGCGCCCAGCGAATGCGCCGCGGGCATCCGCGTAAGCGTAAGCGTAAGCGCGAGCGTGCGCCGTCGCGCTCAGCTCGCGAGCGTGACGAGATTCGCGTCGCGCACGAGCTGCCAGCGGCCGTCGGCCTTGCGGAAGATCGTCAGTGTGTGGCCCGACCGGCGGATCGTCTCGCCGCCCGGCGGCGTCGCGTCGATCTCGATGAAATTGCGCATGTATGCCCAGTCGCCGATCACACGCAGCTCGTCGATCCGGTAGCGGCCGTCGATCTTCGGCGCGTTTTCCGCGCCGGCGTTCGCGTCGCGCGACGCGGCCGCGAACGCCGCCTTGTCGAACGGCGGCTTGCCGGCCACCATGAAGATCGCGTCGTCGGCGATCAGGTCGAGCACGGTCGCCAGATCGCCGCGCCGGCTCGACACGAACCAGGTTTCCACGAGCTCGCGGATCGCGCGTTCGTCTTCGGTCATCGTCGCCCCTCCTTCATCGGCGCGCGTCCGTACGCACGCGGCGCCCGAAAAAAAACCGCCCGGAGCGATTCCGGGCGGCTTTCCGTACTGCATTCTGCTGCTGCCGTGCGTCAGACCACGACCGTCTGCGCCTCGCCTTCGCGGGTCGCACGCACGGTGCCGATCTTCCACACCTGTTCGCCGGCGGCGGTCAGGTCGGCGATCGCTGCGTCGGCGTCGGCCGCCGAGACGATCACGGCCATGCCGATCCCGCAGTTGAACACGCGGTGCATTTCCGCGTCGGCGACGCCGCCGTGCTCCTGCAGCCACTTGAACAGCGGCGGCAGCGGCCATGCCTGCTGGTCGAGCTCGGCGGTGAGGCCTTCGCGCAGCACGCGCGGGATGTTCTCGACGAGGCCGCCGCCCGTGATGTGCGCCATGCCCTTCACCGTCAGCTTCTGCATCAGCGCGAGCAGCGGCTTCACGTAGATGCGCGTCGGGGCCATCAGCGCGTCGGCCAGCGAGCGGCCGTGGAAATCCGCCGACAGATCGGGGTTCGCGCGCTCGATGATCTTGCGCACGAGCGAGAAGCCGTTCGAGTGGATGCCGCTCGATGCGAGGCCGAGCACCACGTCGCCTTCGGCGATCGTGCTGCCGTCGATGATCTTGCTCTTCTCGACCGCGCCGACCGCGAAGCCGGCCAGGTCGTATTCGCCGTCCGGGTACATGCCCGGCATTTCGGCGGTTTCGCCGCCGATCAGCGCGCAGCCCGAGAGTTCGCAGCCCTGCGCGATGCCCTTGACGACGGTCGCGGCCGTGTCGACGTCGAGCTTGCCGCACGCGAAGTAGTCGAGGAAGAACAGCGGCTCGGCGCCCTGCACGAGGATGTCGTTCACGCTCATCGCGACGAGATCCTGGCCGACGGTGTCGTGTTTGTTCAGATGAAAGGCCAGCTTGAGCTTAGTTCCCACGCCGTCGGTGCCCGAGACGAGCACGGGCTCCTTGTACTTCTTCGGCACTTCGAACAGCGCGCCGAACCCGCCGATGCCGCCGAGCACGCCGTCGCGCAAGGTTTTCTTCGCAAAAGGCTTGATCTTGTCGATGAGCGCGTCGCCTGCGTCGATGTCGACGCCTGCGTCGCGGTAGGACAGACCCTGAGCGTCGGGAGCGGATTTCGGAGGATTCATGGGGGAATGCGAGAAGGTCGGTAAAATGCGATTTTACCCGAAGCCGGCCCGTTGGCCGGAATTCCCAGCACCGAATCGTCAGGGATCGCATCTTGGTCAACACGTCCCCGTTTTCATCGCCGGGCGAAGCGCGCCGAAAGCCGCGCCGCGCCGTGCGTACGGTCGCGCGTGAAGCCAGCCGGGACGCCTTCCCTCGCGCGTGCCCGGCGTACGGCACGCGTTTTTTCAACCGCCCCGCATTGTGACTGCTGTGTCCCGTCAACTGACGCTCGATCTCGGCACGCCGCCGCCCGCCACGTTCGACAACTTCATCATGAGCGACGAGAACGACGAGCTCGTCACGCGCCTGCAGAAGCTCGATCTCGCGCTCGCGGCCGGCCCCGTGCCGGATCGGTCGTTCTATATCTGGGGCGAACCGGGCAGCGGCCGCACCCACCTGCTGCAGGCGCTCGTGAGCGACGCGTCGTACGGCTACGCGCGCTACCTGACGCCGCAGAGCCCGCTCGGCGCGTTCACGTTCGATCCGCGCATCGGCATCTACGCGATCGACGACTGCGACCGGATGAGCGACACGCAGCAGGTCGCGCTGTTCAACCTGTTCAACGAAGTGCGCGCGCACCCGTCGAGCGCGTTCGTCGCGGCGGGCCCGGCGGCGCCGCTCGCGCTCGACGTGCGCGAGGATCTGCGCACGCGGCTCGGCTGGGGGCTCGTGTTCCACCTGTCGCCGCCGTCCGACGCCGGCAAGATCGCCGTGCTCAAGCTCGCGGCGAAGGAGCGCGGAATCGCGCTCACCGACGACATCGCCGCGTACCTGCTGACCCATTTCCGCCGCGACATGCCGAGCCTGATGGCATTGCTCGACGCGCTCGACCGCTTCTCGCTCGAGCAGAAACGCGCGGTCACGCTGCCGCTGCTGCGCCGGATGCTCGCACGTCCCGGCGACGACATCGCACCACCGGGCACGGGCCCGAACCGCTTCGAGTAAAATGCGCTTCCATGACTAATCTGGCACTCTTTGACCTCGATCACACGCTGATCCCGACCGATAGCGACCACGAATGGGGTCGCTTCATGGTGAAGCTCGGCATCGTCGACGCGGAAAGCTTCTCGCGTCAGAACGATCAGTTCTTCGCCGACTACAAGGCCGGCAAGCTCGACATCCACGCGTACCTGTGCGCGATGCTCACGCCGCTCGCGAAGTATTCGCGCGCGCAGCTGGCCGAATGGCACGAGCAGTACATGCACGAGGTGATCCGCCCCGCGATGACGCCCGCTGCGCTCGAACTCGTGCGCAAGCACGTCGACGCCGGCGACCTGTGCTGCGTCGTGACGGCCACCAACGAATTCATCACGCGCCCGATCGCGACCGCGTTCGGCGTCGACACGCTGATCGCGTGCGAGGTCGAAACGACCGACGGGCATCCCGATTCGCCGTACACGGGCCGGCCGACCGGTACGCCGAGCTATCGCGAAGGCAAGATCGTGCGCACCGAAGCGTGGCTCGCGTCGCTCGGCAAGCACTGGGACGACTTCGAACACAGCTATTTCTACAGCGACTCGCACAACGACATTCCGTTGCTCGAGAAAGTCACCGACCCGATCGCGACCAACCCCGACGACACGCTGCGTGCGCACGCAAGCAACCGCGGCTGGCGCATCCTGGATCTCTTCTGAACGTCGTGATCAAAAAATTCATTCGCAAGCTGCTCGGGCAGGACGAAACCGAGCAAACGCCCCCCGCCGCGGCCCCGGCCGACGTAGCGGCCCCTGCTGCCCCGCGCGCGCCGAAGGGCGCCCGCGGCGGCGCGAAGCAATCGCGCAGCAACCATGAGCCGACCGTCGTGCCGGCCAGCGTGCACGGCATCAACCCGGCGCTGATCTCGAGGAACGCGGTGCGCGTGACCGACACGCTGCAGCAGGCGGGCTTTCGCGCGTTCATCGTCGGCGGCGCGGTGCGCGACCTGCTGCTCGGCATCGCGCCGAAGGACTTCGACGTCGCGACCGACGCGACGCCGACCGAGGTGCAGCGCCTGTTCCGCCGCGCGCGCCTGATCGGCCGCCGCTTCCAGATCGTCCACGTGCAGTTCGGCCAGGAACTGATCGAGGTATCGACGTTCCGTGCGCTGGTCGACGCGCCGCCCGAGGCGGCCGCGGCCGAGCCGCCGAAGCGCCTGAAGCGCGACGAACTCGATCGCCGCACGCACGCGGTCGATGCGAGCGGCCGCGTGCTGCGCGACAACGTGTGGGGCGAGCAGCACGAGGACGCCGCGCGCCGCGACTTCACGATCAACGCGATGTACTACGACCCGTCGACGCAGACGGTGCTCGACTATCACGACGGGATGGCCGACGTACGCGCCCGCCTGTTGCGGATGATCGGCGATCCCGCCACCCGCTTCCGCGAGGATCCGGTGCGGATGCTGCGCGTTGTGCGCTTCGCGGCGAAGCTCGGTTTCGAGATCGAGCCGCATACGCGCGAGCCGATCCACGCGCTCGCCGACCTGATCAACAACGTGCCGGCCGCGCGCCTGTTCGACGAAATGCTGAAGCTGCTGCTGTCGGGGCACGCGCTCGCGTGCCTGCAGCGGCTGCGCAAGGAAGGCCTGCATCACGGGCTGCTACCGCTGCTCGACGTCGTGCTCGAACAGCCGCAGGGCGAGAAGTTCATCACGCTCGCGCTGAACAACACCGACGCGCGGGTGCGCGCCGGCAAGCCGGTGTCGCCGGGTTTCCTGTTCGCGACGCTGCTGTGGCACGACATGCGCCAGCGCTTCGAGCAGTACACGGCCGCGGGCGAAATCCCGGTGCCGGCGCTCCATCGCGCGATGGACGACGTGCTCGACATGCAGACCGAGAAACTCGCGATCCACAAGCGTTACTCGGCCGACATGCGCGAGATCTGGGGCCTGCAGTTGCGCCTCGAGAAGCGCTCGGGCCGCAGCGCGATGCGGCTGCTGGAACACCAAAGGTTTAGAGCGGGGTATGATTTCCTCCTGTTACGCTGCGAATCCGGCGAGCTCGATGCGGAAGTCGGACAGTGGTGGACGGATTTCATCGAAGGCGACGCGGCCGCTCGCGAGGCATTGCTCACGCAGGGCGGCTCGAAGGAAAAATCGCCCCGCAAGCGGCGCCGCCGCGGCGGTGCGCGAAACCGCAACCCGGGTGAAGGCGCCGCCGCGCAGGCGCCGGATACCGCGGGCGGTACCGCGAGCGGTTCCGACGACTGACGCATGCGCCGGCGAACGACGTAGGAAGTGATGCCATGACGGTTGCATATATCGGATTGGGGGCGAATCTCGGCGATGCGCGCCAGACCCTGAAGGACGCGGTGGTGTGCCTCGCGCAGCAGCGCACCATCTCGATCCTCGGCAAGTCGAGCCTGTATCGCACGGCGCCGTTCGAAGCCGGCGGCGACGACTACTACAACTGCGTCGTCAAGCTCGACACGACGCTGTCGGCCCGCGAGCTGCTCGCGCTCTGCCAGAAGATCGAACATCACTTCGGCCGCGAGCGCCCGTATCGCAATGCGCCGCGCACGCTCGACCTCGACATCCTGCTGTTCGGCGCCGATTCGATCGACGAACCCGACCTGATCGTCCCGCACCCGCGCCTCACCGACCGCGCATTCGCGCTCGTGCCGCTCGTCGAAATCGAGCCGGCGCTCGACATCCCCGCGCGCGGCCGTGCCGACGCCTTTCTCGCCGCGGTCGCGGATCAGCGCGTCGAAAAGGTGCAAACCTGCCAGTGCCTGATGCAAAAGGCGCTCGCTGCCGGCGAAGACGCCGACAAGACCCGCTGCCGATGAACTCGACTCCGCTGACCGTCACCGCGCCCGACCTGCGCGCCCCGCACCGCTATCTCGTGATCGAAGGTCCGATCGGCGTCGGCAAGACGACGCTCGCGCGCCTGCTCGCCGAGCGCTGGTCGATGCAGACGCTGCTCGAACGCCCGCAGGACAACCCGTTCCTCGAACGCTTCTATCGCGACACCGCACGCTACGCGCTGCCCGTCCAGCTGTCGTTCGCGCTGCAGCGCGCGCAGCAGGCGCGCGAGCTGATCGGCGCGCTCGACACGGGCCGGCCCGTGATCGCCGATTTCATGCCGCAGAAGAACGACATCTTCGCGCGGCTGAACCTGCCGGAAGACGAGTGGCAGCTGTATCGCTCGGTCGCCGCACACGTCGACGTGCCGCAGGCGCCGTCGCCCGATCTCGTCGTCTATCTGCAGGCCAGCCCCGAAGTGCTGTTCTCGCGCATCCAGAAGCGCGGGACGCCGATGGAGCTGCAGATCAGCGACGCGTACCTGCGCTCGCTCGTCGATGCGTACAACGAATTCTTCTACCACTACGACCGCACGCCGGTGCTGACGGTCGCAGCCGAACACCTGAACCCGCTGGATTCCCCCGAGGATCTCGCCCTGCTGGTCGAGCGCATCGAGACGATGCGCGGCCGCAAGGAATTCTTCGTCAAGGGCGAGACGGCGCGTTGACGCGTCCCGCCCGTCGTTCCTTCCCCATCGACCCGGATTTCCCATGACCTATCTCCAGGAATCGAGCCGGCCTGCCGTGACGGTACCCAAGCTGCAGGCAATGCGCGACGCCGGCGAGAAGATCGCGATGCTCACGTGCTACGACGCGAGCTTTTCGGCGCTGCTCGATCGCGCCGGCACCGACGTGCTGCTGATCGGCGATTCGCTCGGCAACGTACTGCAGGGCCATACGACCACGCTGCCCGTGTCGCTCGACGACATCGCTTATCACACTGCCTGTGTCGCACGTGCGCAGCCGCGTGCGCTCGTCGTCGCCGATCTGCCGTTCGGCACGTACGGGACGCCGGCCGACGCGTTCGCGAATTCCGTCAAGCTGATGCGCGCGGGCGCGCAGATGGTCAAGCTCGAGGGCGGCGAATGGCTCGCCGATACGATCCGCTTCCTCGTCGAACGGTCGGTACCCGTGTGCGCGCACCTCGGCCTCACGCCGCAGTCGGTGCATGCGTTCGGCGGCTTCAAGGTCCAGGGCAAGACCGAAGCCGGCGCCGCGCAACTGCTGCGCGATGCGCGCGCGGTCGAGGAAGCCGGTGCGCAACTCGTCGTGCTCGAAGCCGTGCCGACGCTCGTCGCATCCGAAGTCACGCACATGCTGAAGATTCCGACGATCGGCATCGGCGCGGGCGTCGACTGCTCGGGGCAGGTGCTCGTGCTGCACGACATGCTCGGCGTGTTCCCCGGCAAGCGGCCACGTTTCGTGAAGGACTTCATGCAGGGACAGCCGAGCATTCAGGCGGCCGTCGAAGCCTACGTGAGCGCGGTGAAGGACCAGTCGTTCCCGGGCCCGGAACACTCGTTCTGACGCGTACCCGGCGGCTCGTTCGCCGGTGCCCTGCCGATAAAAAAGCGCGGCGCCCGTAAAGGGCGCCGCGCTTTTTTTCCGGAAGCCGCGTGGCCGATGCTCGGCGGCCGCAGCCCGGGCAGGCTCCCGAGCCGTCACCCCGTCACTTCAGCACCGCGTCGAGCGCCCCGCGCAGTGCGTTGGTCAACAGCAACGCCTGCGCGCGCGCCAGATCGTCGCGCATGACGACCCGCTCCACGGCGCCGAACGCGCGATCGTCGAGCAGCACGCCGCGCATCACGCCCGGCAGCACGCCGCTCGTCAACGGCGGCGTCACCCACTGGCCGTCGAGCTTCACGAACAGGTTCGAGCGCCCGCCTTCCGTCACCTCGCCGCGCTCGTTGACGAACAGCATGTCGAACCCGCCGAGCGCCTCCGCCGCCTGCCACGCGCGGTCGTATTCGGCACGGCGCGTGGTCTTGTGCAGCAGCAGCGCATCGCTCGCGAGGGTCGGCGCGAAGCCGTGCGCGCAGGCCAGCAGCACGCCGACCGGCCCCGCCGGCAGCGGCTTGAGCGGCGCCGCGACGATCTCGATCGTGCCGTCCTTCGCCAACGCGAGCTTCATCCGGTACGCGCCGTCGCCGTCGAGCGCCGCGCAGCGCGCATCGATCTCGCGACGCAACGCGTCGGCATCGAAACGGAAGCCGAACGCATCCGCGCTGCGTTGCAGCCGCGCGAGATGGCGATCGAGATGGCGGATTCCGTCCGCCCGCGTCGCGACCGTCGTTTCGAACAGCTGGAAGCCGGGGTCGGCGTCCGTCAGGAATCGCGCTTTCAATTCGCACTCCGCGTATTCATCGGCCGCGACGCTGTCGAGCACGATGCCCGCGCCGACGCCCATCGTGCCGCGCCGCCGGCCGGCGGCGGCCGTTGCCGCGTCGCGCGTGGCGCTCGTCGCGGCGGGATCGGCTGCGACCGCATCGAGCGTCAGCGTCCGGATCGCGACCGACAGGCAGAAATCGCCGCACCCGGCCGCAGCGCCTGCCGACGCGGCCTCGTCCTTCGGCGCGTCGAGCCAGCCGATCGCACCGGTATACAGCCCGCGCGGCGTCGACTCGATCGCATCGATCAATTGCATCGTCTTGTACTTCGGCGCGCCCGTGATCGACCCGCAAGGAAACAGCGCGCGCAGCATCTGCGCGAACGTCGTGCCGTCGCGCCAGCCGGCCTCGACCGTCGACGTCATCTGCCACACCGATGCATACGGCTCGACGGAGAACAACGCCGGCACCTTGACGCTGCCCGTGCGCGCAATCCGCGACACGTCGTTGCGCAGCAGGTCGACGATCATCACGTTTTCCGCGCGGTTCTTCGGGTCATTCGCGAGGAACGCGGCCGCCGCCGCGTCTTCACGTGGGTCGGCCGAGCGCGGCGCGGTGCCCTTCATCGGCCGCGCGCGCAGCACGTCGCCCTGCTTCTCGACGAACAGCTCCGGCGAGCACGAGACGACCCACGCGCCGTCGGGCAGCGCGATCAGCGCGCCGTAACGCACCGGCTGCCGCGCGCGCAGCCGCCGGTACAGCGCGAGCGGCGTGCCGAACACGTCGAAATTCAGCCGGTACGTGTAGTTGACCTGATACGAATCGCCCGCGCGCAGCGCGTCGTGCACCGTGGCGATCGCCGCGTCGAACGCATCGCGCGACACGCTCTTCGCGACATGCGCGACGCCCGCGATCGACGGCGCGGCGCCGCCGTCCTGCTGCGCGAGCCACGCGTCGACGTCGTCGCGCGACAGCCGCTCGCAGCGCGCATACAGCAAAAAGCGCAGCGGGGCATGGCCCGGCTGCGCCCGTTGCAGGTTGCGTCCGAATTCGTAATCGCCGACGACGACCGCATGCAGCCCGTCGCGCAGATCCTGCGCGAGCGCCGCGTCGATGGCGTCGAGCTGCGCCGGGTCCGTGCACACGCGTTCGCGCACGAAGCCCGAATACAAACGACTCGACCGCGCGGACGCGGTCGAGTCGCAATCGTCCAAGAGCGCGAACGACGCGCTCTCGTTGCCTTCAGTCATGCCGTTACTCGAAGAAGCTCTTCACCCGGTCGAACCAGCTCTTGCTCTGCGGGCTGTGACGCGCGCCGCCCTCGGCCAGCGATTTCTCGAACTGCTTGAGCAGGTCGCGCTGGTGATCGGTCAGCTTCACCGGTGTCTCGACCTGCACGTGCACGTACAGATCGCCCGCAATGCTCGAACGCAGCCCCTTGATGCCCTTGCCGCGCAGGCGGAACGTCTTGCCCGACTGCGTGCCTTCCGGCACCGGGAACGACGCCCGGCCGGCCAGCGTCGGCACCTCGATCTCGCCGCCGAGTGCGGCGGTCGTGAACGGAATCGGCATCTGGCAGTGGAGATCGTCGCCGTCGCGCTCGAACACCGCGTGCGGCTTGATGTGGATCTCGACGTACAGGTCGCCCGGCGGCCCGCCGTTGATGCCCGGCTCGCCGTTGCCGGCCGAGCGAATCCGCATCCCGTCGTCGATCCCGGCCGGGATCTTCACTTCGAGCGTCTTGGTTTCCTTCACCTTGCCCGACCCGTGGCAATGCGCGCACGGTTCCGGGATATAGGTGCCCGTGCCATGGCACTTCGGGCAGGTCTGCTGGATGCTGAAGAAGCCCTGCGACATGCGCACCGTGCCCTGGCCGTGACAGGTCGGGCAGGTTTCCGGCTTCGTGCCGGGCTTCGCCCCCGACCCGTGACAGACTTCGCACGACACCCAGCTCGGCACGCGGATCTGCGTGTCGTAGCCGTGCGCGGCCTGCTCGAGCGTGATTTCCATGCTGTAGCGCAGGTCGGCGCCGCGATACACCTGCGGGCCGCCGCGGCCGCCGCGCGCGGCACCGCCCGCGGCCTGGCCGAAGATGTCGCCGAAGATGTCGCCGAATGCATCGGCGAAACCGCCGAAGCCCTGCGCGCCCGCACCGCCCATGTTCGGATCGACGCCCGCGTGGCCGTACTGGTCGTACGCGGCCCGCTTCTGGCCATCCGACAGCATTTCATAGGCTTCCTTCGCCTCCTTGAAATGCTCTTCCGCATCCTTGCTGTCCGGATTGCGGTCAGGGTGATACTTCATCGCAAGCTTGCGATATGCCTTCTTGATTTCGTCGTCGCTCGCGTTCTTCGCGACGCCCAGAACCTCGTAGTAATCCCGTTTCGCCATATCGATTCACTGTGCCGCCACGCTTCGCGCACGCGGCGGCTCCTTTCGCCCGCAGTAAAGTCTCTCGACTCGTCTGGCGCTGCACCGTCCGCGGACGGCTCACGCAGCACCCGCCAAAAAACAAATGTGCCCGGAGGGCCGCAAGGCCCGCCAGGCGTGGAGTCGATCCGGCCATCCGGAAGGAAAGACAGACCGCTTGTCAGCCGCGCCGCGCGCGTTTCGCGCGCGGCGTACGGTGCCATGGCAACCCGGCTCAGTCCTTCTTCACTTCCTTGAACTCGGCGTCGACGACGTCGTCGGCAGCCTGTTGCGCACCACCCGCATGGGCCGCGCCTTCCGCCGCACCGGCCGCGCCGGCCGCACCCGCCTGCTGGGCCTGCATGTCGGCGTACATCTTCTCGCCGAGCTTCTGCGACACCTTGCCGAGTTCCTCGACCTTCGCGTCGATCGCAGCCTTGTCGGCCGACGTGTCCTTCAGCACGTCCTCGAGCGACTTCAGCGCCGCTTCGATCGCTTCCTTCTCGCCCGCGTCCAGCTTGTCGCCGTACTCGGTCAGCGCCTTCTTCGTGCTGTGGACCAGCGCGTCGCCCTGGTTGCGCGAATCGGCCAGCTCGCGCAGTTTGTGGTCTTCCGCTGCGTTCGCTTCCGCGTCCTTGATCATCTGGTCGATTTCAGCCTCGGACAGGCCCGAGTTCGCCTTGATCGTGATCTTGTTTTCCTTGCCGGTCGCCTTGTCCTTCGCGCCGACGTGCAGGATGCCGTTCGCGTCGATGTCGAAGGTCACTTCGATCTGCGGCACGCCGCGCGGTGCCGGCGGGATGCCTTCGAGGTTGAACTCGCCGAGCAGCTTGTTGCCCGCCGCCATTTCGCGTTCGCCCTGGAACACCTTGATCGTCACGGCGCTCTGGTTGTCGTCGGCCGTCGAGTACACCTGAGCGTGCTTCGTCGGGATCGTCGTGTTCTTGCTGATCATCTTCGTCATCACGCCGCCGAGCGTCTCGATACCGAGCGACAGCGGGGTCACGTCGAGCAGCAGCACGTCCTTGCGGTCGCCCGACAGGACCTGGCCCTGGATCGCCGCGCCAACCGCGACGGCTTCGTCCGGGTTCACGTCGCGGCGCGGATCCTTGCCGAAGAATTCCTTCACCTTCTCCATGACCTTCGGCATGCGCGTCTGCCCGCCGACCAGGATCACGTCGTCGATGTCCGACACCTTGACGCCTGCGTCCTTGATCGCGATGCGGCACGGTTCGATCGTGCGCTCGACGAGGTCTTCCACCAGCGCTTCCAGCTTCGCGCGGGTGATCTTCAGGTTCAAGTGCTTCGGGCCCGACGCGTCCGCCGTGATGTACGGCAGATTGATTTCGGTCTGCTGGCTCGACGACAGCTCGATCTTCGCCTTTTCGGCGGCTTCCTTCAGGCGCTGCAGCGCGAGCACGTCCTTCGACAGGTCGACGCCCTGCTCCTTCTTGAACTCGCCGATGATGTAATCGATGATGCGCTGGTCGAAGTCTTCGCCGCCGAGGAACGTGTCGCCGTTGGTCGACAGCACTTCGAACTGCATTTCACCGTCGACGTCCGCGATCTCGATGATCGACACGTCGAACGTGCCGCCGCCGAGGTCGTACACGGCGATCTTGCGGTCGCCCTTCTCGGCCTTGTCGAGGCCGAACGCGAGCGCGGCTGCCGTCGGCTCGTTGATGATCCGCTTGACTTCGAGGCCCGCGATGCGGCCGGCGTCCTTGGTCGCCTGGCGCTGGCTGTCGTTGAAGTACGCCGGCACCGTGATCACGGCTTCCGTGACCGGCTCGCCGAGGTAGTCTTCCGCCGTCTTCTTCATCTTGCGCAGCACTTCGGCCGACACCTGCGGCGGCGCGAGCTTTTCGCCGTGCGCTTCGACCCATGCATCGCCGTTGTCGGCCTTGATGATCGAGTACGGCATCAGGCCGATGTCCTTCTGGACTTCCTTCTCTTCGAAGCGGCGGCCGATCAGGCGCTTCACCGCGAACAGCGTGTTCTTCGGGTTGGTCACCGACTGGCGCTTGGCCGGCGCGCCGACGAGGACTTCGTTGTCGTCCATGTAGGCGATGATCGACGGCGTGGTGCGCGCGCCTTCCGAGTTCTCGATGACCTTGACCTGGTTGCCTTCCATGATGGCGACGCACGAGTTCGTGGTGCCGAGGTCAATACCGATGATCTTTCCCATTTTTTCCTAATCTCCAGAAATGCTTGTTTGCTGCACGAAACACCGCGTTTTTGGGCGGTTTCGCACGCCAGAATTCAACTCTGTTCCCGAAATGCGTCCGTCCGATCCGTTTTCAAGACCCGACGAGCGATGCGGATATTAAATTTTTTCAATCGCCGCCGGCTAGCGGATCGTGCCGGCCACCGGTGCTTTCGCCGGACGGCGCACCCGCCGCGGCCATCTTCGCGCGTGCCGCCGCGACGGCTGCCTGGAACTGCGCGAGGCCATGCCAGCCGGTCGCGCGGCCCAGCCGCTTGCCTCGGTGGAAGAAGAACCACGTCGGCACGCCGTGCAGCCCGAAGCGGCGCCCCAGCTGATGGTGCTCGTACACGTTGCAATGGAACCACTTCAGCTCCAGCGCGCGGATGGCGCCGGGCTGCGCGAGCATCGCCTTCTTCGCGATCTCGCAGTTGAAGCAGTCGACGCCCCAGAAGAACACCACGGCCAGCGCATCGCCCGCACCGTCGATGGCCGCGTCGAACGTGCCGGCGTCGAGCGCCTGCATGTCGAACGCGTCGAACGCGGCCGGATCGACGCCGGCGGGCACCATGTCGGCCGCCTTACTTCGGCTGGGCGACGGTGACGAGCGCCGGACGCAGCACGCGATCGGCGATCATGTAGCCCTTTTGCAGCACCGTGACGACGGTGTTCGGCTCCTGCTCGGCCGGCACCATCGAAATGGCCTGGTGCTGGTGCGGATCGAACTTCTCGCCGACCGGGTTGATCGCGACGACGCGGCCCTTCTCGAGTGCGCTCGTCAACTGGCGCAGCGTCAGCTCGACGCCTTCGCGCACCTTCGCGATATCGCCGGAGGTATCGCTGACGGCCGCTTCCAGGCTGTCCAGCACGGGCAGCAGGTGTTCCGCGAAGCTCTCGATCGCGAACTTGTGCGCCTTCGACACGTCGTCCTGCGCGCGGCGGCGCACGTTCTCGGTCTCGGCCTTCGCCCGCAGGAAGCTTTCCTGAAGCTCGGCGACCTTGGCTTGAGCCTCCGCGAGCGCCGCGTCGGCGGCTTCGGCGGCGGGCGCGGCGCCTTGCGCCGCCTGCTTTTCGCTACCGATGTCTTCGGCCGATTGGGTAGCCGGGTTCTCTTGCGTGTTTTCCATGTCGCTGAAAGTCGATTAGAGGTTGAAGCCAAATCGGCAACCGTCGGACGTATACCCGGCGGCACCGCACATTGATGGTGCAAATAAGGGCGAAAACTGCGATTTCAAGAGGGTCATTCGCCGGCATTCGCCAATGCCGTGAAACAACCGCGCGTTTCTTGGTGCAGGCGTCGCATAGTTCGCCGGATCGGGCGAAACGGCCTGTAACAACGCTTACCCGGCAAGTACTAGCTCCGCACAGGCCCGCTGCACTACACTCCACTCAAGCGTCGGAAAAGCGTGTTTACCCTAGCTGACCGCCGCCCGACATCCACCTGGCGCCGTTTTCACCCTTGTTCTCGAGGGGAGTACCGTGAAACTGACCTTTGCGATATCGGTGGTCGCGCTGGTACTCATTGCCGGCACCACCACCATCTGCCTGTCGGGAGCCGTCACCGACCGCACGACCGAATACGGAAGCGCGCGGGCGACGTTCGACCAGATGTTCAGCTCCCACCAGAAAATCTGTCGATGATGCGCCGGTCGCGCTTCGTCGGCCGGCCGTGCAGCCCGGCCGCCGGCTCGCGATACGTGCGGCGCCGCTCCAGTTCGGCGAGCCGCGCGGCCCGCCCCGCTTCCGTTTCCTCATAGAGCGTCTGCGCGACGCTCGCGGGGCCGCGCACGTCGCACACGCCCAGCACGGCAATGTGCCAGACGATGCCGTCGATCGCAATCTCGACCTCGTCGCCCACCCGCACGTCCTTCGCCGGCTTGACCGCTGCACCGCCGATCTTCACGTGTCCCTTGTCGACCGCATCGGTCGCGAGCGAGCGCGTCTTGAAGAACCGGGCCGCCCACAGCCATTTGTCGATGCGCAGCTTCGCGCCCGGTTCCGTGGAAATCTTGTAGTTCATGTCAGCCTCCGCCGGGCAGTCCCAAGGAGGCTGACCGCCCCCTCGGGGGGCAGCGAACGAAGTGAGCGTGGGGGTCGTTTCATCTCAGCCTCCGCCGGGCCGCCCCAAGGAGGCTGACCGCCCCCTCGGGGCAGCGAACGAAGTGAGCGTGGGGGTCGTTTCATCTCAGCCTCCGCCGGGCCGCCCCAAGGAGGCTGACTGCCCCCTCGGACAACAACGGCGAACGAAAAGCGCGTGGAAATCGTTTCATCTCGTCTCAACCGACCGTTTCGGGCTGCGCGGCCTTGACGGGCCAGCCCTGCAGATTCTCCGCGATGATCTCGCCGAGCGCGCCGATCCACGCGGACGCGCCGTTCAGACACGGAATGCGGTGGAAGGTCTTGCCGCCGCCGGCGAGGAACTCGTCGCGCACTTCCATGCCGATTTCCTCGATCGTCTCCAGGCAATCGGCCGTGAAGCCGGGACAGAACACGTCCGCCCGCCGCACGCCCGCCTCGCCGAATTCGCGCAACGTCGGCGCGGTGTACGGCTGCAGCCATTCGGCCTTGCCGAAGCGCGACTGGAACGTGACGCGGCATTCGGTACCCGACAGCCCGAGCGCGGCCATCAGCAATGCGCCGGTCTGCTGACACTGATCGTGATACGGGTCGCCGAGGTCGAGCGTGCGCTTCGGCACGCCGTGGAAACTCAGCACCAGCTTGTCGCCGGCCGCGAAATCGGGCCGGCCGTGCTGCGCCCAGTACTGGCGCACCTGTTCGGCCAGCGCATGAATATAGGCCGGATGGTCGGCGTAGTGCCGCACCGTGCGCACTTCCGGCTGATTGCGCATGCGCGCGAGTGCGTCGAACGCGGCATCGAACGCGGTGGCCGTGGTCGACGCCGAGTATTGCGGATACATCGGCATCAACAGCACGCGCTCGACGCCCGCGCGCTTGAACTGCGCGAGCGCGTGCGCAATGTTCGGGCTGCCGTAGCGCATCGCGTAGTCGACCGTCACGTGATAGCCGTTCGACACGAGCAGGTGCCGCACGCTGTCGGTCTGACGCTCGGTGTACACGCGCAGCGGCGAGCCCTCGGGCATCCAGACGGCCGCGTATTTCTTCGCGGATGCACGGCCGCGCAGCGGCAGGATCAGCGTGCGCAGCAGCACCTGCCAGACGGCCTGCGGGATTTCGACGACCCGTGGATCCGACAGGAATTCGGCCAGGTAGCGCCGCACTGCGCGCGGCGTGGGCGCGTCGGGCGTGCCGAGATTGATCAGCAGCACACCGATGCGATGGGCGGCCGCGATATTCGAAGGCGGCTCAAGATCGAAACGCATGGGCAAGGACGTGCTCGAGGCACGGGACCGGATGGCCTTCAATTATAACGGGCCGCCCCGTGCCGTTCGGCCGACTGTCGCCGCAAGCGGCGCCGCGGCACGATAGCGGGGCGGGATCGGGCTGGCGGTCGCCGGTTATTGCTGGCTCAGCGTGAGAGACAGCAGGCGCGCGGTGATGTCGACGATCGGTATCACGCGGTTGTACGCCATCCGGGTCGGGCCGATCACGCCGAGCGTGCCGACGATCTGCCCGTTCACCTCGTACGGCGCGGTGACGACGCTCATTTCCTCGATCGGCACGAGCGTCGATTCGCCGCCGATGAAGATCTGCACGCCCTGGGCGTGGCTCGACACGTCGAGCAGTTGCAGGAGGCCCGTCTTTTGGTCGAATACGTCGAACAGCTTGCGCAGCCGCGCCATGTCGGACGACAGGTCCGCCACTTCGAGCAGGTTGCGCTCGCCGGAAATCAGCACGGTGTCCTCGGTGTCGGGCACCTCGGTGCTGGCCGTCACGGCCGCGTGCATCAGCGTCGTCATGTCGCCGCGCAACTGGTCGATCTCGTCGCGCAGGCGGCGGCGCACCTCGTCGAACGACAGGCCGGCGAAATGCGCATTGATGTAGTTGGACGCCTCGGTCAGCTGCGACGGCGAATAGTCGCGCGGCGTCGCGAGCATGCGGTTCTGCACGTCGCCCTCGGGCGTGACGATGATCAGCAGGATGCGCTTGTCGGACAGGCGCATGAACTCGATCTGCTTGAACACGTGGCTGCGGCGCGGCGTCAGCACGACACCCGCGAACTGCGACAGGTTCGACAGCACGCTCGCGGCGGCGGCGACCACCCGCTGCTGCGGCTCGCCGGCCTGCAGCGTGTTCTGCACCTGGCGCGCGACGGCCTCGGCGTCGATCGGCGCCTCGACCGTCAGCATCGTATCGACGAACAGCCGGTAGCCGCGCGGCGTCGGCACCCGGCCGGCCGACGTGTGCGGGCTCGACACGAGGCCGAGCTCCTCCAGGTCGGACATCACGTTGCGGATCGTCGCCGGGCTCAGCTCGAGCCCGGAGTAACGGGACAACGTGCGCGATCCGACTGGCTGACCGTCGGCGATATACCGTTCGATCAGGGTTTTCAGGAGGGTTCGTGCGCGAGGATCTAGCATGGTGGAAAATTTTAGCGCAACCGCGCGAGCGCGGCGAGTGGCGTCGTCCACCGTTGCGCGGGCCGGCCCGATCCGGCCCCGTCGGCGCACAGCCGGTTCTTTTCGTCAACGAGCTATGGTGTAATGCCGGCATGAAAACCGGTAATCAGTTCAATACTGTCGCGCTCGTCGGCCGGAGCAACACGCCCGGCATCGCCGAGCCGCTCGCCACGCTGGCCGACAGCATCGCCACGCTCGGCTTCGAGGTCGTGTTCGAAGGCGAGACCGCGCGCGAAATCGGCATCGCCGGCTACCCGGCGCTTACCCCGGCCGAAATCGGGGCGCGAGCGGACGTGGCGATCGTGCTCGGCGGCGACGGCACGATGCTCGGCATCGGCCGCCAGCTTGCGCCCTACCGGACACCGCTGATCGGGATCAACCACGGGCGGCTCGGCTTCATCACCGACATCGCGGCATCCGACATGCAGGCACTCGTGCCCGTGATGCTGGCCGGCAAGTTCGAGCGCGAGGAGCGCTCGCTGCTCGAGGCGCGGATCGTGCGCGACGGCGAACCGATCTACCACGCGCTCGCGTTCAACGACGTCGTCGTGAACCGCAGCGGCTTCTCCGGGATGGTCGAGCTGCGCGCGTCGGTCGACGGCCGCTACATGTACAACCAGCGCTCGGACGGCCTGATCGTCGCGACGCCCACCGGCTCGACCGCCTATGCGCTGTCGTCGGCAGGCCCGATCCTCCATCCGCAGCTGGCGGGCATCGTGCTCGTGCCGATCGCGCCGCACGCGCTGTCGAACCGGCCGATCGTGCTGCCCGACGATTCGAAGATCGCGATCCAGATCGTCGGCGGCCGCGACGTCAACGTGAACTTCGACATGCAGTCGTTCACGTCGCTCGAACTGAACGATACGATCGAGGTGCGCCGCTCGAAGCACACGGTGCCGTTCCTGCACCCGATCGGCTACAGCTACTACACGACGCTGCGCAAGAAGCTGCACTGGAACGAACACGCATCGAACGAAGACGACAAGGCGTCCTGACGCCGCTCCGCCCGACACCATGCTCCGCCACCTCTCGATCCGCGACTTCGTCATCGTCGCCGCGCTCGATCTCGAATTCGACAGCGGCTTTTCCGTCTTTTCCGGCGAAACCGGCGCCGGCAAATCGATCCTGATCGACGCCCTCGCCCTCGCGCTCGGCGAACGCGCCGACGCGAGCGTCGTGCGCACCGGCTGCGGCCGCGCCGACATCACCGCCGAATTCACGCCGCACGACCGCGTCGCGCGCTGGCTCGACGAGCACGCGTTCGACGCCGAGGACACCGTGATGCTGCGCCGCGTGATCGACGCGAACGGCCGCTCGCGCGCATTCATCAACGGCACCAGCGCGACGCTCGCGCAACTGCGCGAACTCGGCGAGATGCTCGTCGACATCCACGGCCAGCACGCGCACCAGCTGCTGATGCGGCCCGACGCGCAGCGCGAGCTGTTCGACACGCACGCAGGGCTCGTCGCCGATGCCGCGAACGTCGCGCGCGCGTGGCGCGTGTGGCGCGACGCAACGCAGGCGATCGACGCCGCGAAGGCGCACGAGCGCGAATTGCAGCTCGAACGCGAAAAGCTCGCATGGCAGCTCGCCGAACTCGACAAGCTCGCGCCGCAAGCCGGCGAGTGGGACGAAGTCAGCAACGAACACAAGCGCCTGTCGCATTCGGCGAACCTGATCGAAGGCGTACGCGGCGCGCTCAACGCACTGTCCGAGTCCGACGACGCGATGCTCGCGCAGCTCGGCGCGATCGTGTCGAAGCTGCGCGGCCTGGCCGACTACGACACCGCGCTCGGCGATGCGCTCGCGTCGCTGGAGCCGGCCGAGATCCAGTTGCAGGAAGCCGTCTATTCGCTGTCGCACTATGCACAGCGCGTCGATCTCGACCCCGAGCGGCTCGCGCAGGTCGAAACGCGTCTCGACGCGCTGCACTCGACCGCCCGCAAGTTCCGGCTGCCGCCCGACACGCTGCACGAAGAGCATGCGGCGCGCCGCGCGCAACTCGCCGCGCTCGACGCGGCCGCCGATCTCGGCGCGCTCGAGGCGGCGCAGGCCAAGGCGCGGGAAGCCTATCTCGCCGACGCCAAACGCCTGTCGAAGGCGCGCGCGCAGGCTGCCAAGGCGCTCGGCACGGCCGTCACGGCCGGCATGCAGGAATTGTCGATGGCGGGCGGAAGCTTCGAAGTCGCGCTCGTGCCGCTCGCGGACGGCGGCCCGCACGGGCTCGAGCAGGTCGAATTCCGCGTGGCCGGTCACCCGGGCGTGCCGCTGCGGCCGCTCGCGAAGGTCGCGTCGGGCGGCGAACTCGCGCGGATCAGCCTCGCGCTCGCGGTGATCGCCAGCGCGGCGAGCCCGACGCCGACGCTGATCTTCGACGAAGTCGATACGGGAATCGGCGGCGGCGTCGCCGAAGTGGTCGGCCGCCTGCTGCACCAGCTCGGGCGCGACCGCCAGGTGTTGTGCGTGACGCACCTGCCGCAGGTCGCCGCGCGCGGCGACCATCATTTCCAGGTGGCGAAGGGCGCCGACGAACGCGGCGGCACGGTATCGACCGTGGTTGCGCTCGACCGCGCCAGCCGGATCGAGGAAGTCGCGCGGATGCTCGGCGGGCTCGAAATCACGGCCACCACGCGCAAGCACGCGAAGGAAATGCTGGCGGCCTGACATTGCCGCCGCCTGTCCCGCTCGAGTCGAACGGGCTCGCTCATCCGATTCAGGGCGGTATGCGGATCGATGCCGCGCCCGCCTGCCTTCGTTCAAACGCCCGTTTCAACCGCGCCGAACACACGCGTCCACAGCGCCGTCACGGCCGCGCGCTCGTCCGCCACCACCGCCGGATCGACGCGCGCCTTCTCCATCCCGTCGAGCCGCAGCTTGTGCTGCAGCTTCCGGTATTTGCGGTACGCCGCGCCGACGCGCTCGGCCTCGTCCTCGCTCATCAACCCGAAGCGCGCGACTTCGCGCAGCAGCGCGATGTTGCCGGTATTGCGGATCAGCTCGGCGTCGCTCGACGCATGCAGCAGCACCCAGTACTGGACGATGAATTCGATGTCGACCATCCCGCCGCGATCGTGCTTCAGGTCGAACAGCTCGGTCTGGTTCGGGTGGCCGGCGAACACCTTGCCGCGCATGTCGACGATCTCCTTCGCGAGCACGCCGCCGTCGCGCGGCGTCGTCAGCACCTGCCGGCGGATCGCCTCGAAATCCGCGCCGATTTGCGCGTCGCCCGCGCTGTAGCGGGCACGCGTCAGCGCCTGGTGCTCCCACACCCACGCGGTGTTCGCCGCATCGCCCTCGCGCAACTGATAGCGGCGGAACGCATCGAGATCGGTGACGAGCAGGCCTGCCTCGCCGTTCGGCCGCAGCCGCAGGTCGATGTCGAACAGCGCGCCCGCGCCGGTCGCGGTCGTGAGCCATGTGATCAGGCGCCGCGTGAAGGTCGTGTAGACGTCCGCCGCACGCTCGTCCGGATCGTCGTACAGAAAGATCAGGTCGAGATCCGACGCATAGCCGAGCTCCTTGCCGCCCAGCTTGCCGTACGCGATCACCGCGAACTTCGGCACGTCGCGGTGGCGCTTCGCGAGCTGCGACCAGACGACTTCGATCGTCACGTCGAGCACCGCGTCGGCCAGCTCGGACAGCCGGTCGCTCACGTGCTCGACCGACAGTTGCCCGGCCAGATCGATCAGCAGGATCCGGAACACTTCCGCGTGCTGCGCGTGGCGCAGCAGGTCCATCTGCTGCTCGGGGCCGTCGGCCGCCGCGAGCCGCGCACGCAGCGCATCCTTGAACGCGGGCCAGTCGAACGGGCTCGCGATCGCCTCGTCGTCGAGCAGCTCGTCGAGCAGCTGCGGGTGGCGGATCAGGTAGCCGCCGCCCCAGCGCGTCGCGCCGAGCACCGACAGCACGCGGTCGAGCGCGGCCGGATATTCGGTCAGCAGCGCGAGATAGACGCCGCGCCGGCTGACCGTCTCCAGCAGGTCGAACAGGCGCACGATCGTGTCGTCGCGGCGCGCGGCGTCGATCTTCGGCGCGGCGTCGAGCGCGCGCTGCGCGACGCTGTCGAAGCGCTGCCGGCTCTTTTCCGGCAGCCCGGTGTAGCGCGACGATTGCCAGATCGCGCGCAGCCGCGCGAGCACGGCGGCCGGATCGGCGAAGCCCAGGCCGTCGAGGCGCGCGACCAGCGCGTCGTCCTCGCCGTCGTCGGCCAGCGCGCCGCTCCAGATCCACGCGGCGGCCGTGTCGTCGCCGGCCGCGCACGGCGCGCCGCTCGCCTTGTCGGCGAAGATCTGGTCGAACTGCGCTTCGACGAACGTGCGGTGGCCGTCCAGCACCGTCATCAACGCCGCGTAGTCGGCAAAACCGAGCGACGCGGCCAGCGCCGCGCGCTCGTCGGGCTCGACCGGCATCGCGTGCGTCTGCGCGTCGTTGCGGTACTGCAGCCGGTGCTCGAGCGTGCGCAGGAAGTTGTAGGCGTCGGTCAGGCGGGCACACACGTCGTCGCCGATCAGCCCGCGCGCCTGCGCATGCCGCAGCACCGCGAGCGTCGGCCGCACGCGGAATCCCGCATCCTGGCCGCCGCGGATCAACTGGAACACCTGCGCGCTGAACTCGATCTCGCGGATCCCGCCGCGCCCGAGCTTGATGTCGTCGGCCTTGTCGGGCCGCATCGACGCGCGCCGCGCGGCTTCGTGCCGGATCTGCTGGTGCAGCGAACGGATCGCGCCGATCACACCGAAATCGAGATAGCGGCGGTAGACGAACGGCTTGACGATCGACTCGAGCTGCGACGCCAGCCGCCGCGCCGCATCGCTGTCGCCCTCCGACACGAGCCGCCCCTTGATCCACGCATAGCGCTCCCACTCGCGCCCCTGCACGTAGAAATATTCCTCGAGCATGCCGAGGCTGCACACGAGCGGCCCCGAATCGCCGTTCGGGCGCAGCCGCATGTCGACGCGAAACACGTAGCCGTCGGCCGTGACCTCGGACAGCACGCCGATCAGGCGCCGGCCGAGCCGCGTGAAGTATTCCTGCGTGGACAGCGGCGAACGGGCGCCGCCGGTGGTCTCGCCGTCGTCCTCGTAGACGAAGATCAGATCGATGTCCGACGACACGTTCAGTTCGCGGCCGCCGAGCTTGCCCATCCCGACCACGCCGAGCACGACGCGCTGGCCGTCGGCGCCGCGCGGCTCGCCGTACAGCGCCTCGAGTTCGGCCGACAGCAGCGCCAGCGAGCGCTGCACGGCCACTTCGGCAAGATCGGTCATCGCGCCCGTCACCTCGGCGACGTCCGCCAGCCCGCGCAGGTCGCGCTCCGCGACCGCACCGAACGCCTCGGCGCGCAGTTGCCGCAGCGCGCGCTTCAGTTGCTCGTCGCCCGGCGCGGCCGCGCCGGCCGGCGTCGCGAGCAGCTCGGTCAAGCGCGCGTCGAGCTGCGCGCGGCCGAGCGGCGCGGCCGCCCACGCGGCGACCTGCTCGGCCAGCGTGGGTCGAGCGGCAGCCGCGCGGGCCAGGTATCGGGAGTAGGACGTGCTGATCAGGGCGGAAGCGTCGGTCATCGAGAAGCGGGCCTGGCGGAAAGGCCGGGGGCAGCGGGCCGGCGCGTGCGCGCCCGCTGCCCCCGGCCTCATGGACTCGGCGCGGCCTCGCCGGACGCTCGTGCGCCCGTCGCGACACCGCGCGCCGGAAAGCCCGTGCCGCGCTGCCCCAACGGCCGCCGGCACGAACCCGTGTGATACATTTCAACGTCAGTCTGCAAAACTACCATATCGCCGCCCGTCCGCCGCATGTCCGACCGTCAGGAATCCGCCGTAGCTGCGCCCGAAGCGGGACCTCCGAAGCACGATCATCCGGTCCTGCGTCGCGTGTTCAGGGTGACGCTGGCAGTCGGGATCGGCACCTACTTCGTCGCGTCCGGCGCCCTCCTCGGGCTGCGCTACGTGCTGCTGCCGCGCATCGACGAATTCCGCCCGCGCATCGAGCGCGCCGTGTCCGACAAGCTCCACGCGCAGCTTTCGATCGGCAAGCTTTCCCCGAACTGGTCCGGCATGCAGCCGGGCGTCGAACTCACGAACCTGACGATTCGCGGCCGTGACGGCCAGATCGCGCTGTCGGTGCCGCACGCGACGGCCGCGCTGTCGTGGATGTCGCTGCTGCGGCTGTCGCCCGCGCTGTCGAGCCTGATCGTCGATCAGCCCGACCTCGTCGTCGCGCGCGCGGCCGACGGCTCGCTGAGCGTCGCGGGCGTCGGCGTGGCCACCACCCACGGCGGCAACGACACGTTCGGCACCTGGTTGCTGAAGCAGGAGGCGATCGTGCTGCGCGGCGGCACGCTGCGCTGGCGCGACGCGCTGCACGACGCACCGGAGCTCGTGCTGTCGGGCATCCGGCTCGCGGTGCTCAACGACGGCCGCGTGCACAAGGCCGCGCTGCAGGCGCCCGCGAACGGCACGCTGCTGCTCGGCCCGCTCGATTTCCGCGCGCGCTTCAGGCACAAGCCGCTCGCGCCGATCGGCAAGCCGGCGAACTGGACCGGCGACGCCTACCTGTCGACCGGCCCCGTCGACCTGCAGACGCTCACGCGCTATCTCGACGTGCCGCTCACGATCCACGCGGGCCGGATCGACAATGCGATCTGGGCGACCTTCGGCGACGGCCACCTGCGCTCGGCGGGCGGCGACCTGCAAGGCGCCGACGTCGCGCTGCGCGTGCGCCCGACGCAGCCGCGGCTCGACGTGCCGACGGTCGGCTTCGGCTGGGACATGGTGCTCGACGCGGGCCACGACTACACGCTGCACCTGACGCGCTTCAATGCGGAGCTCGGCCAGCCGCCGCTGCCGGACGGCACGCCGCTCGCCCGCTCGCTCGCGCTGTCGACGCTGACCGCGCGCTACCGCGTGCCGACCGCGAACCAGGGGCAACTGCTCAGCGTGGTCGGCGACCGCGTCGATCTCGGCATCCTCAGCGAATTCATCCGCGGGCTGCCGCTGCCGGCGCGCCTGCGCAACGAGCTGATCAAGATCGACCCGCGCGGGATGGTGTCGAACTATCACATCGAAGTCGAGCGCGCGAAACCCGCGCACGCCGATCTCGCCGACGAAGAGCGGCGCATGGGCGCCGCGCCGATCGTCCGCTACCGCTTCCTCGGCGATCTGCAGGGCATCAGCTTCGCCGCGCAGGAGCCGCCGCCCGGGCTTTCGCCGCGCGGCCACCCGCGCGCCGGCTGGCCGGGCGTCGAGAATCTGTGGGGCCGCGTCGATGCGAACGAGACGGGCGGCGCCGCGCATATCGACACGGTCAACGCGGCCGTCACCGTGCCCGGCGAATTCGACGAGCCGCGCCTGACGTTCGACCGGCTGCGCGGCAACGCCAAATGGACGATCACGCCCGCGCCCGGCGACAAGCACGCGCGCGTCGACGTGTCGCTGCCCGACCTGCTCGTGTCGAACCCCGATGCCGAAATCGCGGTGTCGGGCTCGTACACGAACCCCGGCCACGGCCGCGGCTCGCTCGACCTGCGCGCCGATTTCGCGCGCGCGTCGGTCGCACGCATTCCGCGCTACCTGCCGACCGGGATGTCCGAACACCTGCGCGACTATCTCGGCCACGCACTGCAGGACGGCAAGGTGACCAAGGGCGCATCGATCGTCGCACGCGGCCCGCTCGAGAAATTCCCGTTCGAACACGAGCCGGACGCCGGCGTGTTCCACATCGTCGCGCCGTTCACCGGCGGCCGCTTCGAGCCGACGCCGTACCCGCCGCGCAAGCTCGCGAACGGCACGCCGAGCGTCTGGCCCGCGCTCGACGGCATCGACGGCGTGTTCGAGCTCGCGCAGAACAAGCTGCGCTTCGACATCGCGCGCGCGCACTACAAGCGCGTCGCGCTGACGAAGGTCGCCGGCCGCATCGACGATCTCGGCAACCCGTCGCACTCGCCGCTGATCATCGACGGCCATGCCCAGGGCCCGCTCGCCGACCTGATCGATTACGCGGACAACAGCTCGCTCGGCACGATGAGCGACCACATCGGCCAGCGGATCGATGCGCAGGGCCCCGCGTCGCTCGCGCTCAAGATCACGATTCCGCAGCACGTCCCCCATCCGCACACGCACGTCGAAGGCGTGCTCGCGTTCGGCGGCAACACGCTGTCGACGAGCGGCGTGCCGCCGCTGTCGGCCCTGCGCGGCACCGTCGGCTTCACCGAGGCCGGCGCGTCGCTGCACGCGCTGTCGGGGCGCTTCCTCGGCGGCCCGGTGCGCGCGAACGGCAACTTCCAGTCGCATGGCCCGTACGCGGTGAACGTCGACGGCCGGCTCGCGCTCGACGCCGCGCGCGGCCTGAACCTGCACGGCGCGGCCGCCGCGCTGCTCGAGCACGTGGTCGGCGACGCGCCGTACAAGGTCGCCGTGCGCGGCGCGCCGGGCCGCCTGCCCGACGTCAGCGCGCAATCCGACCTGACCGGCGTGGCGCTGAACTTCCCGGCGCCGTTCGCGAAGCCGGCCGGCACGCCGATGCCGTTCCGCTTCACGCTGCAGCCGGCGCCGCAGGCGGACGGCAAACGCCTCGAACACGCCGACCTGACGCTCGGGCCGGTGAGCGCGACCTACCTGCTCGACGCGACGCGCGGCCAGCCGCTGCGCGCGGTGCGCGGCGCGATGGGCATCCACCGGATGCCCGACATGCCGCAGGACGGCGTGAGCGCGGCCGTCGACGTCGGCGAACTGGACGCCGACGCGTGGCTCGCCCTCGCCCACACGCTGCAGCCCGACACGCCGCGCGCGCCGGCGCCACAGGCCGCGCCGCGCGTCGATTTCGCGAGCTTCGCGCCGAAGCGCTTCGCGTTCCATTTCGGCACGCTGAAACTGCTCAAGCGCAACTGGGAGAACGTGATCGTCGGCGCGTCGCACGTCGACGACCTCTGGCAGGCGAACATCGCGTCGAACCAGGTCTCGGGCTACCTGTCGTGGGCGCCGGGCGGCGGTCACAACGGCGCGGGCGTGCTCAACGCGCGGCTCGCGAAGCTCGTCGTGCCGCAGAGTTCGCAACACGACCTCGTCGGCCGCGCGATGAACCTGCCGACGCCGGCCGACCGCCCGATGCCGTCGATCGACCTGATCGTCGACCAGGTCGTCGCGCGCGATCACGACATCGGCCGGCTCGTCGTCAACGCGCGCAACATCGACGAAGACGGCACACCCGTGTGGCAGCTCGACAAGCTGGAACTGTCGAACCCGGCCGCGAAGCTCACGGCGACCGGCAACTGGCGCACGTCGCGCCGCGCGCTCGCCCGCGGCGCCGACGAACACGACGCGCCGCGCCGCACCGTGTTCGACTTCAAGCTCGACATCGACAACGCGGGTGCACTGCTCGATCGCGTCGGCCTGCCGCGCACGCTCGCGGACGGTCACGGCTCGGTCACGGGCAAGGTCGGCTGGCGCGGCGGCCCGACCGCGCTCGACTTCCCGTCGCTCGGCGGCCAGGTCGCGGTCGACCTCGAACACGGACAGATCCTGAAGGTCGATCCGGGCGCGGCGAAACTGCTCGGCGTGCTGAGCCTGCAAAGCCTCGCGCGCTTCCTGACGCTGAACTTCCGCGACGTGGTCGGCAAGGGGCTGCCGTTCGACAAGATCACCGGTACCGGCCGGATTTCGAACGGGATCGCGCGCACCGACGACTTCTCGATGATGACGGGCCCCGCGAACGTCACCGTGCGCGGCGCGGTCGATCTCGGCGCCGAGACGCAGGATCTGCATGCGCACGTCGCGCCGAAAATCAGCGCGGGCGCAGCCGCGATCGGCGCTGCCATCATCAACCCGCTGCTCGGCGTCGGCGTGCTGGCCGCGAACTATGCGCTGTCCGAGACGCTGTCGCGCGCGTTCGCGCTCGACTACGCGATCACCGGCTCGTGGGCGCACCCGCACATCGAGCGGGTGCGCAGCGATCAGGGTAAGATGAATCACGGTCCGGCCGATGCAGCGAGCCATTGAGCGCGCATCGAACCGCGCAGGGCGCCGGGCCGCACCCCATTTATGACGCAACCGATTCCGCGATGACCGACCACGCCCGTTCCGCCACGCCCTTCCGGGTCGCCGCGCTGCAGATGGTGAGCACGCCGGACGTCACACGCAATCTGGCCGAAGCGCGCCGCCTGATCGCGGAAGCCGCCGGCGAAGGCGCGCAGCTCGTGCTGCTGCCCGAGTATTTCTGCTTCATGGGCCACCGCGACACCGACAAGCTCGCGCTCGCCGAACCGTACCGGGACGGCCCGATCCAGCAGTTCCTCGCCGACGCCGCGCGCCGCCACGGCATCTGGGTGATCGGCGGCACGCTGCCGCTGAAGGCGCCGGAGCCCGATCGCGTGCTGAACACGACGCTCGTGTTCGATCCGTCCGGCAACGAAGCCGCGCGCTACGACAAGATCCACCTGTTCAACTTCGAGAAAGGCGACGAATCGTTCGACGAGGCACGCACGATCCGCGCGGGCGACACGGTCGTCGCGTTCGACGCGCCGTTCGGGCAGGTCGGCCTGTCGGTCTGTTACGATCTCCGCTTTCCGGAGCTGTACCGCCGCATGGGCGACTGCGCGCTGATGGTCGTGCCGTCGGCGTTTACGTATACGACGGGCCGCGCGCACTGGGAAACGCTGCTGCGCGCGCGGGCCGTCGAGAACCAGTGCTACGTGCTCGCGGCCGCGCAGGGCGGCAAGCACGAGAACGGCCGGCGCACGTGGGGCCACAGCATGCTGATCGACCCGTGGGGCGAGATCGTCGCGGTACGCGACGAGGGCGCCAGCGTCGTGCTCGGCGCGATCGATCCGCAGCGCATCGCCGACGTACGCCAGAGCCTGCCCGCATGGCGACACCGCGTGCTGACCTGAATCCGCCGCACCGCTTGACACGCCGTGCGGCCCACCCGTCTGCCCGGCAGCACCCGACAACTTTTTGAGAACTCCCGATATCCGCATGAACATCATCGAACCCGGCATCCGCAACCTCGCGCTGGCGAAGGACATCCTGCTCACGCCGTACGGCCTCGACGAAAGCCTGCTCACGCGCACGATCGCCGACATCTTCACGCATCGCGTCGACTACGCGGACCTGTACTTCCAGGCGACCCGCAGCGAAGCGTGGAGCCTCGAGGAAGGCATCGTCAAGTCGGGCAGCTTCAGCATCGACCAGGGCGTCGGCGTGCGCGCGGTCGCGGGCGACCGCACCGCGTTCGCGTATTCGGACGATCTGTCGCCCGAAGCGATCGCGCAAGCCGCCGCCGCGACCAAGGCGATCGCGGCGGCCGGCGGCGGCCGCCAGAAGATCAAGGCCGCCACGTCGCTGACGGGCATCTCGGGCCGCGACCTGTACCTGCCGTCCGACCCGCTCGCGTCGCTCGACGCGACGGCCAAGGTCAAGCTGCTCGAACGCATCGAGCAGATGGCGCGCGGGCGCGACCCGCGGGTCACGCAGGTGATGGCCGGCCTCGCCGGCGAATACGACGTCGTGCTGGTCGCGCGCAGCGACGGCGCGCTCGCGGCCGACATCCGGCCGCTCGTGCGCGTGTCGGTCACCGTGATCGCCGAACAGAACGGCCGCCGCGAGATCGGCTCGGGCGGCGGCGGCGGCCGCTTCGACTACGGCTACTTCACCGACGAGGTCCTGTCGCGCTATGTCGACGACGCCGTGCACGCGGCGCTCGTCAACCTCGATGCGCGCCCTGCGCCGGCCGGCGCGATGACGGTCGTGCTCGGGCCGGGCTGGCCGGGCGTGCTGCTGCACGAGGCGATCGGCCACGGTCTCGAAGGCGACTTCAACCGCAAGGGCTCGTCCGCATTCGCGGGCCGGATCGGCGAGCAGGTCGCCGCGAAGGGCGTGACCGTCGTCGACGACGGCACGCTGCCGAACCGCCGCGGCTCGCTGAACATCGACGACGAAGGCAACCCGACGCAGTGCACGACGCTGATCGAGGATGGCATCCTGAAGGGCTACATCCAGGACACGCTGAACGCGCGGCTGATGAAAATGCCCGTCACGGGCAACGCACGGCGCGAGTCGTACGCGGCGCTGCCGATGCCGCGCATGACGAACACCTACATGCTGAACGGCGACAAGGATCCGCAGGAAATCATCGCGTCGGTGAAGAACGGCCTGTACGCGGTGAATTTCGGCGGCGGCCAAGTCGACATCACGAACGGCAAGTTCGTGTTCTCGGCGTCCGAGGCGTACATGATCGAGAACGGCAAGATCACCTACCCGGTGAAGGGCGCGACGCTGATCGGCAGCGGCCCGGAATCGCTGAAGTACGTGAGCATGATCGGCAACGACATGTCGCTCGACACGGGCGTCGGCGTATGCGGCAAGGAAGGCCAGAGCGTGCCGGTCGGCGTTGGCCAGCCGACCCTGCGGATCGACAAGATGACGGTCGGCGGTACGGCATAACCGCATCGCGGCGCACATGATCCGCGTATTTTGACGAAAACGCGCGGATTATCCGCATTTTCGACGGTCCCCGGTTGCCAGCCGCTCGGGGACGGGGTATAAATTCCGAATCAACTTTTTTGACGAGCCGAATTTCCGTCATGTCCGCCAAGTTTTACTTTTACTTTTTTTGGTATCTCAGACCGCTGGCGGATCGAGAGGGTTGATGGCGCGTAAAGCGCAACCGAAATTCCCGAAAAAAACCGCCGGCGAACCCGGCGGTTTTTTTTCGCCCTTCGCCAGCCGGTCGCCGCCGCAGCGGTCCCGCGGCCCCGACCGGCAGCACCGAATTGCCCGCATCGATGAATCCGCCGCACGCGCACTGACCGAACGGCGCCCCGGAAAACCAGGAGAAACAGCATGCCCCCGCACAACACCGACGACGTCCGCATTCGCGAACTCAAGGAACTGACGCCGCCCGCCCACCTGATCCGCGAATTCGCGTGCTCCGAAGCCGCGTCCGAGCTGATCTACCACTCGCGCCAGTCGATGCACCGCATCCTGCACGGGATGGACGACCGGCTGATCGTCGTGATCGGGCCGTGCTCGATCCACGACACGAAGGCGGCCATCGAATACGCGGGCCGGCTCGTAAAGGAGCGCGAGCGCTTCAAGGGCGAACTGGAAATCGTGATGCGCGTGTACTTCGAAAAACCGCGCACGACGGTCGGCTGGAAGGGGCTCATCAACGATCCGCACCTCGACAACAGCTTCAAGATCAACGAAGGGCTGCGCACCGCGCGCGAGCTGCTGCTGCAGATCAACGAAATGGGACTGCCGGCCGCAACCGAATACCTCGACATGATCAGCCCGCAGTACATCGCCGACCTGATCTCGTGGGGCGCGATCGGCGCGCGCACGACCGAGTCGCAGGTGCACCGCGAGCTCGCATCGGGGCTGTCGTGCCCGGTCGGCTTCAAGAACGGCACCGACGGCAACGTGAAGATCGCGGTCGACGCGATCAAGGCCGCGTCGCAGCCTCATCATTTCCTGTCGGTGACGAAGGGCGGCCATTCGGCGATCGTGTCGACGGCCGGCAACGAGGATTGCCACGTGATCCTGCGCGGCGGCAAGACGCCGAACTACGATGCGGACAGCGTGAACGCCGCCTGCGCGGACATCGGCAAGGCCGGCCTCGCCGCGCGCCTGATGATCGACGCGAGCCACGCGAACAGCTCGAAGAAGCACGAGAACCAGATCCCCGTGTGTGCCGACATCGGCCGCCAGATCGCGGCCGGCGACGAGCGGATCGTCGGCGTGATGATCGAGTCGCACCTCGTCGAGGGTCGCCAGGACCTGAAGGAAGGCTGCGCGCTGACCTACGGCCAGAGCATCACCGACGCGTGCATCGCGTGGGACGACAGCGTGAAGGTGCTCGAAGGCCTGGCGGAAGCCGTGAAAGCGCGCCGGGTCGCGCGCGGCAGCGGCAACTGATAGCCGGCGGATCTCCGGCCGGCGCTTGACGCACGCGGCCCCGGTCTAGCGCCAAAAAGAAAAGCCCGGCTCGCGCCGGGCTTTGTCATTGCGTCGTTGCGTTGGCCGAAACCGGCCGTCGAACCTTCACTCGAGCGCACCCGACCCGAAGATCTCGGTGTTCACGCGTTCCGGCGCGACGCCGAGCGCGACGAGCGCATCGCGCTGCGCCTTCATGAACGCGACCGGGCCGCAGATGTAATAGTCGGCGTCCGGCACCAGCGCGTACTGCTGCACGCGTTCCGGCGTGAGGCGCCCTTCGAGGTCGTGGTCGATGCCGACGCGATCGTTCGGGCCGACCAGCTCGTACAGCACGGTGCGCTCGACGTTCGCGTGCTCGCCGACGGTATCGTTCAGCCAGTCGCGGAACGCGTGCACCGCGCCCGAACGGCATGCGTGAATGAACCGCACGTCGCGCTTGCTGCCTTCGGCGACCAGCGTCGACGCCATCGACATCATCGGCGTGATGCCGACCCCGCCCGAGATCAGCACGACCGGCGTATCCGCGTCGCGCTTCAGCGAGAAGTCGCCCATCGGTGCGGTCACCTCGACGATCGCGCCCTCTTCCACGCCGTCGTGCATCAGCGTCGACACCTTGCCGGCAGGGATCGCTTCGGCCTTGCCGGCCTCGCGCTTCACCGAGATGCGCAGCCACTTGCCGTGCGGCGCATCGGACAGGCTGTACTGGCGCGGCTGGTCGACGCCGAGATCGCCGACGAAGCGCTTCACGGTGACGTACTGGCCCGGCTCGAACGTCGGCGCCTCGCCGCCGTCGGCGGGCGTCAGGTAGAACGACGTGATCTCGTCGCTTTCACGCACCTTGCGCACGACCTTGAACGGGCGGAAGCCGCTCCACGCGGCGTTCGCGTACAGATCGGCCTCGGCGCCGATCATGATCTGCGCGAGCTGGCCGTACGCAACCCGCCACGCTTCGAGCGTGTCGGCATCGACCGCGTCGCCGAGCACTTCGACGATCGACGCGAGCAGGTTCTCGCCGACGATCGGGTAGTGCTCGGGGCGGATGTTCAGGCTCGCGTGCTTGTGCGAGATGCGCGACACCGCGCCGCCGAGCGCGCCGAGGTTGTCGATGTTGGCCGCGTACGCGTAGACGGCCTTCGCGAGCGTTTCGGGCTGGCTGCCGGTCTTCTGGTGCGTCTGGTTGAACAGGTTCTTCAGTTCCGGATGACGCGCGAACATGCGCTGATAGAAATGCTTCGTGATCGTCGCGCCGTGCTCGGCGAGGACGGGGGCGGTGGCCTTCACACGGGCCATCTGGTCAGCGGTGATGTGGGTCATGTTCGTTCTCCGTTAAACATGCTCATACAATACATGTTTAAAAACGGGCGCCTGCCGGACAAATTGTCGCAGTGCGCAAAAACGTGGCGGCTGCTAGCGGACGCGTCCGCGCTCCCACAGCACGTCGGCGCCGCCGCCGGCGCGGTTCAGCACGCGCGCCAGTACGAACAGCAGGTCGGACAGCCGGTTCACGTACCGCCGCGGGGCATCGTTGAGCGTATCGCAGCGCCCGAGCGCGACGATCGAGCGCTCCGCGCGGCGGCACACGGTTCGGCAGACGTGCGCGAGCGATGCGGCGCGCGAGCCGGCCGGCAGGATGAACTCCTTCAGCGGCGGCAGCGTCGCGTTGTAGTCGGCGAGCCACTGGTCGAGGCGCGCGAGATGCGTATCGTCGAGCACCGTGTGGCCGGGAATGCACAGCTCGCCGCCGAGATCGAACAGGTCGTGCTGGATCGTGACGAGCGCCGTGCGCACGTCGTCCGGCAATGCCTCGGCCAGCAGCACGCCGAGATTCGAGTTCAGTTCGTCGACGTCGCCGATCGCGGCGATCCGCGCGTCGTCCTTGCCGATGCGCCGCCCGTCGCCCAGCCCGGTAGTGCCGTCGTCGCCCGTGCGCGTCGCGATCTTGCTCAAGCGGTTGCCCATGCGAATGTCCTCTCGTGCGCGGCCGCCTCGCGGCCCGGTTGGCTGGAACGCGATTATCGCAGCCCGCGGCGGGAGGCGCAGCGGACGTTACAGCGTAGAATGAGGCGACAGTATGACAAGCAGTCAGGAGACATTCGTGAATCACCCTGCCCCGCCGGCCGCCACGTGCCGCCCGCTGCCCCCCGCCATGCTCGATGCGCTGCGCGCCGCTTTCGGCGAGCGCGTGTCGACCGCCGACGCGGTTCGCGCCCATCACGGCCGCGACGAATCCCCGTTCGATCCGCAACTGCCCGACGCCGTCGTGTTCGCGCGCAGCACCGACGACGTGCGCGAAGTCGTGTCGCTGTGCTCGCTCTACGGCGTGCCGCTGATCCCGTACGGCGCCGGCTCGTCGCTCGAAGGCCACCTGCTCGCGGTGCGCGGCGGCGTGTCGCTCGACCTGTCGGAAATGAACCGCGTGCTGTCGATCAACGCCGAAGACCTGACCGTGACGGTCGAGCCGGGCATCACGCGCAAGGCGCTCAACGAAGCGCTGCGCGACACCGGCCTGTTCTTCCCGATCGATCCGGGCGCCGACGCCAGCATCGGCGGGATGACCGCGACCCGCGCGTCGGGCACCAACGCCGTGCGCTACGGCACGATGCGCGAGAACGTGCTCGGCCTGAGCGCGGTGCTCGCGGACGGCCGCGTGGTCAAGACCGGCTCGCGCGCGCGCAAGTCGTCGGCCGGCTACGACCTCACGCGGCTGTTCGTCGGGTCCGAAGGCACGCTCGGCGTGATCACCGAGATCACGCTGCGCCTGCATCCGCTGCCCGAGGCCGTGTCGGCCGCGATCTGCACGTTCCCGACGATGGGCGACGCAGTCCGCACGGTGATCGAGACGATCCAGATCGGCGTGCCGATCGCGCGCGTCGAATTCGTCGACGCGCTCGCGGTGCGCTCGATCAACCGTCACTCGAACCTGACGCTGACCGAAGCGCCGACGCTGTTCTTCGAATTCCACGGCACCGACGCCGGCGTGAAGGAACAGGCCGAACTCGTGCAGGCGCTCGCCGGCCAGAATTCCGGCCAGGGCTTCGAATGGGCGACGCGCCCCGAGGATCGCACGCGGCTCTGGTCCGCGCGCCACAACGCATACTTCGCGATGCTGCAGTTGAAGCCCGGTTGCCGCGCGGTGACGACCGACGTGTGCGTGCCGATCTCGCAGCTCGCCGCGTGCGTCGAGGAAACCGAGGTCGACCTGCGCGCGTCGTCGCTGCCCTGCCCGATCGTCGGCCACGTCGGCGACGGCAATTTCCACGTCGCGATCCTGATCGATCCCGACAAGCCCGAGGAACTCGCCGAAGCCGAACGCATCAACGACCGGATCGTCGAGCGCGCGCTGCGTCTGGGCGGCACCTGCACGGGCGAGCACGGCGTCGGGCTGCACAAGATGCGCTTCCTGCCGAAGGAGCACGGCGACAACGCAATCGACACGATGCGCGCGATCAAGCTCGCGCTCGATCCGCGCAACCTGATGAATCCGGGCAAGATTTTCACGTGCTGACACGGCGGCGCGGCACCGCGCCCCACGCAGGAGACCTCATGAACGCTCCCGTCGAACTGTCGAGCGCCGCACGCGCGCAGCGCCAGCGTGAAGTCGTGCAGGCGCTGATGACCGTGCTGCCGACGCACTGCCTGCTGTACCGCGACGAGGACACGGCGCCGTACGAATGCGACGGCCTGTCCGCGTACCGCCGGCTGCCGCTCGCGGTCGCGTTGCCCGAGACGGAGTCGCAGGTGCAGCGGATCGTGCAGATCTGCCGCCGCATGGAAGTGCCGATCGTGCCGCGCGGCGCCGGCACCAGCCTGTCGGGCGGCGCGCTGCCGATCGCGCTCGGCGTCGTGCTGTCGCTCGCGCGCTTCACGCGCATCGTCGAAGTCGACCCGTACGCGCGCACGGCGACCGTGCAACCCGGCGTGCGCAACCTCGCGATCTCGGAAGCGGCCGCGCCGTACGGCCTGTATTACGCGCCCGATCCGTCGTCGCAGATCGCCTGCACGATCGGCGGCAACGTCGCGGAAAATTCCGGCGGCGTCCACTGCCTGAAATACGGGCTGACCGTGCACAACGTGATGCGCGTGCGCGCGGTGACGATCGACGGCGAGATCGTCGAATTCGGCTCGCTCGCGCTCGACATGCCGGGCCTCGACCTGCTCGCCGTGATGATCGGCAGCGAAGGGATGTTCGCGATCGTCACCGAGGTCACGGTGCGACTGATCCCGAAGCCGCAGACCGCGCAGCTCGTGATGGCGAGTTTCGACGACGTCGTCAAGGGCGGCGAGGCCGTCGCGGCGATCATCGCGTCGGGCATCATCCCGGCCGGGCTCGAGATGATGGACAAGCCGGCGACGCAAGCCGTCGAGGCGTTCACGCACGCGGGCTACGACCTCGACGCGAAGGCGATCCTCTTGTGCGAATCGGACGGCACGCCCGAAGAAGTCGCCGAGGAGATCGTGCGGATGACGGCCGTGCTGCGCGAACACGGCGCGACGCGCATCCAGGTGTCGCGCAACGAAAGCGAGCGGCTGCGCTTCTGGTCCGGCCGCAAGAACGCGTTCCCGGCCGCCGGCCGTATTTCCGCCGATTACTACTGCATGGACGGCACCGTGCCGCGCCGCGCGATCGGCCCGCTGCTCGCGCGCATCGAACAGCTCGAAACGCGCTACGGGCTGCGCTGCATCAACGTGTTCCATGCGGGCGACGGCAACATGCATCCGTTGATCCTGTACAACGCGAACGATCCGGACGAGTTGCACCGCGCCGAGCAGTTCGGCGCGGAGATCCTCGAATGCTGCGTGGAATTCGGCGGCAGCGTGACGGGCGAGCACGGCGTCGGTATCGAAAAGCTCAATTCGATGTGCGTGCAGTTCTCGCCGCAGGAGCGCGACGCGTTCTTCGCGGTCAAGCGCGCATTCGACCCGGCCGGGCTGCTGAACCCGGACAAGGGCATCCCGACCCGCGCGCGCTGCGCCGAATACGGGCGCCAGCACGTGCGCGGCGGGCTGCTGCCCCACCCCGACCTGCCGCGCTTCTGAGCGGCGCGCGCGGGTCGCGGCTTGCACCGGCGGCCGCGCCGCGCGGGTCTGCCGTGCCCGCGCGGCGCGTTCGCGTGCCGGCCCCCGCATGCCGGAAGCGGGACGGGGCTTAGGGATAGTCGCGATGTGGAATCGCGCCACCCCGGTACAATCGACCGGACAACGAGACGAGAAAGCAACGGAACATGGAAGAGGACGACATCGTCGCCGGATGGGCCGAGCGCATCCGCGCCGCCAGTGCCGACGGCCGGCCGCTGCGGATTCGCGGCGGCGGCACCAAGGACTGGTACGGCCAGGCGCTCGAGGGCGAAATACTCGACACGCGCGCGTTTCAGGGCGTCGTGTCGTACGACCCGGCCGAACTCGTCGTCACGGTCCGCGCGGGCACGCCGCTCGCGCAACTTGAAACCGTCCTCGCCGAGCGCGGCCAGATGCTGCCGTTCGAGCCGCCGCACTTCGGCCGTTCGGCCACCGTCGGCGGCTGCGTCGCCGCCGGCCTCGCGGGCCCGCGCCGCGCCACCTGCGGCGCACCGCGCGATTTCGTGCTCGGCACCACGCTGATGAACGGTCGCGGCGAAAGGCTGCGCTTCGGCGGCCAGGTCGTGAAGAACGTCGCCGGCTACGACGTGTCGCGGCTGATGGCCGGCGCGCTCGGCACGCTCGGGCTGATGCTCGACCTGTCGATCAAGGTGCTGCCGATACCTGTCGCCGAAGTCACGCTCAAATTCGAGATGACCGCGACCGACGCGGTGCGCAAGCTCAACGAATGGGGCGGCCATCCGCTGCCGGTCAGCGCGAGCGCGTGGCGCAACGGCACGCTCGTGCTGCGCCTGTCGGGCGCGGAAGCTGCCGTGAAATCCGCGAAAACGCTGCTCGGCGGCGAAGTCGTCGACGCGGTCGAGGCCGAGCGCTTCTGGTCCGGCCTGCGCGAGCATACCGATCCGTTCTTCAACGGCATCCCGCCCGGCTACGCGCTGTGGCGCCTGTCGCTGCCGTCGATCACCGAACCGATGCACCTGCCCGGCACCCAGTTGATGGAATGGGGCGGCGCGCAGCGCTGGTGGATCACCGACGCCGACGCGCAAACCGTGCGCATGAGCGCGAAGCAGGCCGGCGGCCATGCGACGCTGTTCCGCGCGGGCGACACCTACGACCGCAGCGCGGGCGTGTTCACGCCGCTGCCCGCGCCGATGATGAAGATCCACCGCGGGCTGAAGAGCGCGTTCGATCCCGCGCGCATCTTCAATCGCGGCCGGCTCTACCCAGACCTCTGAGGGATCGATGCAAACGAACCTCGCCGATTTCATCCGCAATACGCCCGACGGCGACGAGGCCGACGCGATCCTGCGCAAGTGCGTGCACTGCGGGTTCTGCACCGCGACCTGCCCGACCTATCAACTGCTCGGCGACGAACTCGACGGCCCGCGCGGACGCATCTACCTAATCAAGCAGATGGTCGAAGGCGCGCCCGTCACGCGCAGCACGCAACAGCATCTCGACCGCTGCCTCACCTGCCGCAGCTGCGAGACGACCTGCCCGTCCGGCGTGCAGTACGGCCGGCTCGTCGAGATCGGGCGCAAGCACGTGGAGGCGCAGGTGGAACGCCCCGCGCAGCAGCGGCTCATGCGCCGCGTGCTCGCGAGCGTCGTGCCGAACGCCGCGCTGTTCTCGCCGGCGATGCGGCTCGGCCAGCACGTGCGGCCGCTGCTGCCGAAGCGACTGCGCGACAAGGTGCCGCCGCGCACGCGGCTGCTCGAATGGCCGCACCGCACGCATACGCGCAAGATGCTGATGCTCGGCGGCTGCGTGCAGCCGTCGATGCTGCCGAACATCAACATCGCGACCGCGCGCGTGCTCGACGCGCTCGGCATCGAGACGGTCGTCTCGCCCGACGCGGGCTGCTGCGGCGCGATCCGCCTGCACCTGAACTATCACGACGAAGCGCTCGACGACGCGCGCCGCAACATCGACGCGTGGTGGCCCCACGTCGAACAGGGCGCCGAGGCGATCGTGATGAATGCGTCGGGCTGCGGCGCGACGGTGCTCGAATACGCGCACCTGCTGCGCGACGATCCGGCCTACGCGGAGAAAGCGCAGCGCATCGTGTCGCTGACGCGCGACATCTCCGACGTGCTGCTCGCGTTCGAGGCCGAACTCGCGACGATCGCCCGGCGCCGTGCGATCCATACGGTCGCATACCACCCGCCGTGCACGCTGCAGCACGGGCAGCAGTCGCGCGGCAAGGTCGAGCGCCTGCTCGAGACGCTCGGCATCGACGTGCGGCTGCCGGCCGACAGCCATCTGTGCTGCGGCTCGGCCGGTACCTACTCGCTGACGCAGCCGTCGCTGTCGTACCGGTTGCGCAAGCAGAAGCTGCTGAAGCTGCAGGCGCTCGAACCGCAGATGATCGTATCCGGCAACATCGGCTGCATCGCACACCTGCAAAGCGGCACGCAGGTGCCGGTCGCCCACTGGATCCAGCTCGTCGAGCATTTGCTGTACGGCTAGTGCCTGTTCACGCGTAACGGGCGGGCGCGCGGCGTCCGTATAATGAGCGGATCGATGCGCCGCGGATCGCGGCGCATCGGCTTCATGCCCGTTTCCGCGCTGCCTGCGTGCCTGCTTCCGTGCCCGTCATGTCCGATCTCGCCGCCCGTCTCGACTCCGTTCACCGCCGCATCGCCGACGCCGCCCGCGCGGCCGGCCGCGATCCCGCCACCGTATCGCTGCTCGCCGTGTCGAAGACGTTTCCGGCCGACGACGTGCGCGCCGCGCATGCGGCCGGGCAGCACGCCTTCGGCGAGAACTACGTGCAGGAGTCGCTCGACAAGATCGACGCGCTCGCCGACTTGCGCGCGAGCCTCGAATGGCATTTCATCGGGCCGCTGCAATCGAACAAGACGCGCCCCGTCGCCGAGCGCTTCGACTGGGTCCATTCGGTCGACCGGCTGAAGATCGCGCAGCGCCTGTCGGAACAGCGCCCCGCGCACCTGCCGCCGCTCAACGTGTGCGTGCAGGTAAACATCAGCGGCGAGGCGTCGAAGAGCGGCGTCGCGCCGGCCGACGTGGCCGAGGTCGCGCGTGCGGTCGCCGCGCTGCCGTCGCTGCGGCTGCGCGGCCTGATGGCGATTCCCGAACCGGCCGGCGACACCGACGCGCAGCGCGCGCCGCATCGCGCGCTGCGCGCGTTGTTCGACGCATTGCGCGCCGACGGCCTGCCGCTCGACACGCTGTCGATGGGCATGTCCGCCGATCTCGACGCGGCCGTGCTCGAAGGCGCGACGATCGTGCGCGTCGGCACCGCGATCTTCGGCGCGCGCGATTACGCGCGCTGAACGCCGCGCTCTTTTCCGCCTTTCCGTTCACTCACTCGCTCATTCCCGACATCATGAAAATCGCATTCATCGGCGGCGGCAACATGGCCGCGGCCCTGATCGGCGGCCTGATCAAGCGCGGCGTCGCCGCGGACGGCCTGTATGCCATCGACATCAACGAAGACGTCCGCGCGCGCACCGCGCAGCAATTCGGCGTGCGCACCGGCGCGGCCGTCGACGCAACGCTCGCCGATTACGACGCGATCGTGCTCGCGGTGAAGCCGCAGGTGCTGAAGGACGTCGCGCAGGCGCTCGCGCCGCACCTGAAGTTGCAACTCGTGATCAGCATCGCGGCCGGCATCCGCGGCACGGATCTCGCCCGCTGGCTCGGCGGCTACGCGCGCGTCGTGCGCACGATGCCGAACACGCCGGCGCTGGTCGGCATGGGCGTGACGGGCCTCGCCGCGCTGCCGGGCGTCGACGCGGCGGGCCGCGAACTCGCATCGAGCGTGCTCGGCGCGGTCGGCGAGATCGTGTGGTTCGACGATGAATCGCAGCTCGACGCGGTCACGGCGATTTCGGGCAGCGGCCCCGCGTACGTGTTCTATTTCATCGAAGCGCTGCAGGAAGCCGCGCGCCGTCTCGGCATGAACGACGAACAGGGTCGCGCGCTCGCGGTCGCGACGTTCGCGGGCGCCGCGCAACTGGCCGCGCAATCGGGCGAGCCGGCGAGCGTGCTGCGCGAACGCGTGACGTCGAAGGGCGGCACGACGGCCGCCGCGCTCGCGGCATTCGACGCACAGGGCGTGAAGGAAGCGATCGTGCGCGGCGCGCTCGCGGCCGAAGCGCGTGCGAAGGAAATGGGCGACGAGCTCGGCCGCGCGTAAGCGCGACAGCGGCGCCGGTTTGCGCCGGCGCCGGACGTAAAAAAAAGCGACCGTCGGGTCGCTTTTTTCGTTGGCGCCGCCCGCAAAGGCGCGATATGTCGGGGTGTCGTTCAGCGAGCGGCCAGCAGGTAATGCGCGGCGATGCCCGCGAACAGCACGCCGCCCAGCCAGTTGTTGTGGCGGAACGCCGCGAAGCACGGCATCCGTTCGCGACCCTTGATCAGCGTGTAGTGATACAGCGCGCAGCCGACCGCCGCCGCCCAGCCGGCCCAGTACGCGATGCCGAAGCCGAGCGTCACGCCGATCCACACGTAGATGCCGAGCGTCACCGCGTAGCACGCCATCACGGCCGCGACGTCGAAGCGGCCGAACGTCAGCGCGGACGTGCGGATGCCGATCTTGATGTCGTCGTCGCGATCGACCATCGCATATTCGGTGTCGTACGCGACCGACCAGAAGATGTTCGCGACCAGCATCACCCACGCCAGCACCGGCACCGTGTCCTGCACGGCCGCGAACGCCATCGGGATGCCGAAGCCGAACGCGATGCCGAGATACGCCTGCGGAATCGCGAAGAAGCGCTTCATGAACGGATAGGAGCCGGCGACGAACAGCGCGACGACCGACAATTCTTTCGTCAGCGTATTGAGCGGCAGGATCAGCAGGAATGCGACGAACGACAGCCCGACCGCGATCGCGACGGCCTCCCATGCCCGGATCTTGCCCGACGTCAGCGGCCGGTCGGCCGTGCGCTTCACGTGGCGGTCGAAATCGCGGTCGGCGTAATCGTTGATCGCGCAGCCGGCCGAGCGCATCAGCAGCGTGCCGAGCGTGAAGATCACGAGCAGCGGCCAGCGCGGATGGCCGTCCGATGCGATCCACAACGCGTTGAGCGTCGGCCACAGCAGCAGCAGGCTGCCGATCGGCTTGTCCATCCGGACGAGCCGCAGATACAGGGGAAAGCGGGCAAGCATGGCGAAGCACCAGGAAGAGAATCCCGGCATTTTAGAGCCGAGCGGCGCTGCGCGTCATGTCGGCGCGACCCTCGGCCGGCGGTCGCGGCGGGCCGGCCGGCCGCCGCGGCCCGCTGCGCACGGCCGTGCGGCGGCGGGCATCGATCCAGGGACGGATTCGGAGCCGGCCCGCCCGGGCCCGCCCCGACTCCCCGGCAGCGCTGGGCTTACGCGAGCAACGACCGCAGCATCCATGCGGTCTTTTCATGCGTCTGCAGGCGCTGCGTGAGCAAATCGGCGGTCGGCTCGTCGCTCGCCGCGTCGGCGATCGGGAAGATTTCGCGTGCGGTGCGCACGACCGTCTCGTGCCCTTCGACGAGCTGGCGGATCATCTCCTCGGCGGCCGGCACGCCCTTCGCTTCGGGCACCGACGACAGTTTCGCGAAATCGCCGAACGTGCCGGGCGCGACGACGCCCAGCGTGCGAATGCGCTCGGCGACGGAGTCGACCGCGAGCCATAGTTCGTTGTACTGCTCCTCGAACATCAGGTGCAGCGTGTTGAACATCGGTCCGGTCACGTTCCAGTGGAAATTGTGGGTCTTCAGGTACAGCGAAAACGTATCGGCGAGCAAGCGCGACAGGCCCTCCGCGATGTTCTTGCGGTCCTTGTCGCTGATGCCGATGTTGATCTGCGTGGCGTTGCCTTTCTTGGCCATCTTCGGGACTCCTCATTCGAAATGTTGAACCGGCGAAAATGCATCGGGCAATCCGCATGCCGCCTCGCGCGGCATCCGTTCGCGACTCGCCAGTCTAGCGTCGCGAATCCGTGGCCGCCCTCAACCGCCGGCGGCCGACACGACCGGCGCGAGCGCGTGCAGCGCCTGCGAGGCCAGCTCCGCCGCTCCGCCGACGACGATCGCGAAGCCGACGACGTAGCGCGCCAGCTCCACCGGCGATCGCAGAATGGGCGCCGCGGCGGCGCGCATGTCGAGCATCATTTGCGTCATGATCGTCACTCCTTTGGCAAGACAAGACATCGTTCAGGGAAGAAACGGCCGGTAGCCGGACCGGCCGTTTCACGTTACTGCATCACCGCATCACCGCGTCGGGATGCGGCCGGGTTCACGCGAGGTCGAAGCGGTCGAGGCTCATCACCTTGTTCCAGGCCGCGACGAAATCGCGCACGAACTTCTCCTTCGCGTCCGCGCTGCCGTACACCTCGGCCAGCGCACGCAGTTGCGCATGCGAACCGAAGATCAGGTCGACGCGCGTGCCCGTCCACTTGAGCGCGCCCGTCGCGCGATCGCGCCCTTCGAACACGTCGTTCGCGGCCGACACCGGCTTCCATTCCGTGCCCATGTCGAGCAGGTTCACGAAGAAGTCGTTCGTCAGCGTTTCCGGACGATCGGTGAACACGCCATGCTTCGCATCGCCGGCATTCGCACCGAGCACGCGCAGGCCGCCGACGAGCACCGTCATCTCCGGTGCGCTCAGCGTCAGCAACTGGGCCTTGTCGACCAGCAGCGCCTCGGCCGGCGTCTTGTACGCGTGCTTCAGGAAGTTGCGGAAACCGTCGGCGAGCGGCTCGAGCACGGCCATCGCGTCGACGTCGGTTTCTTCCTGCGACGCGTCCATCCGGCCCGGTGCGAACGGCACGGTGACCGCGATACCCGCATTCTTCGCGGCCTGCTCGACGCCGGCCGCACCGGCCAGCACGATCAGGTCGGCCAGCGACACCTTCTTGCCGTCCGTCTGCGCGTCGTTGAACGCCTTCTGCACGCCTTCGAGCGTTTCGAGCACCGCCGCGAGTTCGGCCGGGCGGTTCACTTCCCAGTCCTTCTGCGGCGCGAGGCGGATGCGTGCACCGTTCGCGCCGCCGCGCTTGTCCGAACCGCGGAACGTCGATGCGGACGCCCACGCGGTCGACACGAGCTGCGACACGCTCAGCCCCGTCGCCAGCACCTTCGCCTTCAGCGCGGCGACGTCGGCGGCGTCGATCAGCGGGTGATCGACGGCCGGGATCGGATCCTGCCACAGCAGGTGTTCCGCCGGTACTTCCGGGCCGAGATAACGGGCGCGCGGGCCCATGTCGCGGTGCGTGAGCTTGAACCACGCGCGTGCGAACGCGTCGGCGAATTCGGCCGGGTTCTCGTAGAAGCGGCGCGAGATCTTTTCGTAGGCCGGGTCGAAACGCAGCGACAGGTCGGTCGTCAGCATCGTCGGACGATGCTTCTTCGACGCGTCGTACGCGTCCGGAATGATCTCGTCGGCATCCTTCGCGACCCACTGGTGTGCGCCGGCCGGGCTCTTCGTGAGCTCCCATTCGTAGCTGAACAGGTGCTTGAAGAAGTCGTTGCTCCACTTCGTCGGCGTCGACGTCCACGTGACTTCGAGACCGCTCGTGATCGTGTCCTTGCCCTTGCCCGTGCCGAACGTGCTCTTCCAGCCGAGGCCCTGCTCTTCGAGGCCCGCGGCTTCCGGCTCCGGACCGACGTTGGAGGCCGGGCCGGCGCCGTGCGTCTTGCCGAACGTGTGGCCGCCCGCGATCAGCGCGACCGTTTCCTCGTCGTTCATCGCCATCCGCGCGAACGTCTCGCGGATGTCGTGCGCGGCGGCGACCGGGTCGGGGTTGCCGTCCGGGCCTTCCGGGTTCACGTAGATCAGGCCCATCTGCACCGCGGCAAGCGGGCTTTCGAGTTCGCGCTTGCCCGTGTAGCGGCTGTTCGGGCCGCCGCTCAGTTCCAGCCAGATCTTTTCCGAGCCCCAGTAGACGTCGTCCGGCTCCCACGTATCGACGCGGCCGCCGGCATAGCCGAACGTCTTGAAGCCCATCGATTCGAGCGCGACGTTGCCGGTCAGGATCAGCAGGTCGGCCCACGAGATGTTGCGGCCGTACTTCTGCTTGATCGGCCACAGCAGGCGGCGCGCCTTGTCGAGGCTCACGTTGTCCGGCCAGCTGTTGAGCGGCGCGAAGCGCTGCTGCCCGCCGCCCGCGCCGCCGCGGCCGTCGGCCGTGCGGTACGTGCCGGCGCTATGCCATGCCATGCGCACGAACAGGCCGCCGTAGTGGCCGAAGTCGGCCGGCCACCAGTCCTGCGACGTCGTCATCAGCGCGTGCAGGTCCTGCTTCACCGCGGCGAGATCCAGCTTCTTGAACGCCTCGGCGTAGTCGAAATCGTCGTCCATCGGATCGGACAGCGCCGAATGCCGATGCAGGACGTCGAGGTTCAGCCGGTTCGGCCACCAGTCCTTGTTCGTCGTGCCGCTGCCTGCGGTGTGGTTGAACGGGCACTTCGTTTCGTTCGACATGCTTTTTTCTCCTTCACTGGCTCGTAGGCCCCCACGTGCCGGGCGCGGTTCGTGGAGCGTTGCGGGGGGTAAGAAACGGAACAGGCGGGTCCTCCTGTCGTACTACGGGATGTCGTGCGCGGCCCTGGACACGCGTTCCCGTTGCCGTGCGCCGCAGGCGGGGCACTCGGGGAAGCGGCTGCCGGCAGTCGTCGTACCGACGACGCGGGCGGCTTTTCGGATATCGGACATGCGATGCTCCCTCAAGGCTCGACGGCAGGTGATTCGGGGGAACACTGGACCGGCGTGCGGCGGCACTCATCCGCCATACACACGGTCCGCCAGGTACGCGAACGCAATCGGGCGCAGGCCGCGAACCGCCGCCCTGGCGCGATGTACGACCGTGTCGCGCGACGGGATGTTCCGCTGCGCGTGCTTCAATACCGACCGCATCATGACATCCTCCTTTGACGCTTGCATCCAACGTGCATCTCGCACGTCGGCTCGACATCGATCCATGTAGAGGATTCTATCTATATCTATCAATTATTTGAATTTGATAAATTTCATCTATGTAATAGGGAAAAATAAACGGGGTCGTACGACCCCGTTCATCACGCTGCCACACACGCCTGCATCGGCGCGTCAGTTCATCGTGGCCGGCATGTCGAGCTTCGCGACACCCGGCAGCTCGCAAGCGGCAATCGCGTCGCTGATCGCGTCGATCGCCGGCATCCGCGTGAAGCTCTTGCGCCACACGAGCACCACGCGGCGGTCGGGCACCGGTTCGTTGAACGGTACGTACGACAGCAGCTCGGCATCGGGGCCGTTCGCGCGCGGGCCGATCTCGGCGACCGACATCCGCGGCAGCACGGTGATGCCGACGCCACTCGCGACCATGTGGCGAATGGTTTCGAGCGACGAGCCCTCGAACGTCTTCTGGATGCCGTCGGCCGTTTGCGAGAAGCGCATCAGTTCCGGACACACGCCGAGCACGTGATCGCGGAAGCAGTGGCCGTTGCCGAGCAGCAGCATGGTTTCCTGCTTCAGATCCTCGGCGTCGATTTCGTCGCGCTTCTCCCATGGATGGCCGGCCGGCAGCGCGACGACGAACGGCTCGTCGTACAGCGGCCGCACCATCAGGCCGGTTTCGGGGAACGGCAGCGCCATGATCGCGGCGTCGATCTCGCCCTGCTTCAGCAGTTCGAGCAGCTTCAGCGTGTAGTTCTCCTGCAGCATCAGCGGCATCTGCGGGACACGCTGGATCATCTGCTTGACGAGCGTCGGCAGCAGGTACGGCCCGATCGTGTAGATCACGCCGAGGCGGAACGGGCCGACGAGCGGGTCCTTGCCCTGCTTCGCGATCTCCTTGATCGCGAAGGTCTGCTCGAGCACGCGCTGCGCCTGGGTGACGATCTGGTCGCCGATCGGCGTCACGCTCACTTCGCTCGCGCCGCGCTCGAAAATCTGCACGTTGAGCTCGTCTTCGAGCTTCTTGATCGCCACCGACAGGGTCGGCTGGCTCACGAAGCACGCTTCGGCCGCGCGACCGAAATGCCGCTCGCGCGCGACCGCGACGATGTACTTCAATTCAGTCAGGGTCATTGTGGGTCAATCAGAGATATACAGGCGATAGGTTTAATTTATACACCCTCTTACCCAGGTTCGCCAAGTTTCTCTGCATCGCGATGCGTCGAGTGGCGGCTTTCGATCCGGCCCCAAGCCGGTCGATCAGGCCTTCAGGTATTGCTCGCGCGCGCCGAGCCAGCGCGCGAGATGCTGCGTGACGACCTCCGGATACGCGGCAATCAGCCGCGCCGCGGCCTCGCGGGCGGGATCGATCAGCCAGCCGTCGGTCTCGAGGTTCGCAAAACGCAGCATCGCCGCACCCGACTGGCGCGCGCCGAGGAATTCGCCGGGGCCGCGGATTTCGAGGTCGCGCCGCGCGATCTCGAAACCGTCGGTCGTCTCGCGCATCGTCTTCAGCCGCTCGCGGCCGGCGATCGACAGCGGCCCGGTGTACAGCAGCACGCACACCGACGCCGCGGTGCCGCGCCCGACACGGCCGCGCAACTGGTGCAGCTGCGCCAGGCCGAACCGTTCCGCGTGCTCGATCACCATCAGCGAGGCGTTCGGCACGTCGACGCCGACTTCGATCACGGTCGTCGCGACCAGCAATTGCACTTCGTTGCGCGTGAACGCTTCCATCACGGCCGCCTTGTCGGCCGGCGACAGGCGGCCGTGCACGAGGCCGACCTTCAACTCGGGGAGCGCCGCGGCCAGCGTCTCGTAGGTTTCGACGGCCGTCTGCAGCTGCAGCGTCTCGCTCTCCTCGATCAGCGGGCACACCCAGTACACCTGGCGCCCGGTCAGCGCGGCCTCGCGCACGCGGGCGATCACTTCGTCGCGCCGCGCGTCGCCGACGAGGCGCGTCAGCACGGGCGTGCGGCCGGGCGGCAACTCGTCGATCGTCGATACCTCGAGGTCCGCGTAGTACGTCATCGCGAGCGTGCGCGGAATCGGCGTGGCCGACATCATCAGTTGGTGCGGCTGAAAGTCGCGCGCGCCGTTGGCGGCATTCGCGGCCTTCGCGCGCAACGCGAGACGCTGCTCGACGCCGAAGCGGTGCTGCTCGTCGACGATCACGAGGCCGAGCCGCGCGAATTCGACCGTGTCCTGGATGATCGCGTGCGTGCCGATCACGAGCTGCGCGGTGCCGAGCGCGGCGGCCTCGATCGCCGCGCGTTTCTCTTTCGCCTTCAGGCTGCCCGCGAGCCATGCGACCGTGACGCCGAGCGGCTCGAGCCATGCACGCAGCTTGCGCGCGTGCTGTTCCGCGAGGATTTCGGTCGGCGCCATCAGCGCGGCCTGGTAGCCGGCGTCGATCGCCTGCGTGGCGGCCAGCGCCGCGACGACCGTCTTGCCGCTGCCGACGTCGCCCTGCAGCAGACGCTGCATCGGATGCGCGAGCGTGAGGTCGTGCGCGATCTCGTCGACGACGCGCGCCTGCGCGCCGGTCAACGTGAACGGCAGCGCCGCGTAAAGGCGCGTGGTCAACGCATCGGCATCGGTCGCGGCGCGGCGCGGCATCGCGGGCGCGGCGCGCGTGCGGCGCTCCTCGTGCGCCCGCTTGAGCGACAGCTGCTGCGCGAGCAGCTCCTCGAACTTGATGCGCGTCCATGCCGGATGCGAGCCGTCCATCAGCGCGGCTTCGTCGGAATCGACGCCCGGGTGGTGCAGGATGCGCACGGCCTGCGCGAGCGTCGGCACGCCGAGCGGCTTCAGGTAATCGCGCTCGATCTCGGGCGGCAGCAGTTCGGGCAGCGGCGTGCGCTCGACCGCGTTCTCGATCGCCTTGCGCAGATACGCCTGCGACACGCCGGCCGTGCTCGGGTAGACGGGCGTGAGCACCTGCGGCAGCGGCGCATCGGCTTCGACGACGCGCACGGCCGGATGCACCATCTCCATCCCGAAGAAGCCGCCGCGCACGTCGCCGCGCACGCGCAGCCGCTGGCCGACGGCCATCTGCTTGACCTGCGAGCCGTAGAAATTCAGGAACCGCAGCACGAGCTGCTCGCCGTCGTCGTCCCGGATCTTCACGACGAGCTGGCGGCGCGGCCGGTACGCGACCTCGTTGTCGAACACGACGCCTTCGGTCTGCGCGATGCCGCCCGGCAGCAGTTCGCCGATCGGCGTGAGCGTGGTTTCGTCCTCGTAGCGCATCGGCAGATGCAGCACGAGATCGATCGAGCGCGTGAGGCCGAGCTTCGCGAGCTTGTCGGCGGTTTTCACCGGCTTGTCGGCGGCCGGCTTCTTCTTGCGCTTCGCATCGGCCGCCCCTGCTTCGTCGCCGGCGGCGCCGTCGGCCTCGGGCGCGGCCGCCGCGGGCTGCGCAAGCCGCCCGTCGGCGCCGCGCTTCGGGCCGGCGCGGCGCGCGCCGGAGCCCGATGCGGACGGCGCGGACGAGGCGGCATCGTCCGCGTCGAACGGATCGGCGGAATCGGCAACGGCAGCGGGGGAACGGCGTGGTGACACAGGCATCGGATCGTCTGGGTGCTTCGCAAGGCAAGTACAATAGCGGCTTTCACGTCGTCCGAACGAACGACGCCGGCCAGGCCGCGCATCCCGTCATCATAGCGGCTCGCGCGCCCCGATTACGCGTTTGCGCGCTGTCGGCCACGCCCGCCGGCCGCTTCGAACCAACCCGCATGTTCACGCTTTCCGATTTCGATTTCAATCTGCCGCCCGAGCTGATTGCACAAACCGCGCTGCCCGATCGCACCGCGAGCCGCCTGCTCGAGGTCGACCGCGGCGTCGAGCCCGCACGCCTCGTCGACCGCCATTTCGCCGAGCTGCCGTCGTGCATCGCGCCCGGCGACCTGCTCGTGTTCAACGATACCAAGGTACTGAAGGCGCGGTTCTTCGGCCAGAAGGCCAGCGGCGGCAAGATCGAGGTGCTGATCGAGCGCGTGACGGGCACGCACACCGCGCTCGCGCAGATCCGCGCGAGCAAGTCGCCGGGCGCCGGCACGACGCTGCGCCTGGCCGATGCGTTCGACGTGACGGTCGGCGAGCGCGTCGAGCCGTTCTTCACGCTGCACTTCCCCGCCCCGTGCCTCGACCTGATCGAGCAGTACGGCCGCCTGCCGCTGCCGCCGTATATCGAGCACGATCCCGACGCAACCGACGAAACGCGCTACCAGACCGTCTACGCGAGCAACCCGGGCGCGGTCGCCGCGCCGACGGCCGGGCTGCACTTCGACCAGCCGCTGCTGGAGAAGCTCGACGCGATGGGCGTCGAGCGCGCGACGCTGACGCTGCACGTCGGCGCCGGCACGTTCCAGCCGGTGCGCGTCGAGAACATCGCCGAGCACAAGATGCACAGCGAGTGGTACGACCTGCCGCAGTCGCTCGTCGAGAAGATCGCCGCGACCCGCGCGCGCGGCGGCAACGTGATCGCGGTGGGCACGACGTCGATGCGCGCGCTCGAAGCCGCCGCGCGCTCGGCCGACGAAGCGGGCCGCCCGCTCGCGGCGACGCAGGCCGAAACCGACATCTTCATCACGCCCGGCTACCGTTTCCGCGTGGTCGACCGGCTCGTCACGAACTTCCACCTGCCGAAATCGACGCTGCTGATGCTGGTGTCCGCGTTCGCGGGCGTCGAGACGATCCGCGCCGCTTACCGGCACGCGATCGCCGAACGCTACCGCTTCTTCAGCTACGGCGACGCGATGCTGCTCACGCGGCGCGACACGCCGGAGGCGCCGCGCGCGTGAAGCGCGGCGGGGCGGCGGGCGCGACGGCCCGCACGCCACGCACTGCGCGGCCGCCGTTGCATCGCAGTGCCCGTATTCCCGCTGCGCGCGTCACGCTTTTGCGCGCACCCGCTTTTCCCCGCCGCCGGTTTCCCGGCGGCGTTTCCAACATGCGCCGGACTGTTTTCCGGTAGCAAGGAGCACTCACGATGACCGAAGGTTCATCCCACGATACGCACGCGAGCCACAACACGCCCGCTCGCGTGCAGAGCCGCCCGGCGAACGGGCTCGAATTCGAACTGCTGACGACCGACGGCCACGCGCGCCGCGGCCGCGTGAAGCTCAACCACGGCACGGTCGAGACGCCGATCTTCATGCCAGTGGGCACGTACGGCACCGTGAAGGCGATCCAGCCGCGCGAGCTGCACGAAATCAAGGCCCAGATCATCCTCGGCAACACGTTCCACCTGTGGCTGCGCCCGGGCCTCGATACGATCGACGCGCACGGCGGCCTGCACGGCTTCATGGGCTGGAACAAGCCGATCCTGACCGACTCGGGCGGCTTCCAGGTGTTCTCGCTCGGCGACCTGCGCAAGATCACCGAGGACGGCGTCACGTTCGCGTCGCCGATCAACGGCGACAAGCTGTTCCTGTCGCCGGAAGTGTCGATGCAGATCCAGAAGGTGCTGAACTCGGACATCGTGATGCAGTTCGACGAATGCACGCCGTACGCGACCAACGGCGTGCCGACCACGCACAAGGAAGCGGCCGACTCGATGCGCATGTCGTTGCGCTGGGCGAAGCGCTCGCTCGACGAATTCGACCGGCTCGGCAACCCGAACGCGCTGTTCGGGATCGTGCAGGGCGGGATGTTCGAGGACTTGCGCGACGAATCGCTCGCGGGCCTGTCCGAACTCGGCTTCCACGGCCTCGCGATCGGCGGGCTGTCGGTGGGCGAGCCGAAAGAGGACATGATGCGCGTGCTGCGCCACGTCGGCCCGAAGCTGCCGGCGAACAAGCCGCACTACCTGATGGGCGTCGGCACGCCGGAGGACCTCGTCGAAGGCGTCGCGAACGGCGTCGATATGTTCGATTGCGTGATGCCGACCCGCAACGCGCGCAACGGCTGGCTCTTCACGCGCTTCGGCGACGTCAAGATCCGCAACGCGACGCACAAGAACTCGCTGAAGCCGCTCGATGCGAGCTGCACGTGCTACACGTGCCAGAATTTCTCGCGCGGCTACCTGCATCACCTGCACCGGGTCGGCGAAATCCTCGGCGCGCAGCTCAACACGATCCACAACCTGCACTACTACCTGCAGCTGATGAGCGAGATCCGCGACGCGATCGAAACCCATACGTTCGACGCGTTCCGGCAGCGCTTCGCGGAGGATCGCGCGAGAGGGGTCGACTGACCGGCCGGCGGGCGGCCTGCCCCATAGGACACGACCTGAAAGAAAACCGTACCCAATGGGACACGCACTAAAAAACCCCGGTCCACCCGCCGGACCGAGCCATCAAACATTACAATTGCCTTTCCAAGCAAGCCGCAACGGTATCGGTTCGCGCTTTAACAGCTTGATCCGAAAGCGCATTTGCCGCGCCGTTTGCGCATGGGGCCGGTGGTAGAATAACCGGCTTATTTTTCGATCTTCCCCTACGGAGAGACCAACGTGCCGTTCATTTCCAATGCCTTCGCGCAAGGTGCCGGTGGCGCCGAATCGAGCCTGATGAGCTTCCTGCCGCTCATCCTGATGTTCGCGGTGCTGTACTTCATCATGATCCGTCCGCAGATGAAGCGCCAGAAGGAACACCGCAACATGCTCGCGGCCATGGCGAAGGGCGACGAAGTCGTCACGAGCGGCGGCCTCGTCGGCAAGGTGACGAAGGTCACCGAAGGCTACATCGGCGTCGAAATCGCCGAAGGCACCGAAATCACCGTGCAGAAGGCTGCCGTCACGACCATTCTGCCGAAGGGCACGATCAAGTCGCTGTAAGGCTTATACCGAGCGTCCGGCCCCCCGCGCCGTGCCCGCCTGAGAGAGCGGGCCGCCGCGGCGCCGGACGCGACGCTTTCACGCCAACCACCCGTTCGGCCCCCTCATGAATCGTTATCCACTCTGGAAATATGTCGTGATGGTCGTGGCGCTCGCCATCGGCCTTCTGTACACATTGCCCAACTTCTTCGGCGAAGCGCCGGCGGTGCAGGTGTCGAGCGGCAAGGCCACGGTCAAGCTCGACTCGACCACGCTGACCCAGGTCGAATCGGCGCTCGCGTCCGCGCAGATCACGCCGGACGACGTCACCTTCGAGAACACGGCGACCAACGCGAACATCCGCGTGCGCCTGAAGGACACCGATACGCAGCTGCGCGTCAAGGACCTGCTGCAGAAGTCGCTGAACGCCGACCCGAACGATCCGCAGTACGTCGTCGCACTGAACCTGCAAAGCGCGTCGCCGCGCTGGCTGACCGCGCTGCACGCGCTGCCGATGTATCTCGGCCTCGACCTGCGCGGCGGTGTGCACTTCCTGCTCCAGGTCGACATGACGGGCGCGCTCACGAAGAAGCTCGACTCCGACGCGTCCGACGCGCGCACGCTGCTGCGCGACAAGAACATCCGCGACGGCGGCGTGAGCCGCGTCGAGCAGTCCGTGGTCGTCAACTTCAGCGATGCGCAGACGGCGGAAGACGCCCGCAAGGTGCTCGCCGCGTCGATCACCGAGCTGCAATGGGCGACGCAGCCCGGCGGCGGCGGCACGCAGGTGGTCGGCACCTTCACGCCGGCCGTGCAGAAGTCCGTCGAGGACGCCGCGCTCAAGCAGAACCTGACCACCCTCCACAACCGCGTGAACGAACTCGGCGTGTCCGAGCCGATCCTGCAGCAGCAAGGCAGCGACCGCATCGTCGTCGAACTGCCGGGTGTGCAGGACACCGCGAAGGCGAAGGACATCATCGGCCGCACCGCGACGCTCGAGGCGCGCCTCGCCGACCCGATCAACACGCACCCGAACCCGAACGATCCCGTGCCGCCGGGCGAGGAACTCTTCACGCAGGGCAACCAGGCGCCCGTGCTGCTGAAGAAGGACGTGATCTTCACCGGCGACCGCATCATCGACGCGTCGGCCGGCTTCGACGAGCACCAGCGTCCGTCGGTCAACATCCGCCTCGATTCGGCGGGCGGCCGCGCGGTGCGCACGGTGTCGCGCGAGAACATCGGCAAGCCGATGGCGATGGTGCTGTTCGAGAAGGGCAAGGGCGAAGTGCTGACGGTCGCGACGATCCAGTCCGAACTCGGCGACCGCTTCCAGATCACGGGCCAGCCGACGCCGCAGGCCGCGGCCGATCTCGCGCTGCTGCTGCGCGCCGGTTCGCTTGCCGCGCCGATGGACATCATCGAGGAACGCACCATCGGCCCGAGCCTCGGCGCCGACAACATCAAGATGGGCATCCACTCGGTGATCTGGGGCTTCTGCGCGATCGCCGTGTTCATGGTCGCGTACTACATGCTGTTCGGCGTGGTGTCGGTGATCGGCCTGTCGGTGAACCTGTTGCTGCTCGTCGCCGTGCTGTCGCTGATGCAGGCGACGCTGACGCTGCCGGGCATCGCGGCCATCGCGCTCGCGCTCGGCATGGCGATCGACTCGAACGTGCTGATCAACGAGCGCGTGCGCGAGGAACTGCGCGCCGGCCAGCCGCCGCAGCTCGCGATCCAGGCCGGCTACGCCCATGCGTGGGCGACGATTCTCGACTCGAACGTCACGACGCTGATCGCCGGCCTCGCGCTGCTCGCGTTCGGCTCGGGCCCGGTTCGCGCGTTCGCGATCGTGCACTGCCTCGGCATCCTGACGTCGATGTTCTCCGCGGTGTTCTTCTCGCGCGGGATCGTCAACCTCTGGTACGGCGGCCGCAAGAAGCTGAAGTCGCTCGCGATCGGCCAGGTGTGGAAGCCGGAAGGCGCCGCTGCCGCCGCGTCGTTCGCCGATGCGGACGAATCGACCGACACTGCCCGCGCCGCGAAGCTCGCCGCCCCGGCGAAGGGCAACGCGCCGCGCGCCGGCAAGCCGCAGTTGCGCAACCGCGCGCAGCAAGGCGTGTCGCCGAAGAAACCGGGCTCGACCCAATAAGGCCCCGGAGACGAAGCCATGGAATTTTTCCGCATCCGTAAAGACATTCCGTTCATGCGGCACGCGCTGGTGTTCAACGTGATCTCGCTGGTCACGTTCCTCGCCGCCGTGTTCTTCCTGTTCCACCGCGGGCTGCACCTGTCCGTCGAATTCACCGGCGGCACGGTGATCGAGGTTCAGTACCAGCAGGCCGCGCAGCTCGAACCCGTGCGCGCGACGCTCGGCAAGCTCGGCTATGCCGATGCGCAAGTGCAGAACTTCGGCACGTCGCGCAACGTGCTGATCCGCCTGCAACTGAAGGAAGGCCTCACGTCCGCGCAGCAGAGCGACCAGGTGATGAGCGCACTGAAGGCGCAGAGCCCGGACGTGACGCTGCAGCGCGTCGAGTTCGTCGGCCCGCAGGTCGGCCGCGAGCTCGCGACCGACGGTCTGCTCGCGCTCGCGTGCGTCGTGATCGGCATCGTGATCTACCTGTCGTTCCGCTTCGAATGGAAGTACGCGGTGGCCGGCATCATCGCCAACCTGCACGACGTCGTGATCATTCTCGGCTTCTTCGCGTTCTTCCAGTGGGAGTTCTCGCTGGCGGTGCTCGCGGCGATCCTCGCGGTGCTCGGCTACTCGGTCAACGAGTCGGTCGTCATCTTCGACCGGATCCGCGAAACGTTCCGCCGCGAACGCAAGATGAGCGTGCAGGAAGTGATCAACCACGCGATCACGACCACGATGTCGCGCACGATCATCACGCATACGTCGACCGAAATGATGGTGCTGTCGATGTTCTTCTTCGGCGGCCCGACGCTGCACTACTTCGCGCTCGCGCTGACGGTCGGCATCATGTTCGGCATCTACTCGTCGGTGTTCGTCGCGGGCTCGCTCGCGATGTGGCTCGGCATCAAGCGCGAAGACCTGATCAAGGAAAAGAAGGCCGCGCACGATCCGGACGATCCGAATGCCGGCGCGCAGGTTTGAGCGCTACACCGTTTCGGCTTCGAAAAAACCGGCCCGTTTGGGCCGGTTTTTTTATGTGCGGGCCACCGCGGTCCGACACGCGGCCGGCTCGACCGGCGCGGTCGCAGGGGTCGGCTACAATCGTCACCGCGCCCTGCCCCGTCGCTTGCCGGTTGCCCCCGGCACCGGGCACCCCCTCGCCACCCGTCCGAACGTGCGGTCCCGATGATGCCTCCCATGCGTGTCGTTCGTCGCCTCGCCGTCTGCGCAGCCGTCGCGGCCGCGTTCCCGTATGCGCCGCTCGCCGATGCGCAACCGGCATCCGCATCCCCCGCCGCTTCGCTGCCTGCCGCTTCACCGGCCGCCGCTTCGGTGCCCGCCATCCGACCGCCGTCGCCCTGCCCGCCCGACTGGGAGCCGCAGCTCTGCGAACTGAAAGCGGCCGTCGAAGTGCTGAAGAAACAGCACCTGACCGACGTCGACATCGGCGCGCTGCTCGACGCCGCGACCCACGAAGGCATCAAGACGCTGCCGTACGCACGCTTCTTCAACGCGAAGGAAGAGCAGGAGCGGCGCGACGACGAGCGGCGCGCACGCGACGGCACGCCGGGCATCGGGATCGTGTTCGAGACACGGCCCGACGGGCTGCACATCATCGACGTGATCCCCGACGCACCGGCGGAACGGGCCGGCGTGCGGCCCGACGATCTCGTCGTCGCGATGAACGACAGGAGCGTCGTCGGCATCGACGGCAGCGCGCTGATGCAACTCGCGAAGGGCGACGCGGGCGTGCCGCTGAAGCTCACGGTGCAGCGCGGCCCGAAGCATGCGGTGCTGAGCTTCGCGCCCGTGCGCACGATCGTCAAACCGCATCCGGCGACCGCGAAGCGGCTCGACGGCGACATCCTGTACACGCGGCTGTCGAGCTTTCCGGAGCCGGCGGTCGGCGACTATATCGACGCGGTGCAGGCCGCGCGCCGCGCGGGGCCGCCGGTGAAGCAGATGATTCTCGACCTGCGCATCAACGGCGGCGGCGCGCTCAATGCGGCGATCGGCATCACCGCGCTGTTCGCGGGACGCGACCGCACCGCGATGGTGACGGTCGAGCGCGGCGACACGCACCGCCGCCGCTACACGACCAACTGGCCCGACTACGAATTGCCCGTCATGCACGGGCAGGATCCGCTCGCGCCGCTGCAGGCCGACGACTGGTGGCGCACCGTGCCGCTCGTCGTGCTCGTCGACGGACAGAGCGCGTCGGCCGCCGAAGCGACCGCGGCCGCGCTGAAGGATCTCGGCCGCGCGAAACTGCTCGGCATGCCGACCTACGGGAAAGGGCTCGCACAGACGGGCGTCGATCTCATCGACGGCACGCGTCTCAATTTCACGTTCGCGCGCAACCTGCGGCCGAACGGCTGCCCGATGGACGGCTACGGCGTCATGCCGGACTGGCTCGTGCCGCCGCGCGTCGATTCGGACGTCGACGGCGTGCTGCTGTGGTACCGGGAAGCCGATCTGGCCCGCGCACCGTATGCGGACCGGCAGGCGCCCGACCCGTTCGCGCAGGTGCGCAACGCACGACAGAAGCTGCGCGAGCAGCGCGTGCGCGCGAAGATCGATACGGCGAGGAGCGCGGCGCTGCCGCAGCGCGCGTTCGGCACGGCCGCCGACTGGCAGCTCCGGCAGGCGCTCGCCGCGCTCGCGGGGCGCCCGGTCCGGACCGTCGACGCGCCGCCGCAACTGATGCCGGCGCAACCGGTGTGCGAGCGCGGCGGCAATTGACGCGCCGCCCCGCCCCTTTCAGCGAAACCCGAACCGCCGCCGCAGCACGACCAGCGCCGCGAGGCTCAGCACGGCCGCGAACATCAGGTAGAAGCTCGGCGCAGTCTTCATCCCGGTCTCGCGGATCAGCCACGCGATGATGAACGGCCCGAAGCCGCCGAAGATCGTCACCGCGACGTTATACGCGAGCGACATCCCGGTCGTGCGCGTCTGCACCGGAAACACCTCGGACAACAGCCCCGGCAGCGCCGCGAAGTAGCCGGTCATCAGGAACGCGAGCAGCACCTGCAGCGCGATCAGCGTGCCGAAGCCCGGATGCGCGACGAGATACGCGAACGCCGGATAGATCAGCACGAGGATGCCGACGGCCGGCGCGATCATCACGCGCACGCGGCCGTAGCGATCCGACCAGTGGCCGACGAGCGGCGCGAACGCCATCTGGATCACGCCGACGACGAGAATCGCCGCGAACGCGGCGGACGGCGCGAGGCCGAGCTGCTTCACGCCGTAGGTCGGCATGAACAGCACGAGATAGGTCGCGACGGTGCCGAGCACGACCACGCCCATCGCCGCGACGAGGCGCGCCTTGTGCGACGCGAACGTATCGCGCAGCGGGTTCGCGGTGCCTTCGGCCGCGAGGAATTCGGGCGTCTCGTCGACCTTGGTTCGGATGTAGTACGCGACCGGCCCGAGCAGCAGCCCGAAGAAGAACGGCACGCGCCAGCCCCACGACGCCATCTGCGCGGCCGACAGTTGCGCGTTCAGCACGGTGCCGAAGCCCGCGGCGAGCAGCGTCGTGAGCCCCTGGCTCGCGACCTGCCAGCTCGCGAAGAACCCGCGCCGGCCCGGCACGTGCTCGGCGAGGAACGCGGTTGCGCTGCCGAACTCGCCGCCTGCCGAAAAGCCCTGCATCAGGCGCGCGGCGACGAGGATCACCGGCGCGGCGACGCCGATCGTCTCGTAGGTCGGCAGCACCGCGATGATCAGCGTGCCGGCCATCATCAGCAGGATCGACAGCGTGAGCGCGGCCTTGCGGCCCGCGCGGTCGGCATACGCGCCGAGCACGATCGCGCCGAGCGGCCGCATGAAGAACGACACGCCGAACGTGCCGAGCGTGAGCAGCAGCGACACGGTGTCGTTGCCGGCGGGGAAGAACAGCTTCGAGATCGTCACCGCGAAAAAACCGTAGACGACGAGATCGAACCACTCGAGCGCGTTGCCGATCGACGCGGCGACCACCGCGCGCCAGACGCGCGGCGACGAGGCAATGGAACGGGACTGCGTGACGGCATGCATCGGCGATCTCCTTGTCGTTGTACGTTCTGTTCGAGGCGGCCGCCGTCGCGGCGTCGGCCTGCCCGGCGCCGCATGGCCGCATGCTGCGCTCGGGCGATTATAGGCGCGCAAAAAAACCGCCGCGCCCTGGTAACGGGAGCGCGGCGGTTTGCCCGCAGGGGCCGGCACGATGGCCGGCCCGGCAGGAGAGCCTTACTGCTGCTTGACCGCTTCGGCCGTGATCAGCAGCTTCGTCTTCATCTTGAAGCCGTACTGCTTGCCGTAGTCGAGACCGAAATCGTCGCGGCTGAATTCGCCGACCGCGTCGACGCCGCACACTTCGCGCTTGAGCATCGGGTGCGGCATGCACTTGAACGAATCGATCTTCAGCGTGAGCGGCTTCGTGACGCCATGCAGCGTCAGGTTGCCGACCACCGACACCGGCTTGTCGCCGTCGAACTTGATCGTGCCCTTGTAGTTCGCCTGCGGGAACTTCGCCGCATCGAAGAACTCGGCCGTCTGCAGGTGCTCGTCGAGCTTTGCGCTGCCGGTGTGGATCGACGCGATGTCGGTCGTCACGTCGACCGTGCCGGTCTTCGCCGCGCGATCGAGCGTCACGGTGCCGCTCGACTTGTCGAACTTGCCGCGCCAGACCGACAGGCCGCCGAAGTGGTCGGCCTCGAAGCTCGGGTACGTGTGGCTCGGGTCGAACTGGTAGGTCGCGCTTTCGGCGAAGGCCGAGAACGACAGCGAAGCGGCCAGCGCGCCGGCGGCGATGATCAGATGCTTTTTCAAACCTTTTCTCCTGGGAACGGCGCCGCGCCCTCGCGCGGCATTCAGTGGACGCGGCAACCTGCCGCTTACTTCGTGGCGACGAGATGGAACTTGATCTGCACTTCGTCCGCGACGACCGACGTGTCCTTCCACTCGCCGGTACCGACGTTGAAGGTCGAACGCTTGATCGGCAGCACGCCGTCGAACGTCTGCGTCGCGCCGTTCTGCGCGACCGTGACGGGCACCGTGACGGTCTCGGTCTTGCCCTTGATCGTCAGCTTGCCGGTCACGTTGTACTTGTTGCCGCCGGCCGGCGCGATCGCCGACGACACGAAGCTCGCCTGCGGATAGGTCTTCGCGTCGAACCAGTCCTTGCCGGCGACCTGGTCGTTGTACATCTTGTCGCCGAGGTCGAAGCTCGCGACGTCGATCGTCATTTGCGCGCTGCCCTGCGCGGCCTTCGCCGGGTCGAACTTCACCTGCGCGGAAAACTTCTTGAACGCGCCTTCGGTCGGCACGTTCATCTGCTTCGACACGGCGGACACCTTGCTCTTCGCGAGATCGACGTCGGCATGCGCCGCGCCCGACGCGACAAACGCCGCCGCGGCGAACGCGGTCAGCATGGAGCGGGAGAAAGACACTTTCATGGGATCCTTCATTTGGCAAAGGGAAGCATGCGCGACAGCAGGCCGTCGCGGTCCAACAACTGATGCTTGAGCGCCGCGAGCACGTGCATCGCGACGAGCGCAAGCAGAATGTAATTCAAAGACACGTGCAGCGTCTTGAAGGTTTCCTTGAGCGCCGGATCGGGGTCGATCAGGCGCGGCAGCGGCACGATGCCGAGATAGACGACCGGGATATTCGACGCCGAGCTGTACAGGTAGCCCGTCGCCGGAATCACGATCATCAGCACGTACAGCAGCATGTGCACGCCGTGCGACGCCGCGCGCTGCCACGCCGGCGTGTCGCCCGGCAGCGGCGGCGGCACGTGGGTCGCCCGCCACAGCACGCGCACGACGGCGAGTGCGAACACCGTCACGCCGATCCACTTGTGCCACGAGAAGTACTTCAGCTTGGTGGGCGTGAAGCCGGGAATGTCCGTCATCACCCAGCCGAGCGCGAAGCCGCAGACGATCAGCAGCGCGATCAGCCAGTGCAGGGCGATCGCGGTAGGCGCGTAGCGTGCCGGCGCGGCCGGCGGCGATTTCGATGCCATCTTGGGTTCCTCAGTTCAGCGAACGGCTGCGCCGGTAAATTCGGCCGACGCATGTCGAGGGCGCCATGCTACCGCAACCTTTTGACGCGCGCGGACTCTGAGGACAGGCGCGCCAGCCGGCTGACGGCTTCCCGCCATGTTACCGACCGGTCACGCAACGCACGATCCTTGACCCATCGAAAAAGCCCTTTTGGTAAGATTGGCGCGGGTTCCGGCCCCGTCGACGCGTTCCCCGGCCGTCGCAGCACCGCCTTTTCCATGCAACGATACGACCTGATTGCCTGCCACGAATGCGACGCACTGTTGCATAAACCGCGCCTGAGCGGCCGCGAAATCGCACGCTGCCCGCGCTGCGACGCGCTGCTCTATCGCAACAGCACCACGCAGATCGAGCGCATCAGCGCGCTCGCGGTCGCGGCGCTCGTCACGTTCGTCATCGCGCAGGCGTTCCCGATCCTCGAAATGGACCTGAACGGCACGCGCGTGCAGACGACGCTGATCGGCGCGATCGATGCGCTGTGGCATCAGGACATGGAGATCGTCGGCGTGATGGTGTTCTGCTCGACCGTGCTGTTCCCGCTCGTCGAGATGGCCGCGCTCCTGTACGTCCTGCTGCCGATCCGGCGCGGCATCGTGCCGCCCGGCCTCAACGTCGTGCTGCGCACGATCCAGCTCGTGCGGCCGTGGGGGATGATCGAGGTGTTCATGCTCGGCATCGTGGTCACGATCGTGAAGATGGTGAGCCTCGCGCGCGTCGTGCCCGACGCGGCGCTGTTCGCGTTCGGCGCGCTCACGCTGATGACCGCCGTCGTGCTGATGTTCGACCCGCGCACGGTGTGGGACATCGCCGACGACCTGCGCGCCGGCCGCGCGCCGGCGCGGCCCGACCCCGCCGCGCCGCTGCAGGACACGCCCCGCCGATGACGAGGCCCACGCCGACCGCCGCCCGCGAGGGCTACGCCAGCTGCCACGCGTGCGGGCTCGTGCAGACGATCGACCGGCCGCACGCGCATTGCGCGCGCTGCGGCAGCGCGCTTCACGTGCGCACGCCGAACAGCATCATGCGCACGTGGGCGCTGCTGCTCGCGGCCGCGATCCTCTACATTCCGGCGAACCTGCTGCCGATCATGCGTACGTCGTCGATCGTCGGGTCGCAGCAGGACACGATCATGAGCGGCGTCATCTATTTCTGGACGTCCGGCGACTGGCCGCTCGCCGTGGTCGTGTTCGTCGCCAGCATTCTCGTGCCGATGCTCAAGCTCGCCGTCCTGACGATCCTCGTCATCAGCGCACAGCGCCGCACCGCCTGGCGGCCGCTGCAGCGCACGCGCCTCTATCGGATCGTCGAGCGCATCGGCCGCTGGTCGATGCTCGACATCTTCGTCGTGACGCTGACCGTCGCGCTCGTCCATTTCCGTTCGCTCGCCGTCATCACGGCCGGCCCCGGCGCGCTCGCGTTCGGCTCGGTCGTGATCCTGACGATGCTCGCGTCGATGCAGTTCGATCCCCGCCTGATCTGGGATCCAGTCGAAACCTCAGGGAATCACCATGAATAGTCCACAAGGCCCGCAGCACGATGCGCCCCGGCCGCCCGATCCGGCGATCTCGACGAAAAGCGGCTGGCTGCCGTCGCTCGTCTGGCTCGTGCCGCTGATCGCCGCGCTGATCGGCATCGGCCTCGTGATCAAGTCCGTGCGCGAGCGCGGCCCGGAAATCACGATCAGCTTCCACAGCGCCGAAGGGCTCGAGCCGGGCAAGACCCAGGTCAAGTACAAGGACGTCGAGATCGGCACGGTCAAGACGATCAAGCTGTCGAAGGATCTGTCGCGCGTGCTGGTCCAGGTGCAGCTCAAGAAGGAAGCCGAGGACTTCGCGGTCCAGGGTTCGCGCTTCTGGATCGTGCGCCCACGCGTGGGCGCGACCGGCGTGTCGGGGCTCGGCACGCTGCTGTCCGGCGCGTACATCGGCGTCGACGCCGGTCACGGGCAGGACACGCTGACCGACTTCACCGGCCTCGAGACGCCGCCCGCCGTCACGGGCGACCAGAAAGGCACGCAGTACGTGCTGCGCGGCGATTCGCTCGGCTCGGTCGACATCGGCTCGCCGGTCTACTACCGTCGCGTCCAGGTCGGCCAGGTGGTCGGCTTCTCGCTCGACAAGGACGGCACGGGCGTCACGTTCAACGTGTTCGTCAATGCACCGTACGACCAGTACGTCGGCATGAACACGCGCTGGTGGCAGGCGAGCGGCGTCGATCTGCGGCTCGATTCGAGCGGCCTGAAGCTGAACACGCAGTCGCTCGCGACGGTGATCCTCGGCGGCATCGCGTTCCAGACGCCGCCGAACCAGGGCAGCGGCACGACCGCGCCGAACAACACGACGTTCCGTCTCGGCTCCGACGAGGGCGACGCGATGCGCGACCCGGACGGCCAGCCGCTGCAGGTCGTGATGAACTTCAACCAGTCGCTGCGCGGGCTCGCCGTCGGCGCGCCGGTCGACTTCCGCGGCATCGTGCTCGGCGAAGTGACGAACATCGGCATCGACTTCGATCCGAAGACGAAGAACTTCCTGATGCCGGTGACGATGAACGTGTATCCGGAGCGCCTCGGCCGCCGCTTCCGCGAGACGATCGAGAGCAAGGGCGAACCGGCGCGCCGCGAAATCGTCGAGCGGCTCGTCCAGCACGGGCTGCGCGGCCAGCTGCGCACCGGCAACCTGCTGACGAGCCAGTTGTACGTCGCGCTCGACTTCTTCCCGAAGGCGCCGGCCGTGAAGATCGACACGGCCCGCCAGCCGCTCGAGCTGCCGACCGTGCCGAATACGCTCGACGAGCTGCAGTTGCAGGTCGCCGACATCGCGAAGAAGCTCGACAAGGTGCCGTTCGACCAGATCGGCGCGAACCTGAACAGCGCGCTCGCGAACGCCGACAAGCTGTTCAAGCAGCTCGACACGCAGGTCGCGCCGCAAGCGCGCGACACGCTGTCGGCCGCGAAGCAGACCTTCTCGACCGCCGAGGCGACGCTGCAGCAGGATTCGCCGCTGCAGTCCGACGTGCGCGGCGCGCTGAAGGAACTCACGCGCACGCTGCAATCGCTGAACGCGCTCGCCGACTATCTGGAGCGCCACCCCGAATCGCTGCTCAAGGGCAAGCCAGGAGATAAACCATGACGACACGCGTGAACGGTTTTGCGAGCGGCGCGGCGGCCGTCTTCGCCGCACTCGCGCTCGCCGCGTGCAGCTCGCCGCCCGCGCGGTTCTACACGCTCAGCCCGGCCGACGCCGCGGCGCCGCTGCGCACCGCGCCGGCCAACCCGGCGTTCCTGATCGAGGTGCCGTCGGTCGGCGTGCCCGAACAGGTCGCGAAGAACCAGTTGGTCGTGCAGAAGAACGCCGCGCAGGTCGACGTGCTCGAGCAGGAGCGCTGGGCGTCGCCGCCCGCCGACGAGATCCGCCGCGCGCTGTCGGACGATCTCGCCGCTCGGCTCGGCACGATCGACGTCGCGAATTCCGCCTATCCGGCCGGCGTACCCGTGTACCGCATCAGCGTGAACGTGCAGCGCTTCGAGTCGTGGCCCGGCAAGCGGGCCGCGGTCGACGCCGTGTGGAGCGTGCGCTCGCTCGCCACGCAGGCCGTGATGACCTGCCGCACGAGCGTCGCCGAACCGGTCGGCGACGGCTACGACGCACTCGTCGCCGGCCACCGGCGCGCGCTCGACGCGATTGCCGCGCAGGCCGCGGACGGCGTGCGCGCGATGGCCGCGCGCCGCGGCGCGCCGGCCACGCCCGCGGCCGGCAGCAAGACGGCGGCCGCGCCGGTCGTGCCGTGCCCGGCCAACCCGACGTCCGGCGGCGACGCCGGCGCGACGGGCAAGTCCGGCGCATAAGCGAACGCGGACGGCGCGCAGGCGAACGTTCGACACGGCGTTCGCCCGCGCGGTGTCGAATGGCGCGTCGGGCCGCGTGCCGCCCGTCGGGGGCTGCACGCCGCCGCAGCCGGCCTCGCGTACCGCCTTCATCGGCCGACGGCCATTTAGAACGGCCATTTACATTCTTTGTCAAAGCCGCCGGAACCCGCGCCATGCAACGCGGTCGGCTTGCGTTTTCCGGCCCGATTGACGATCCTACGCACTTTCAGGCTCGCGCCGTTCGTCGTGCGCACCGGCCAGTGGCGCCGGGCCGCGTTCGGCCCGACCGCCGTGCCCCCGGCGCCTGCACGCGGTCGGCGTGCACCGCAGCGGGGCAGTCGCATCGCGGGTCGCCGCGCCCCGTCCGGCACCGGCCCCGTCTCATCCGTTCTCCCGGCGCCGCGCCGTTTCCCCGGCCGGCATCCCGAACCCGCCCGTCACGGGCTTTCGCTATTCCGTTTATGTTTCGTTCCCTGACGACCCTGATCAAGAAGTGGCGCGCGTCGCGCAATGCCGGTCACCAGCTCGATGCGCTGCTCGCGCATGCCGACGCCGACGCGTCGTACGCCGAGCGCAGCGAATGGCTGATCGAGCTCGCGCACTGGCTGCGCCGCAACGGCACGGTGCAGGACGAGCCGGCCGAGCGCGACGCCGACACGCGGGCCTATCCCGCCCATGCGCGGCTGCGCTACCTGTTTCACGTGCTCGATCGCAACCCCGCATGGAAAGCGCACGCCGCGCGCATCCTGCGCGGCATCCTGCGCGAGTGCGACGGCATCTCGCTGCTGTGCGACGCCGGCATGCCCGTGCATTCGGGCTTCTTCGGCGCGCTGTTCGAGCGGATCGATTCGTCGCTGATCCCGCCCGCGCCGAACCGCCGCGAACTGTCGGCGCTGTTCACGCTGATGTTCCCGACGCCCGAGGACGCGAAATGGATCGACGCGCTGCCCGACGACCTGCTCGCGCGTCTCGCCGAGCTGCTCTCGTTCGACGTCACCGACGAGGAGCGCCACGAGCCCGGCTCGTTCTCGCGCGATCTGCTGGCCGCGCTGCACAACCTGACCTGCCAGATCAGCTCGACCGGCCTGTCGCAGACGGTGCGCAGCCGGCTGTCCGACGACGATGCGCGCAAGCCGCTCGAATCGCAGCCGTTCTACCGCCTCACGCGCGCGATGCTCGCGGTCGAGACCGCGCACGCGGCCGTCGAGGACGGCGGCGATCCGAGCAAGCTGCTGCACGAGGTGAACTACCTGCGCGTGCTGCTCGACGAATGCCGGATCGCCGTCGACAACGTGTTCGCGCACCTGTACCGCAACGGCGTGTCGGTCGACATCGTGTTCCAGGTCGAGCGGATGCGCATGCGCATCCTGCGCGCGGAAATGCTGCTCAACGCGTGGATGGCGCGCGACGACCTGCACGGCATGGCGCACCTGACCGCCGAGCTCGTCGACGCGAACCAGAGCAGCCAGAGCGTCGCGCACCTCGTGCGCAGCAACTTCTCGCTGTTCGCACGCAAGCTCGTCGAGACCAACGCGGACACCGGCGAGCACTACATCTCGCGCGGCCGGGCCGAGTACCTGAAGATGCTGCGGATGGCCGCGGGCGGCGGCCTCGTCACGGTCGCGACCGTGTGCGTGAAGTTCGCGATCACGGGTGCGCACCTGCAGTCGATGCTCGAAGGGCTGCTGGCGGGCATCAACTACGCGGCCAGCTTCATGCTGATGCACTTCCTGCATTTCACGCTCGCGACCAAGCAGCCCGCGATGACCGCGCCGACGCTCGCGCGCGAACTCGACGACACCGGTCACGAGGAAGGCGTGAAGGCGTTCGTCGCGTCGGTGATTGCACTGATCCGCACGCAGGCGGCCGCGATTTCCGGGAACGTGGTCGTCGTGCTGCCCGTGTGCCTGCTCGTGCAGCTGTTCGCGGCCAACGTCGCGCATACGAACCTGATCTCGCCGGAGAAGGCGCACGCGACGCTGCATTCGTTCTCGCTGCTCGGCCCGACGCCGTTCTATGCGGCGCTCACGGGCGTGCTGCTGTGGGCGTCGAGTCTGCTCGCGGGCTGGGCCGACAACTGGTTCGTGCTGCACCGCGTCGGCGATGCGCTCGCGTACAACCGCCGGCTGCGCCTGACGCTCGGCGCGGCCGGCGCCGCGAAGCTCGCGCATTTCTGCCGATCGAACGTCGCCGGCGTGGTCGCGAACGTCGGCCTCGGCCTGATGCTCGGCCTCGTCCCGGCGATCGTCACCGTGTTCATGTTCCCGTTCGAGGTGCGGCACGTGACGCTGTCGGCCGGCTCGATCGGGATCGCGCTCGGCGTACTGGGCAAGGATGCGCTCGGCACGCCCGAACTGTGGTGGGCCGGCGCCGGCGTGCTCAGCATGGCCTTCCTCAACGTGCTCGTGAGCTTCGCACTCGCGTTCACGATGGCCGTGCGCTCGCGCAGCCTGCGCCCGACCAAGGTGCGCGCGCTCGTCGCCGCGATCGTCCGCACGGTGCTGTCGAATCCGCTCGCGCTGTTCTGGCCGGCGGGCACCCCGGCCGCGCGCGCCGGCCAGCCGGGCGCGCACTGAGCTGCGGCGGGCAGCGGCGCCCCGCCGGTGCCCGTCGCCGTCCTCCCGGCACGCGCGAGCGGCCGTCGTGCCGGCGCCGTCGCGCCGAAACGCCGGCCCCGGTCGGCCGCGCCGCGTACAATAGTGGACTTTTGCACGTCCTCACCCGCCTTATGTCCTCGCCCACCCTGTTCGAATTCTTCGCCCCCTGCCCGCGCGGCCTCGAAGCGGCGCTTGCCGCCGAGCTGGCCGAAATCGCCGGCCGCCACCTGAACGGCGCGCCGTTCACCGCGGGCGCGCAGGTGCCGGGCGGCGTCCATTTCAGCGGCGGCTGGGCCGCCGGCATGGCCGCGAACCTCCATTCGCGGATCGCGAGCCGGATCCTGCTGAAGATCGCGCACCGCGCGTACCGCAACGAGCAGGACGTCTATGCGCTCGCGCTCGAGCAACCGTGGGAGCGCTGGTTCGCGGCCACGCAGACGCTACGCGTCGACATCACCGCGATCAAGTCGCCGCTGAAGAGCCTAGAATTCGCGACGTTGCGCGTGAAGGACGCGATCTGCGACCGGATGCGCGACAAGACCGGCGCGCGCCCGAGCATCGACACCGGTGCGCCGGACGTGCGCGTGTTCGCGTTCCTGACGGCGGGCGAATGCACGCTGTACCTCGATACGTCGGGCGAGCCGCTGTTCAAGCGCGGCTGGCGTCTCGACAAGGGCGCGGCGCCGCTGCGCGAGAACCTCGCGGCCGGCATCCTGCGCCTGACCGGCTGGACGCCCGGCACCGCGCTGTACGACCCGATGTGCGGCAGCGGCACGTTCCTCGCGGAAGCCGCGCAGATCGCGCTCGGCGTGGCGCCCGGCGTCGAGCGCCGGTTCGGCTTCGAAAAGCTCAAGCAGTACGACATCACCGCGTGGCAGGGGCTGAAGGTCCCGGCGCTCGACGCGAAGCGCGCGGCGCGAGCCAGGCGCGGCGAAGCGCTCGGCGTGTACGGCAGCGACATCTCCGGCGACATGCTCGAGAAGGCGCGCGCGAACCTCGAGCGCGCGGGCGTGCCGTCGGTGTGGCTCAAGCAGGTCGATGCGCGCGGGATGACGCCGCCGTGCGACGGGCCGGGCATCCTCCTCGCGAACCCGCCGTACGGCGAGCGGATCGAAGTGCGCGGCCGCAGCGCGCGCGGCGAGGTGCGCGAAACCGGCCGCAACCGCGGCAACGACGACGCATTCCGTCGCACGCACACCGACGCGCCGGACAGCGAGTTCTTCAACGCGCTCGGCGATGCGCTGAAGCAGCGCTTCACGGGCTGGCAGGCGTTCCTGCTGACGTCCGACCGTTCGCTGCCGGGCCAGTTGCGCCTGCGCGAATCGGCCAAGACGCCGCTGTTCAACGGCGCGCTCGAATGCCGGCTGTTCCGCTTCGACCTGATCGCCGGCAGCGTGAAGGCACGCCCGGCCGCGCCGGAGGGCGACGCGTAAGCCATCCGTGCGCTTGTGCAAGCCACGACGTGCAGGGGCCGCCATCGCGGCCCCTGTGCTTTTCCGCAGCCGGTCAATGCTTCGACTGCGACCAGCGTGCCATCGTGAACGGCAGGGCATGCCCCGTCTCGAGCAACGTCTTCAGGCTCGACAGCACGACCGGCCAGCCGCCGCGAATCCCTCGATCCATCTCCGAACCGGGCACCAGCCCGTCGTGCGTGACGGTCAGCTTCACGACGCCCTCGTGCGGCTCGACCAGATAGGTCACGCGCGATTTCCCGCCCTCCCCCGACGGCGTGCGCCACGTGACGACCAGCCGGCGCGGTGGATCGTTCTCGACCACTTCGCCGACGATGTCGACCCGCGACGGATCGTCGTAGTCCTGATGTTCCCACCGCGAACCCGGCCGCCAGTCGGGCGACGCGTTGCGATGCCGTACCCAGTAGTCCTTCGTCAGCTCGGCGTTGGTCAGCGCGTCGAACACGCGCTCGGGCGTGGCCGCAATGAAGGTCACGTACACGAAGTCGGGATTACCCATTGTCGTCTCCCGTGTCGCGGGGCGCTTCCAGCCCCCGCTTGAGGTCCGCCAGCGCCTGCAGGCGCTGACGCTCGAACTTGCCGATCCAGCGTTGTGCGATGTCATGGATCGGCACCGGATTCAGGTAATGCAGCTTCTCCCGGCCGCGCCACGTCGTCGCGACGAGATTCGCGGCCTCGAGCAGCGCGAGATGCTTGCTCACGGCCTGCCGGCTCATCGCGAGCCCGTCGCACAGCTCGGACACGGTCTGGCCGTTTTTTGCGTACAGCAGATCGAGCAACCGACGGCGCGTGGCATCGGCCAGCGCCTTGAAAACGAGGTCCATGCCGCTCCCGGGTCAACGGTCTTATTATGCAACCAAATGGTTGCATGTCAAGGGTGACAACTCTACTGACAATACGGTGTCAGCAGCCCGCGATCACACTGCAATCCCGGCGCAATGCAGGCTGGTTTCCCCACCGAATCCGAATAACAACGCAACACAAGGAGCTCGTCATGACGTCAGCAACCGCCACTGCAACCGTGGAACGCGCGATCGCCTGGTTCGACATTCCGTCCCTCGATTTCGACCGCGCGATCCGCTTCTACGAAACCGTGCTGCAAACCACGTTGCAGCGCGAGGTCATCGGCGGCGTGCCGATGGCGACGTTCGATCGCGACGCATCGAGCACGGGTGGCAGCATCGTGTTCGATCCGCAGCAGATGAAGCCGAGCGCGAACGGCGTGCTCGTCTACCTGAACGCCGGCGAGTCGGTCGTCGCGGCGCTCGAACGCGCGAAGCGCGCGGGCGGCGTCGTGCAGGGCTCCGTCGTCGAGCTGCCGAACAACTACGGCTACGTCGGCTACCTGATCGACACGGAAGGCAACCGCGTCGGCCTGCACGCGCCGAAATGCCACTGAGCGCAGCGGTCAGCGGGCCGGCGCGGCGCTATCATCGCGAAGTCCCCGTAGCCAGAGGAATCGAGGTGCTGTCATGACCCGCCGTGCCGACCGCCTGTTCCAGATCGCCGAGCTGTTGCGCGGGCGTCGTCTCACGACCGCGCAGCAGCTGGCCGACTGGCTGTCGGTGTCGCCGCGCACGGTCTATCGCGACGTACGCGACCTGCAACTGTCAGGCGTGCCGATCGAAGGCGAGGCCGGCATCGGCTACCGGCTGAACCGCAACGCGAGCCTGCCGCCGCTCACGTTCACGGCCGAGGAGCTGGCGGCGCTCGCCACCGGCGCGCGCATGCTCGAGACCTGGGGCGGTGCGCGCTTCGCGAGCGGCGCGCGCTCGGCGCTCGCGAAGATCGCGTCGGCAATGCCGGCCGACAAGCGTACGGCGCTCGACCGGCTGCCCGTGTTCGCGCCGTCGTTCCACATCGACGCGACGTTTTGCGCGAAGGTCGACGCGATCCACCAGGCGATCGACACGCGCCACATCGTCAGCTTCGACTATCGCGACCGGCTCGGCGCGCATTCGCAGCGTCGCGTCTGGCCGCTCGGGCTCGTCTACTGGGGCGGGCGCTGGACGATCGGCGCGTGGTGCGAGCTGCGCGACGATTTTCGCACCTTCGACATCGCGCGGATGGGCGACATCACCGTGCACGAGCAGTTTCCGGACATGGAGGGCCGGCGGATCGCCGACTACATGCGGATCGCGGAAGCGCCGATGCGCTGACGCGGCGCGGCGGGCGGCCGCCGCCCTTCGTTTTCGGGCGCCATGCGGCGCCCGCCTCCGCTTTCGTTACCCGCCGAACACCACCGGCCGCTTCGGCCGCTCGTCGACGTGCAGCGAAAACACGTCCGCACGTGCGTAGTGCCCCACGACGTCGAAGTCGTAGCGCGCCCGCACGAGCTCGTCGGTGTCGATACGGGCGGTCACGAGCCCGGCCTCGCCGATCAGCGGCTCCGTCAGCAGGTCGCCGAGCGGCCCGACGATCACGCTGCCGCCGCGAATCAGCGGCCGCTCGGGGTCCCAACCCGGCACGTCGATGCCGAGCGCGCGCGGCGACGGCTGCACCTGGCACGCGCTCACGACGAAGCAGCGCCCTTCGTGCGCGATGTGCCGCATCGAGCTCTGCCACACGTCGCGCTCGTCGACGGTCGGCGCGCACCAGATCTGCACGCCTTTCGCGTACATCGCGCAGCGCAGCAGCGGCATGTGGTTCTCCCAGCAGATCGCGGCGCCCGCGCGGCCCGCGGCCGTCTCGACGACGGGCAGCGTCGAGCCGTCGCCCTGCCCCCAGATCAGCCGTTCGGTACCGGTCGGCATCAGCTTGCGGTGCTTCGCGACGAGCCCGTCGCGCGGATCGAAGAACAGCGCCGTGCAGTACAGCGTGCTGCCGCCGCGCTCGATCACGCCGACCACGAGGCTCGCGCCGGTGCGCTGCGACAGCGCGGCCAGCTCGTCGGTTTCCGGCCCCGGCACGTCGATCGCCTGCGCGGCGTAGCGCGCATATGCTTCGCGTCCTTCGGGCAGCCGGTAGCCGAGCCGCGTGCCGAAGATTTCGCCTTTCGGATAGCCGCCGAGCACGGCCTCGGGCAGCACGACCAGCGACGCGCCGCTGTCGCGGATCGCGGTTTCGCAGCCGAGGATCGTGTCGAGCGTGGCGTGCGTGCCGGCGGGCGATGCGCCGATCTGCAGCGCGGCGATGACTGACGTGGACATGAAGGCGTCTCCGTTGAATGGGATGTCGCCATCTTTATCGATAAGATGTCATCGATCAAATCGATGGAACGATATGTGTCATGAACGTGGATGATATCGCCAGCCTCGACCTGAACCTGCTGAAGGTGTTCGAGGCGCTGTACGAGGAAGGCGGCGCGAGCCGCGCGGCGCTGCGGCTCGACCTCACGCAGTCGGCGGTCAGCGCGGCGCTCGGGCGGCTGCGCGTGATCTATGCAGATCCGCTGTTCGTGCGCACCGGCCGCGGGCTCGCGCCGACGCCGCGCGCGGACGAGCTGAAGCCGATCCTGTCGGACGCGCTCGACCGCTGCCGCGAAAGCCTCGCGATCGCGGCCGACGGCGGCGACCGCGTCGGCCGCACGATCTCGATCGGGCTGTCCGACGACTTCGAGATCGCGCTCGGCCGCGCGTTGATCGATGCGCTCGCGCAAGAAGCCGCCGGCATCCGGCTGATCTTCCGGCAGACCCACAGCGGCATCGCCGGCGACGCGCTGCTGCGGCACGGCGTCGATCTCGCGATCGCATCGGGCGGCTTCTCGGCGAACGGGCTCAGCCGGCGCGCGGTCGCGACGGGCGGATATGCGTGCCTGATCGATCCGGCCGGCCGCGCGCGGACGCCGCGCACGCTGACGCTCGCCGAGTTCCTGCGGCGCGACCACCTGCTCGTATCGTCGGGCGGCGTGATCGGGATCGTCGACGAGGCGCTGGCCGCGCTCGGCCACCAGCGGCGCGTCGCGGCGTCGACCACGCATTTCGCCGCGCTGCCGTATCTGCTCGCCGGCTCCGACGCAGTCGCGACGATTCCCGCGCATGCGGCCCGCGCGATCGCGCAATCGACCGCGCTGCGCGCACTCGCGTGCCCGATCGACCTGCCGCGCTATCCGGTCGAAATCGGCTGGCGCACGAGCACGCAGCGCGACCCGGCGATCGTGCGCGTACGCGACGCGATCGCCGCCTGCATCGCGCAACGCGTCGCACCATGAAAAAAACCCGGCCGGCTTGCGCCGGTCGGGCCTGTGCCGGCGCGGCGCCCGCGCATCGAAGCGGGCGCCGCATAGCCTCGGCGTGCGCTACTCGACCGCCTTCACCATGTCCTCGATGACCTTCTTCGCATCGCCGAACACCATCATCGTCTTGTCCATGTAGAACAGGTCGTTGTCGAGGCCCGCGTAGCCGGCCGCCATCGAACGCTTGTTGACGATCACCGTGCGCGCCTTGTACGCCTCGATGATCGGCATCCCCGCAATCGGCGATTTCGGATCGTTCTTCGCGGCCGGGTTCACGACGTCGTTCGCGCCGAGTACGAGCACCACGTCCACCTGGCCGAATTCGCCGTTGATGTCCTCCATCTCGTGCACGATCTCGTACGGCACTTCCGCTTCCGCGAGCAACACGTTCATGTGGCCCGGCATCCGGCCGGCGACCGGGTGGATCGCGTACTTCACGTCGATGCCCTTCTCGACCAGCTTGTCGGTCAGCTCCTTCAGCGCGTGCTGCGCACGGGCGACGGCGAGCCCGTAACCCGGCACGATCACGACCGATTCCGCGTTGCCGAGCATGAACGCCGCGTCGTCGGCCGAACCCGACTTCACCGGCCGCTGCTCCTGCGCGCCCGCCGCGCCGCCGGCCGCCGCTTCGCCGCCGAAGCCGCCGAGGATCACGTTGAAGAACGAGCGGTTCATCGCGTGGCACATGATGTACGACAGGATCGCGCCCGACGAGCCGACCAGCGAACCGGCGATGATCAGCATCGCGTTGTTCAGCGAGAAGCCGATGCCGGCCGCCGCCCAGCCCGAGTACGAGTTCAGCATCGACACGACCACCGGCATGTCCGCGCCGCCGATCGGGATGATGATCAGCACGCCGAGCACGAACGCGATCGCCGTCATGATGATGAACGGCAGCCACGCCTGCGTGATGAAGAACAGGATGCCGAAGCCGAGCATCGCGATCGCGAGCATCAGGTTGATCAGGTGCTGGCCCGCGTACACGACCGGCGCGCCCTGGAACAGCCGGAATTTGTACTTGCCCGACAGCTTGCCGAACGCGATCACCGAACCGGAGAACGTGATCGCGCCGACGAACGTGCCGATGAACAACTCGACGCGGTTGCCGTACGGGATGAAGCTCGACGACACCGCGTCCTGCGGCACGAGGCCGAACGCTTCGGGCTCCGACACCACCGCATATGCGATGCACACGGCCGCGAGACCGATCAGCGAGTGCATGGCCGCGACGAGCTCCGGCATCTTCGTCATCTCGACGCGCGCGGCGACGAACGCCCCGACGCCGCCGCCGACGATCAGCGCGCCGAGCACGAGCGCGAGGCCGAGCGGCAGGTTCGCGCCGAGCCACGCGGCCTGCTTGACGATCAGCGCGATCGTCGTGAGGATCGCGATGGCCATCCCGACCATCCCGAACAGGTTGCCGCGCCGCGCGCTCTTCGGATTCGACAGGCCCTTCAGCGCCTGGATGAAGCACACCGAGGCGACGAGGTACAGCAGCGTAACGACGTTCATGCTCATCGCGCGCCCTCCTTGCCGCCCTCGATGCGCTTGGGCTCCTTCTTGCGGAACATCTCGAGCATTCGCCTCGTCACGAGAAAGCCGCCGAACACGTTGACGGCCGCGAGCGCGACCGCGAGCGTGCCGAAGAACTTGCCGGTCGCGCCGACGGTGAGCGCCGCCGCGAGCATCGCGCCGACGATCACGATCGCCGAGATCGCGTTGGTCACGGCCATCAGCGGCGTATGCAGCGCCGGCGTGACGTTCCAGACGACGTGGTAGCCGACGTACACCGCCAGCACGAAGATGATCACGTTGATCACCGTGTGATTGATGACTTCCATGGTCTCCTCCGTTATTTGCGCGTGACTTCACCGTCGCGGCACAGCAGCGTCGCGGCGACGATGTCGTCGGTCAGGTCGACGTTCAGCGTGCCTTCCTTCGTGACGATCAGCTTCGTGAAGTCGAGCAGGTTGCGCGCGTACAGCGCCGATGCGTCCGACGCGACCATCGACGCGAGATTCGTGTAGCCGGCGATCGTCACGCCGTTGTGCACGATCACCTGATCGGCGACGGTCAGCGGGCAGTTGCCGCCCCTGCGGCCGTCGATTTCCGGGCCGCGGCCGGCCGCGAGATCGACGAGCACCGAGCCGGGCTTCATCGCCTGCGCGGTGTCGACCGAGATCAGCGTCGGCGCCGGGCGCCCGGGAATCAGTGCGGTGGTGATCACGATGTCGGCCTGCCTCGCACGCTCGTGCACGAGCGCGGCCTGGCGGCCGAGCCACGATGCCGGCATCGGGCGCGCATAGCCGCCCACACCCTGCGCGGCTTCGCGCTCTTCGTCGGTTTCGAACGGGACGTCGAGGAATTTCGCGCCGAGCGACTCGATCTGCTCCTTCACGGCCGGCCGCACGTCGGACGCCTCGATCACCGCGCCCAGCCGCTTTGCGGTCGCGATCGCCTGCAGGCCCGCGACGCCGGCGCCGAGAATCAGCACGCGCGCCGCCTTCACGGTGCCTGCGGCCGTCATCAGCATCGGCATGAAGCGCGGATACAGCGACGCGGCCACCAGCACGGCCTTGTAGCCGGCGATGTTCGCCTGCGACGACAGTACGTCGAGACTCTGCGCACGCGTCGTGCGCGGCGCGGCCTCGAGCGCGAAACCGGTCACGCCGGCCGCGGCGAGTTTCGCCGCCTGCTCGCCGTTGAACGGCTCGAGCATGCCGATCAGCACGGTGCCGCGCTTGAGCAACGGCAGTTCGGCATCGGTGGGCGCCTGGACCTTCAGGACGAGATCGGCGTCAAACGCGGCCGACTGGTCGGTCAATTCGGCGCCGACGGCCGCATAGGCTTCGTCGGGATAGCTGGCTGCGCTGCCGGCCCCTTTCGCGATACTGACGCGATGGCCGGCCGCCGCGTATTTCTTCACGGTTTCCGGCGTCGCAGCCACACGCGCCTCGTTGGCCCGCGTTTCAGCAGGCACTCCAATATGCATCGTCAGTCCCTCCAGTCATTGTCAGTATTTCTTTTCTTGCGATCTTTTACTGCACAACGAGCCGGACAGGCTGACATACCGGCTCACGAGCAACGGCTTTCACGCTGCACTTTAACCGAAAGCGATGGTCGCGCCAGCACTTTCCGCACGATCGTGCTCGAATGCGACAGGCGCTTGACCCGCGCCGCCACGCAGCGTCGTCACGCAGCGTCGTCACGCAGCGCCGGGACGGACGATCCGAGAGGGTCGGATCGTCTGACGAACGGCCGGCAACGTTCGGGCGCAACCGGTAAAATGCCGAACCATGAAACCCGAAATCTGGACCCCGCATGTGACGGTCGCCGCGCTCGTCGAGCGCGCCGGCCGCTTTCTCGTGATCGAGGAAGAAACCTCGACGGGCCTGCGCATCAACCAGCCGGCCGGTCATCTCGAAGCCGGCGAAACGCTGGCCGATGCCGTGATCCGCGAAACGCTCGAGGAAACCGCGCACCCGTTCACGCCCGACGCGCTCGTCGGCGTCTATCTCGCGCACTACGATCGCCCCGGCAGCGCCGGCGCGACCTACCTGCGCTTCACGTTCTGCGGCACCGCCGGCGAACCGGTCGCGGGCCATGTGCTCGACGACGGCATCGTCCGCACGCTGTGGATGACGGCCGACGAACTGCGTGCCTGCAGCGAGCGCCATCGTTCGCCCGCGGTGATGCGCTGCGTCGACGACTATCTCGCCGGGCGGCGCATTCCGCTCGATTTCGTGCACACGCATTCGGTCGCCCCGCGCCCCGAGGCATTCGAACGTCAGGCGGTCGGCAAATGAGCAAGCGCCGTGTAGTGGTGGGCATGTCGGGCGGCGTCGATTCGTCGGTGACCGCGTGGCTGCTGAAGGAACAAGGCTACGACGTGGTCGGCCTGTTCATGAAGAACTGGGAAGACGACGACGACGGCGAGTACTGCTCGACGCGCCAGGACTGGATCGACGTCGTGTCCGTGGCCGACCTGATCGGCATCGACGTGGAAGCCGTCAACTTCGCCGCCGAATACAAGGACCGCGTGTTCGCCGAGTTCCTGCGCGAATACTCGGCCGGCCGCACGCCGAACCCCGACGTGCTGTGCAACGCCGAGATCAAGTTCAAGGCGTTCCTCGACCACGCGATGTCGCTCGACGCGGAAATGATCGCGACCGGCCACTATGCGCGCGTGCGCGAGCGCGACGGGCGTTTCGAACTGCTGAAGGCCTTCGATCATACGAAAGACCAGTCGTACTTCCTGCACCGGCTGAACCAGGCGCAACTGTCGAAGACGATGTTCCCGCTCGGCGAGATCCCGAAGACGAAGGTGCGCGAGATCGCCGCGCAGATCGGGCTGCCGAATGCGAAGAAGAAGGATTCGACCGGCATCTGCTTCATCGGCGAACGGCCGTTCCGCGATTTCCTGAACCGCTATCTTCCGACGAAACCCGGCCCGATGAAGACGCCCGACGGCAAGGTGGTCGGCGAGCACATCGGCCTCGCGTTCTATACGTTCGGCCAACGCAAGGGCATCGGCCTCGGCGGCAGCAAGAGCGGCAGCGGCGAGCCATGGTACGTCGCCGCGAAGGACATCGCGACGAACACGCTGTACGTCGTGCAGGGTCACGATCATCCGTGGCTGCTGTCGCGCGAGCTCGTCGCCGGCAACGTGAGCTGGGTCGCCGGCGAGCCCCCGGCGGACGGCTTCGCGTGCGGCGCGAAGACGCGCTACCGGCAGGCCGACGCGGCGTGCACGTTCGGCCGGGCCGCGGATGGCCGGGCCGCGACAGGCGCCGCGGCAGCCGGCCCGGCAGGCGAAGCGCGCTTCTCGCTCGCGTTCGACGACGCGCAGTGGGCCGTCACGCCCGGCCAGTCGGCCGTGCTGTACGACGGCGAGATCTGCCTCGGCGGCGGCATCATCGAGTTCGCGGCCACCGGCCAACCCGGCCAGGCTGCACCGGCGGGCCACGCGCCGGCGCTCGCCGAAGCACGCTGACATCCATTCGGTTTAGACTTGCGGCACGCCGCGCCCGGCGGAACACGATTCCGCCGCGGCCGGCGCGCCGCCTTCGCAGCGTACGCATGGCGGTATTTCAAGATTCTTATGGAGTCCCCCATGCTTTCACGCCGCTACCTCGCGATGTGGTGTGCCGTGCTGCTGCTCGTCGCAGCGGCCGCGCTCGCGTCGGCCCACGTTCTTTCCTGGCTGTGGATCGTCGTCCCCATCGCCCTCGTCGCGCTCGGCCTGTACGACCTGAAGCAGGACCGCCACGCGATCCTCCGGAATTACCCGCTCTGGGGCCACTTCCGCTTCCTGTTCGAATTCATCCGACCTGAAATCCGCCAGTACTTCGTCGAGGACGACACCGACGAAAAGCCGTTCTCGCGCGCGCAGCGCAGCCTCGTCTACCAGCGCGCGAAGAACGTCGCGGACAATCGTCCGTACGGGACCGAGCTGAACGTGAAGGCCGTCGCGCACGAATGGATCAGCCATTCGCTCGCGCCGACGAAGCTGCCGAGCCACGACTTCCGCATCCGCGTCGGCGCGAATCGCGCGCAACCGTACGACATTTCGATCTTCAACATCTCGGCGATGAGCTTCGGCTCGCTGTCCGCGAACGCGATCCGCTCGCTGAACCTCGGCGCGAAGAAAGGCGGCTTCGCGCACGACACCGGCGAAGGCTCGCTGTCGAAGTACCACCGCGAGCACGGCGGCGACATCATCTGGGAAATCGCGTCCGGCTACTTCGGCTGCCGCAACGAAGACGGCACGTTCAACCCCGACAAGTTCGCGAAGCAGGCCGCCGATCCGCAGGTCAAGATGATCGAGGTGAAGCTGTCGCAGGGCGCGAAGCCCGGTCACGGCGGCGTGCTGCCGGCCGCGAAGATCACGCCGGAAATCGCCGAAACGCGCGGCGTGCCGATGGGCAAGGACTGCATCTCGCCCGCGACGCACTCGGAATTCTCGACGCCGCGCGGGCTGCTCGAATTCGTCGAGCGGCTGCGCACGCTGTCCGGCGGCAAGCCGACCGGTTTCAAGCTGTGCATCGGTCACCCGTGGGAATTCTTCGGCATTGCGAAAGCGATGATCGAGACGGGCATCGTGCCCGACTTCATCGTCGTCGACGGCGCGGAAGGCGGCACGGGCGCGGCGCCGCTCGAATTCACCGACCACGTCGGCGTGCCGCTGCAGGAAGGGCTGCTGCTCGTGCACAACACGCTCGTCGGGATCGGCGTGCGCGACCGCGTGAAGCTCGGCGCGAGCGGCAAGATCATCACCGCGTTCGACATCGCACGCACGCTCGCGATCGGCGCGGACTGGGTGAACTCGGCGCGCGGCTTCATGTTCGCGGTCGGCTGCATCCAGGCGCAGCACTGCCACACCGACCGCTGCCCGACCGGCGTCGCGACGCAGGACCCGGTGCGCCAGCGCGCGCTCGTCGTGCCCGACAAGGCCGAGCGCGTGTACAACTTCCACCGCAATACGCTGCATGCGCTGCAGGAACTCGTGCAGGCGGCCGGCCTCGCGCATCCGTCCGAGCTGCGCGCGCATCACATCGTGCAGCGGGTCGCGCCGCACGAGGTGCGACTGATGTCGCAACTGCTGAAGTACCTGAAACCCGGTGCGCTGCTCGACGGCCAGACCTGCGGCTTGTCCCTGTACGACAAGTGGTGGCCGATCGCGCGCAGCGATTCGTTCTCGCTCGGCGAAGCCGTGTACGCATCGATCGAGTGACGCGCGCGGCCGCCCCGTGCTAGCGGCGGCCGGCGCGGCAAAAAGAAAAGCGCCCCGCGGGGCGCTTTTCTTTCGTCTGCCGAATGCGTGAAGGCCGGGCCGCGGCTCAGTTCTGCGGCAGCGTATCGGCGAACGACTGTCGCTGCTGCAGCTTCACGAAATGCTTGTCGAGGTTCGGGTGGCGATCGCGCCAGTCGAGCTCGGGCATCCGGAAATCGAGATAGCCGAGCGCGCAGCCGAGTGCGATGTCGGCGAGCGTGTAATGATTGCCGACGCACCACGTCTTGCCGCCGAGACCCTGCGACATCGCGACGAGCGCGTCGTCGATCTTGCGTTGCTGGCGCGCGATCCAGCTCGCGCTGCGCTGCCCTTCTTCCCGCAGCGTGTGTTCGAGACGGATCGCGACCGCCGCGTCGAGCACGCCGTCGCCCAGTGCTTCCCAGCAGCGCACTTCGACGCGTTCGCGGCCCGACGGCGGAATCAGCTTGCCGACCGGCGACAGCGTATCGACGTATTCGCAGATCACGCGGGAATCGAACACCGCGGCGCCATCCTCCATCACGAGGCACGGGACCTTGCCGAGCGGATTCGATGCATGAATATCCGTCTCCGGCGCCCACACGTTCTCGAGCTCCAGCTTGTAGTCGATCTTCTTTTCAGCAAGCACGATCCGCGCCTTTCGGACGTACGGGCTGCTGAGCGAACCGATTAATTTCATCATCTGCCTTTTCAAGGGAACCGCCGAGAGTATACGTTGTCGCCGATCATAACCGGCACGCGCGGCCGGGTAGAAAATCGCCCGTCCGGCCTGTGGATGGTTTGCAACAGCTGCCGTGCGGGCCTTGGCCGGAGCGGCTTGCGGCCCCACTCTCACGCACCGCGTCGCGCGGCGCTACAATCGCACGATGAATGCGCCCCTCGATACCGCCATCGCCGTCGACGTCTACCGCCAGCGCCGCGAACGCGTGCTTGCCGCACTGCGTGCCGCGGGCGGCGGCGTCGCCATCGTCCCCACCGCGCCGGAAATGCTGCGCAACCGCGATACGGCCTACCCGTATCGGTTCGACAGCTATTTCCATTACCTGACGGGCTTCACCGAGCCGGATGCCGTGCTCGTGCTGAACGCGGCCGCGCCGCACGGGGCGCCGGAATCGATCCTGTTCTGCCGCGGCAAGAACGTCGACCGCGAGATCTGGGAAGGCTTTCACTACGGTCCCGACGCCGCACGCGACGCGTTCGGCTTCGATGCGGCATTCGCGGTCGACGTGATCGACACCGAAATGCCGCGCCTGCTCGCCGATGCGGGCACCGTGCACTACCGGTTCGGCGCATCGGCCGACTTCGAGCGCCAGCTCGCAGGCTGGATCGACGCGGTGCGCGCGCAGGCACGCACGGGCGTCGCCGCGCCGGACGCGCTGCTCGACCTCACGCCGCTGCTCGACGACATGCGGCTCGTGAAGGACGAACACGAACTCGCGATCATGATGCGCGCCGCGCACATCTCCGCGCTCGCGCACCGCCGGGCGATGCAGGTGTGCCGCCCCGGCATCCGCGAATACGAGCTCGAGGCCGAGCTGCTGTACCTGTTCCGCAAGCACGGCGCGCAGGCGCCCGCGTACGGTTCGATCGTCGCGGCCGGCGCGAATGCGTGCGTGCTGCACTATCCGGCCGGCAACGCGGCCGCGCGAGACGGCGACCTGATCCTGATCGACGCCGCCTGCGAACTCGACGGCTATGCGTCGGACATCACGCGCACGTTCCCGGCAAACGGCCGCTTCTCGCCCGCGCAGCACACGCTGTACGACATCGTGCTCGCCGCGCAGCAGGCCGCGATCGACGCGACGCGCGCGGGCGTGCCGTTCGAGGCGCCGCACGACGCGGCCGTGCGCGTGCTCGCGCAGGGGCTGCTCGACACCGGGATCATCCCGAAAACGCGCTTCTCGAACGTCGACGACGCGATCGCCGAGCGCGCGTACACGCGCTTCTACATGCATCGCACCGGCCACTGGCTCGGGATGGACGTGCACGACTGCGGCGACTATCGCGAACGGCTCGCCGCGCGCGACGCCAACGGCGCGCTGCCGTGGCGCACGCTGAAAGCCGGCATGACGCTCACCGTCGAGCCCGGCCTGTACGTGCGCGCGGCCGACGACGTGCCGCCCGAATACTGGAACATCGGCATCCGCATCGAGGACGACGCGATCGTGCGCGAGCACGGCTGCGAACTGATCACGCGCGACGTGCCGGTCGCGGCCGACGAGATCGAGGCGCTGATGCGCGAGGGCGCCGCGCACGGCGCGTGAGCGGCCGCGTGCCGCCTGCGACTGCCTAGACCGCTTGAACCGCTTCGACTGCCAACACCGTTTCACGAACCCTGATGACGACCGCTTCCCCCTCCGCCGCGCCGGATTACGACCTCGCCATCGTCGGCGCGGGCCCCGTCGGGCTCGCGCTCGCCGGCTGGCTCGCGCGCCGCAGCGCGACGCAGCATGCATCGATCGCGCTGATCGACGCGCGCGACCCGGCCGCGAGCGCGAACGATCCGCGCGCGATCGCCGTGTCGCACGGCAGCCGCGTGCTGCTCGACACGCTCGCGTGGCCCGCCGACGCCACGCCGATCGAACATATCCACGTGTCGCAGCGCGGCCATTTCGGCCGCACGCTGATCGATCGCGACGAGCACGCCCTCGCCGCGCTCGGCTACGTGGTGCGCTACGGCTCGATCGTGCAGGCGCTCGCGAATGCGGTGCGCGGCACGCGCGTCGACTGGCTCACGTCGACCACCGCGCGCGCGCCGCAGCAGGACGCCGACGGCGTCGCGCTGACGCTCGACGGCCCGCAAGGCGAGCGCACGCTGCGCGCGCGTATCGTCGTCAATGCCGAAGGCGGGCTGTTCCACGAACAGCAGGCCGATACGGCCAAGCATCGCCGCGACTACGGACAGACCGCGCTCGTCGGCACGGTCACGGTATCGGCGCCGCGCCCGAACGTCGCGTGGGAACGCTTCACGCACGAGGGCCCGCTCGCGCTGCTGCCGCTCGGCGGGCCGCATCAGGCCGATTACTCGCTCGTCTGGTGCTGTACGCCCGACGAAGCGGCGCGACGTGCCGCACTGCCCGACGATGCGTTCCTGCGCGAGCTCGGCAGCGTGTTCGGCGAACGCATGGGCGAATTCGTCGCGATCGCCGGGCGCGCGTCCTTCCCGCTCGGCCTGAACGCCGCGCAGACGCTCGTCAGCGGTCGCGTCGCGATCGTCGGCAATGCCGCGCAAACGCTGCACCCGGTTGCAGGCCAGGGGCTCAACCTCGGGCTGCGCGATGCGCACACGCTCGCCGACACGCTGTCCGCACAAGGCTTCGAAGCGACCGCGCTCGCGACCTTCAACGCGCGCCGCGCGCTCGACCGGCGCTTCACGATCGGCGCGACCGACACGCTGGCGCGCCTGTTTACGGTCGACTCGGGCCCGCTTCCGCTGCTGCGCGGCGCCGCGCTCACCGCGCTCGAGTTCGTGCCGCCGCTCAAGAAGGCGATCGCGCGCCAGATGATGTTCGGCCAGCGTAGCTGACGCGCGGCACACCGCACAGCGCCTCCAGCAAACCGGGTCAAATCGGCGGGGCATGGGAATACGGTAAAATGCCCGCTTTCCGTCTTCCCTTCCCCCTGCCCGCGCTTGCCGCGGGCGGCGCCATTGCGATGCCCGTTATCGGCTCTCACGTATTGCGTAACAACCTGTTCGTCGCCCCGATGGCCGGGGTGACGGATCGTCCGTTCCGCCAGCTGTGCAAACGGCTGGGGGCCGGTTATGCCGTGTCCGAGATGGTCGCGTCCAACGCGCAGCTGTGGAAAAGCGCGAAGACGATGCGGCGCGCGAACCACGAAGGCGAAGTCGAACCAATCGCGGTGCAGATCGCCGGCGCCGATCCGGCGATGATGGCCGAAGCGGCCCGCTACAACGTCGACAACGGCGCGCAGATCATCGACATCAACATGGGCTGCCCGGCGAAGAAGGTCTGCAACGTCGCGGCCGGCTCCGCGCTGCTACAGAACGAGCCGCTCGTGCAGCGGATCGTCGAGGCCGTCGTCGCGGCGGTCGGCACGGGGCCCGATGCGGTGCCCGTCACGCTGAAGATCCGCACCGGCTGGGACCGCGAGCACAAGAACGCGATCACGGTCGCGCGCCTGGCCGAAGCGGCCGGCATCTCGATGCTCACCGTGCATGGCCGCACGCGCGCCGATCTGTATCGCGGCGATGCCGAGTACGACACCATCGCGGCCGTGAAGGCGGCCGTGCGGATTCCGGTCGTCGCGAACGGCGACATCACGTCGCCGGCGAAAGCGAAGGCCGTGCTCGACGCAACCGGCGCCGACGCGCTGATGATCGGTCGCGCCGCGCAAGGCCGGCCGTGGCTGTTCCGCGAAATCGATCATTTCCTGCAAACCGGCGAGCTGCTGCCCCCGCCGCGGATCGACGAGATCCAGCACGTGATGAACGAACACCTGGAAGACCACTACGCTTTCTATGGCGAATTCACCGGCGTCCGTACTGCGCGCAAGCACATCGGCTGGTACACTCGCGGCCTTTCCGGTGCCAACGGGTTCCGGCACCGAATGAACACGCTCGATTCCACCCGCGAGCAGCTCGCCGCCGTCAATGCATTCTTCGAGGCGCAAAAGGCGCTGTCGGACCACCTCGTCTACGTCGACGACGAAGCGGAAAACAGCCAGGGCGAGTCGGACGACCATAACCAGTTAGCAGCATGAGCAAGCACAACATCGAACAATGTGTCCGCGAGAGCCTGGACGTGTATTTCCGGGATCTAGACGGCTCCAATCCGCACGACGTCTATGAAATGGTGATGTCCTGCGTCGAAAAGCCGATGCTCGAGGTCGTGCTCGTACAGGCCGGCGGCAACCAGTCGCTCGCCGCGGAGTACCTCGGCATCAATCGCAATACGCTGCGCAAGAAGCTGCAGCAGCACGGCCTGCTGTAGGCGGCCGTCCCGTCCCCGTTTCCCTGGCTATTGGTGGTTCCATCATGATCAAGCAAGCGCTCATTTCCGTTTCCGACAAGACCGGCATCGTCGACTTCGCGAAGTCGCTGTCCGACCTCGGCGTCAAGCTGCTGTCGACGGGCGGCACCGCGAAACTCCTCGCCGACGCCGGCCTGCCCGTGACCGAAGTGGCCGATTACACGGGCTTCCCGGAAATGCTCGATGGGCGCGTGAAGACGCTGCACCCGAAGGTGCACGGCGGCATCCTCGCCCGCCGCGACCTGCCCGAGCACATGCAGGCGCTCGAACAGCACGGCATCCCGACGATCGACCTGCTCGTCGTGAACCTGTATCCGTTCGTCGCGACGATCGCGAAGGACGACTGCACGCTCGCCGACGCGATCGAGAACATCGACATCGGCGGCCCGACGATGCTGCGCTCGGCCGCGAAGAACCACCGCGACGTGACGGTCGTCGTCGACCCGGCCGACTACGCGGTCGTGCTCGACGAAATGAAGGCGAACGGCAACACGATCGGCTACCCGACCAACTTCCGTCTCGCGACGAAGGTGTTCGCGCACACCGCGCAATACGACGGCGCGATCACGAACTACTTGACGAGCCTGACCGACGAGCTGCAACACGCCTCGCGCAGCGCGTACCCGGCCACGCTGAACATGGCGTTCGACAAGGTGCAGGACCTGCGCTACGGCGAGAACCCGCACCAGAGCGCGGCGTTCTACCGCGACCTCGCGGCGCCGGCCGGCGCGCTGGCGAACTACCGCCAGCTGCAGGGCAAGGAACTGTCGTACAACAACATCGCGGATTCGGACGCCGCGTGGGAATGCGTGAAGACGTTCGACGCGCCGGCCTGCGTGATCATCAAGCATGCGAACCCGTGCGGCGTCGCGGTCGGCAACGATTCGGCCGACGCGTACGCGAAGGCATTCCAGACCGACCCGACGTCGGCATTCGGCGGCATCATCGCGTTCAACCGCGAAGTCGACGAGGCGGCCGCGCAGGCGGTGGCGAAGCAGTTCGTCGAAGTGCTGATCGCGCCGTCGTTCAGCGACGCCGCGAAGCAGGTGTTCGCCGCGAAGCAGAACGTGCGCCTGCTGGAGATCGCGCTTGGCGACGGCCACAACGCATTCGACCTGAAGCGCGTGGGCGGCGGCCTGCTCGTGCAGTCGCTCGACGCGAAGAACGTGCAGCCGAGCGAGCTGCGCGTCGTCACGAAGCGCCAGCCGAGCGCGAAGGAAATGGACGACCTGCTGTTCGCATGGCGCGTCGCGAAGTACGTGAAATCGAACGCGATCGTGTTCTGCGGCAACGGCATGACGCTCGGCGTCGGCGCCGGCCAGATGAGCCGCGTCGATTCCGCGCGCATCGCGAGCATCAAGGCGCAGAACGCGGGCCTGACGCTCGCCGGCTCGGCCGTCGCGTCGGATGCGTTCTTCCCGTTCCGCGACGGCCTCGACGTCGTCGTGGCGGCCGGCGCGACTTGCGTGATCCAGCCGGGCGGCTCGATGCGCGACGACGAAGTGATCGCGGCAGCCGACGAGCACGGCATCGCGATGATCCTGACGGGCGTGCGCCACTTCCGTCACTGATCGCAGCATGCGGCCCGCGCGGCCGCTGCACGAGAACCCGGCGGCATCCCCTCCGCCGGGTTTTTTATTGCGCGGCGCCTTTGCGCCCGCCCGGGCGGCCGGCTTGCCGCACCGTTCGTTGTAGTATCGCTGCATCACGCCATTCTCCTCACTCATGCGAATTCTCGGCATCGACCCCGGCCTGCGCGTCACCGGCTTCGGCGTCATCGACGTCAGCGGCCACCGGCTCGCCTATGTCACGAGCGGCGTGATCCGCACGCCGACGGCCGACCTGGCCACCCGCCTCGGCACGATCTTCCAGGGCGTCTCGACGATCGTGCGCGAACACGCGCCCGACCAGGCCGCGATCGAAAAGGTGTTCGTCAACGTGAACCCGCAGTCGACGCTGCTGCTCGGCCAGGCGCGTGGCGCCGCGATCTGCGGCCTCGTCGCGGGCGGGCTGCCGGTCGCCGAATACACCGCGCTGCAGCTCAAGCAGGCCGTGGTCGGCTACGGCCGCGCGACCAAGACGCAGATGCAGGAAATGGTCACGCGGCTGCTCAACCTGTCCGGCCAGCCGGGCTCCGACGCAGCCGACGCGCTCGGCATGGCGATCTGCCACGCACACGGCGGCAACACGCTCAGCACGCTGGGCGGCCTCGCGCCGGCGCTCGCGCAGAAAGGGCTGCGCGTGCGGCGCGGCAGGCTGGTCGGCTGACGCCGCCCGCGCACCGCGGCCCGGCACACCGGCTCGACCGCGTTGGCGGCTTGACCGTCCTACCCGCGCCCGACATGCCCGCGACGCGCGCCGCTTCGGGCTGACGGACGCGCCCCATCGGCATTGCGCCGCGCGTGCGCTACACTCGCGCTTTCTTCCTCGCATCCCGTCCTCCATGATCGGTCGCATCGCCGGCATCCTGCTCGAAAAGAACCCGCCTCATCTGCTCGTCGACTGCAACGGTGTCGGCTACGAAATCGACGTGCCGATGAGCACCTTCTACAACCTGCCGCAAACGGGCGAGCGCGTCGTGCTGCTCACGCAGCAGATCGTTCGCGAGGACGCCCACCTGCTGTACGGTTTCCTGACGCCGCAGGAGCGCACGACCTTCCGCGAGCTGCTGAAGATCACCGGCATCGGCGCGCGCATGGCGCTCGCCGTGCTGTCCGGCATGAGCGTGCAGGAACTCGCGCAAGCGGTGACGATGCAGGACGCCGCCCGCCTCACGCGCCTGCCCGGCATCGGCAAGAAGACCGCCGAGCGCCTGCTGCTCGAACTGAAGGGCAAGCTCGGCGCCGACCTCGGCGCGCTCGCCGGGGCCGCGTCGCCGTCCGACCACGCGACCGATATCCTCAACGCACTGCTGGCGCTCGGCTACTCCGAGAAGGAAGGCCTTGCCGCGATCAAGAACGTGCCGGCCGGCACCGGCGTGTCCGAAGGCATCAAGCTCGCGCTGAAGGCGCTGTCGAAGGCGTAACGCGCGGTCGATCCGGCCGTCGAAGCCAGTGTCGCGCCGCCGCGCGGCGCTCGCCAGTCGGCCGTTCGGCCAGGTGGTCCGCGCGTCGTCGCGCGGTACAATGACCGCATGATTGAAACCGACAAACTCGCCACCGAGCAGCGGATCATCGCCGCCACGCCTGCCTCGTCGCACGAGGAGGTGTTCGAACGTGCATTGCGGCCGCGCCAGCTCGACGACTACGTCGGCCAGGAAAAGGTGCGCGGCCAGCTCGAGATCTTCATCGAAGCCGCGAAGCGCCGCTCCGAGCCGCTCGATCACGTGCTGCTGTTCGGGCCGCCGGGGCTCGGCAAGACGACGCTCGCGCACATCATTGCGCGCGAGATGGGCGTGAACCTGCGCCAGACGTCGGGCCCCGTGCTCGAGCGCGCGGGCGATCTCGCCGCGCTGCTGACGAACCTCGAAGCGAACGACGTGCTGTTCATCGACGAGATCCACCGGCTGTCGCCGGTCGTCGAGGAAATCCTGTATCCGGCGCTCGAGGATTACCAGATCGACATCATGATCGGCGAAGGGCCGGCGGCGCGCAGCGTGAAGCTCGACCTGCAGCCGTTCACGCTGGTCGGCGCGACCACCCGCGCGGGGATGCTGACCAACCCGCTGCGCGATCGTTTCGGGATCGTCGCGCGCCTCGAGTTCTACGACGCCGATCAACTGTCGCGCATCGTGCGGCGCTCGGCGTCGCTGCTGAATGCGCAGATCGACCCGAACGGCGCGCTGGAAATCGCGAAGCGCGCGCGCGGCACGCCCCGGATCGCGAACCGTCTGCTGCGCCGCGTGCGCGACTTCGCGGAAGTGAAGGCCGACGGCCAGATCACCGCGGCCGTTGCCGATGCCGCGCTCGCGATGCTCGACGTCGATCCCGTCGGCTTCGACCTGATGGACCGCAAGCTGCTCGAAGCGATCCTGTACAAGTTCGACGGCGGCCCGGTGGGGATCGACAATCTCGCGGCCGCGATCGGCGAGGAGCGCGACACGATCGAGGACGTGCTCGAACCGTACCTGATCCAGCAGGGCTTCCTGCAGCGCACGCCGCGCGGCCGCGTCGCGACGCTGCTCACGTATCGCCACTTCGGGCTGTCGGTACCCGATGCGCGCCGCATCACCGAGCACGACGCGTGGGATACCCCCGACGGGAAGTAATCCGTCGCCGCGCCGCACCCGCCATGACGACGCCGCCCAGCCGCCACCCCACCGCACCCGTGCCGGGCCCACGCTGGGCCGAGCCGATCCGCAAGCGGCTCGTGGCCGGTATCACGCACCTGACGGCCGGCGGCGGCGGCCCGTCGATCGATCTCTCCTCACCGCCCGGAGACCCGGGGCTGTTCGGCCCCGACGCCGTCTGCTGGCGCGTGCATGCCGATTTCACGTCGATGATGACGGGCGGCATCGCCGCGCTGCTGTTGCAGGCGCTCCACCCGCTCGCGCTCGCGGGCGTCTGGGATCATTCGTCGTTCCGCACCGACATCTTCGGCCGCTTGCGGCGCACCGCCACGTTCATCACGGGTACGACGTTCGGCAGCCGCGCGGACGCGCTCACGCTGATCGAGCGCGTGAAAACGATCCACACGCGCATATCAGGTACCGCGCCCGACGGCCGGCCGTACCGCGCCGACGATCCGGCGTTGCTCACCTGGGTGCATGTCGCGGAAGTGTCGAGCTTCCTCGCCGCGCATCTGCGTTACGTGAATCCCGCGCTGCCGGGCGAACTGCAGGACCGCTATTACGCGGAGACGGCGCTGATTGCCGAGCTGCTCGGCGCCCGCGAGATTCCGCGTTCGCGCGCCGAGGTGGCCGCTTATCTCGCGCGCATGCTGCCCGAACTCGACGCCGGGCCGCGTACCTTCGAGGTCATGTCCATCCTGCTGAACGTGCCGGTCGCGAAGCCCACGCTGCGGCCTGCCGCGTCGCTGGTGATGCATGCCGGGATCGACCTGTTGCCGCCGTGGGCGCAGCGCATGCTCGGCGTGTCGACGTTCGCGCCGTTACGGCGTGCGGTGGTTCGACCCGGCATACGCGCCATCGCGCCCGTGCTGCGCTGGGCGCTCGTGAACGGCGCGTCGAAGCGTGCGCGCCGCCGCGCGACGGCCGCTCCGTCCGACGGCACTCCGCCTGCCTGACGATCTGCTTCTTCCGATCATTTCAATTTACTGTCAAATAGCTGTGACAAGCTGACGGGCTTGCACCCACGCATGGTCGCACCTCGTGCTCGTCACGCGTGTCCGTGACCCGTGCGGTGTCCCGCCCACCCGACCGACGCCCGATGCCCGCGATGCCACGCCTGCCGATCCGTTTCGCCCTTGCCGCCAGCCTGTCCACCGTCTTCGCCCTCGCCGCGTGCGGAGGCGACGATGTCGCCGCCGTCGCGCGTACGAACGCGCAGCCGCCGTCCGGCGGCACGACGACGCCGGCTCCCACGCCGCCCGCCACCACCACGCCGCAGCCGGGCAAATGGAAGGCTGCCCGCGTCGGCGACCTGATCGACGTCACGCTCGGCGACCTCCATCCGACGCAGGGTGCGATCGGCTACGACCAGATTTACTACAAGCTCGGCCGCTACGAACTGCAGCCCGACAAGAAATTCGACGACTTCTGCGCGGACGAAGGCCTCGGCGGCGTCGCATCGAGCGGCTACACGGCCAAATCGTCGCTGCGCGAGCCGGCGAGCTACACGTGCGCGACGACCGACGCGAACGCCCGCGACCGCTCGGTGCTGAACCCCGTCGTGATCGGCCCCAACGGCGACACGCTGTACCTGACCGACGGCCATCATGGGCTGTCGACCTATTACGAAACGCCCGACGGCGGCCCGGCGCTGCACGTGCACGTCGTCGTCAAGGACAACCTCGCCGATTATTCGGGCGACGCGTTCTGGCAGCAGATGCAGAGCCGCGGCTATCTGCGCCTGAAGAACGGCGAAGGCCAGCCGATCACGACCGCGCAGTTGCCGACCGGCCTCGGCCTGACGCTCGGCATGACGAACGACCGCTACCGCTCGCTCGTCTATTTCACGCGCGACATCGGCTACAGCAAACCCGCACAAGCGACCGACTACCTCGAGTTCTACTGGGCCGACTGGTTGCGCGCGCAGCCGGGCACGTTCGCGCTGGCCGGCTACGACCTGACGCGGCCCGGCACGACCGATCCCGATCCGGCGAAGGCCGACACGGGCTACCTGAATGCGGTCTGGAATACGTCGACGCGGATGGTCGCGGCCACGGACCCCGTGATCGACGGCAAGACGGGCGCCGACCTCGGGCGCGCCGATGCGATCAACGGCGGGAAGAAATACAGCAAGGGGGAATTCGACAAGCTGCGCCAGCCGATCACGGCCGACAAACCCGGCAAGATCGCGTACGCACTCGACTACAAGACGCGCCACGGGCTGCCGCAGTAAGCGTCACGCGCGAAGCAAGGCAACGGAACCCCGGGCCGGCCATGCCGGACGGGGGGCATGCTCAGAGCACCTTGCGGTATCCGTCGTCGTCGCTCGCGGCTTCGAGATGCGACACGTCGGCCCACCGCACGACCTGCGCGCGGCCATCCACGTAGTCGACGACGTTGATGCTGGTGTTGAGCAACTGATAGGTACGCGGCGCCGACAACTCGATCCCGTTCGCGAAGCGATACACGCAATCGAGCACGCCGCCGTGCGCGACGCACGCGATCCGGCCGCCCGGATGCGCAGCGACGATCGGTTCGAGCGCATGCAGCACGCGGTGATAGAACTCGCGCTGCGACTCGCCGCCTTCCGGCGCGAAGCCCGGATCGCGTGTCTGCCAGGCCGCATACGCGTCCGGAAACAACGCTTCGATCTCGGTGCTGTCGTGCCCCTGGAATGCGCCGTACGAACGTTCGCGCAACCCTTCGCGCAGCAGCAGCGGCAGCCCGAGCGCATCGGCGAACGGCTGTGCGGTCTGTTGCGCGCGCATCAGGTCGCTCGAATACACCGCGTCGATCCGCGCGCCGTCGCGCGCCTCGCGCCCGAGCCGGGCCGCCAGCCGCTGCGCCTGCGCGAGCCCCGTGTCGGCCAGCGGGATGTCGATATGCCCCTGGATGCGCTTGATGCGGTTCCAGGCCGTCTCGCCATGGCGGATGAAAAGAATCTGCGTGGTGGCCATCGCGGCGCGCCTCCGGGGAAGAATCAGGGCCGCATTTGCAGCCAGAACGTCACGGGGCCGTCGTTGACGAGCGACACCTGCATGTCGGCGCCGAACTCGCCCGTCTCGACGACGGGATGGCGCGCCCGCGCGGCCGCGACGAAATAGTCGAACAGCCGCGCGCCTTCGTCGGGCGGCGCGGCCGGCGTGAAGCTCGGTCGCAGCCCGCTGTTGGTATCGGCCGCGAGCGTGAACTGCGACACGAGCAGCAGGCCGCCTGCACGGCCTTCGCCGTCGATGTTCGACACCGGCAGGTTCATCTTGCCCGCCGCGTCGCTGAACACGCGATAGCCGAGCAGCTTCGCGAGCAGCTTGTCGGCCGCGGCCTCGGTATCGCCGCGCTCCGCACAGACGAGCGCGAGCAGGCCCGCGCCGATCTCGCCCGTCGTGCGCTCGCCGACGCGTACGTCGGCGCGCTTCACGCGCTGGATCAGCGCGATCATGCGGTCAGCGTGACGCGCGCGAAGCGGCGCTTGCCGACCTGCACGACGAACTCGCCGGCCTCGACCTTCAGGCCCTTGTCGGACACGGTCGCGCCGTCGATCTTCACGCCGCCCTGCTCGATGTTGCGCAGCGCTTCGCTCGTCGACGGCACGAGGCCGGCCTGCTTCAGCAACTGACCGATCGCCAGCGGCGCGCCGGCCAGCGTGACCGACGGAATGTCGTCCGGCACGCCGCCCTTCGCGCGGTGGTTGAAGTCCTCGAGTGCGCGCTCGGCGTCGGCCTGCGAGTGAAAGCGCGCGACGATTTCCTGCGCGAGCAGTACCTTGAAGTCGCGCGGGTTGCGGCCGCCTTCGGCGTCGCGCTTGAAGCCGGCGATTTCTTCCATGCTGCGGAACGACAGCAGTTCGAAGTAACGCCACATCAGCGTGTCCGAGATGCTCATCAGCTTGCCGAACATGTCGGTCGGCTTCTCGCTGATGCCGACGTAGTTGCCCTTCGACTTCGACATCTTCTCGACGCCGTCGAGGCCTTCGAGCAGCGGCATCGTCAGGATGCACTGCTGTTCCTGGCCGTACTGCTTCTGCAGTTCGCGGCCGACCAGCAGGTTGAATTTCTGGTCGGTGCCGCCGAGTTCGAGATCGGCGTTCAGCGCGACCGAATCGTAGCCCTGCATCAGCGGGTACAGGAATTCGTGGATCGAGATCGGCACGCCGCCCTGGAAGCGCTTCGTGAAATCCTCGCGCTCGAGGATCCGCGCGACCGTGTAGCGCGACGCGAGCTTGATCATCCCGTCCGCGCCGAGCGGCATCGACCATTCGCTGTTGTAGCGGATCTCGGTCTTGTCGCGATCGAGCACGAGCGCGGCCTGCTCGAAGTAGGTCTTCGCGTTCGATTCGATCTGCTCGCGCGTGAGCGGCGGGCGCGTCGCGTTGCGGCCCGACGGATCGCCGATCAGCGACGTGAAATCGCCGATCAGGAAGATCACCGTGTGGCCGAGGTCCTGCAGCTGGCGCATCTTGTTCAGCACGACCGTATGGCCGATGTGGATGTCCGGCGCGGTCGGGTCGAGGCCGAGCTTGATGCGCAGCGGCGTGCCCGTGGCTGCGCTGCGCGCGAGCTTCTGCGCGAACTCTTCCTCGATCAGCAGCTCGTCGACGCCGCGCTTCGTGACGGCGAGCGCATGCCGGACTTCGTCGGTGATCGGGAAAACGGGCTTGGAACTGGGTTCGGTGCTCATCGGTGCCGGGAAGAATGTCGCAAAAACAGGGATTTTCCCATAACTTGCGCGCGCATCGCTTAACGACGCGTCAGGTTGCGCGGATAATCGGGCGCAAGGCGCGCGGCACCGGCCCGCGCCGCACGATCCAGGAGAACCCAACGTGCCGCAACGACCGCCGCAGAATGCCCATTCGGCAGACGGCATCTACTTCGGGCTGATGTCGGGAACCAGCATGGACGGCGTCGACGGCGTCGCCGTGCGTTTCGAGGCCGGCCGCGCGCCGGCCGTGCTCGCGGAAGCGTTCGTCGGCTTCGCGCAATCGCTGCGCGACGCGCTGTTCGCGCTGCAGCAGCCCGGCGACAACGAGATCGACCGCGAATCGCTCGCGGCGAATGCGCTCGTCACGCGCTATGCGGTGTGCTGCCATGAATTGCAGCGTACGGCCGGGCTGTCGCGCGACGAGATCCGCGCGATCGGCGTGCACGGCCAGACGGTGCGCCATCGCCCCGAGCGCGGCTATACGCGCCAGCTCAACAATCCGGCGCTGCTCGCCGAGCTGACCCAGATCGACGTGATCGCCGATTTCCGCAGCCGCGATGTGGCCGCGGGCGGCCACGGCGCGCCGCTCGCACCTGCCTTCCATGCGACGGTGTTCGGCGCGCCGGGCGAAACGCGCGTCGTCTGCAATCTCGGCGGGATCAGCAACATCACGATCCTGCCCGACGCGGGCGGCGACGTGCGCGGCTTCGACTGCGGCCCCGCGAATGCGCTGATCGATGCGTGGGCGACCCGCCATCTGGGCAAGCCGTACGACGACGGCGGGAGGTTCGCCGCACGCGGCAGCGTACGCGCGCCGCTGCTCGACGCGTTGCTCGACGAACCGTATTTCACCGCGCCGCCGCCGAAAAGCACCGGACGCGACCTGTTCAATCCCGCATGGCTCGATGCGAAGCTCGCCGCGTTCCCGCAGGTTGCGCCGGAGGATGTGCAGGCGACGCTCACCGCGCTCACCGCGGTGTCGGTGGCGCGCGAAATCGCGCAGCACGCGCCGGGCTGCAAGGCCGTCTTCGTATGCGGCGGCGGCGCACGCAATCCGGTGCTGCTCGACGCGCTCCGGCACGCGCTACACGAGGCCGGCGTGCCGGCCACCGTCGATACGACGGCCGCGCTCGGCGTACCGCCGCAGCAGGTCGAAGCGCTCGCGTTCGCGTGGCTCGCGTACCGCTTCACCGCGCGCCAGCCCGGCAATCTCGCGAGCGTGACGGGCGCCGCCGGCGAGCGCGTGCTCGGCGCGCTTTATCCGCGCTGAAGCGATACCGTCGCGCGGCGGGCGCCGCAAGGCGAGCGCGCATGAAAAAACGGGGCATCAAGCCCCGTTTTTTCATGCCGGCGAACCGGCGCGGATCCGGCGTGCGCTCAGACCGAGAACGACGAACCGCACCCGCAGGTGGTGGTTGCGTTCGGATTCTTGATCACGAACTGGGCGCCGTTGAGGTCGTCCTTGTAGTCGATCTCGGCGCCGACCAGGTACTGGTAGCTCATCGAGTCGATCAGGAGCTGGACGCCGTTCTTGTTCATCACGGTGTCGTCCTCGTTGACTTCCTCGTCGAACGTGAAGCCATACTGGAAGCCGGAGCAGCCGCCACCCTGCACGAACACGCGCAGCTTCAGGTCGGGATTGCCCTCTTCGTCGATCAATTGCTTGACCTTGTCGGCCGCGGCGTCGGTGAAGACGAACGGCAGCGGCATATCGGTCGTCGTTGCTGCGGATTCGGTAACAGCGTTCATTCGAACTCTCCAAAAAGCTTTAGCCGCTATTGTAGGGCCGATCAGAAGATCGTGCTGAAGTCCATGAAATCAACAGGTTCTTGTCGATTTCATCAAGGGCGCCCGCGCAGGCGGGCGCCGCAGCGGCCCGGAAGCGGGCATAAAAAAACCGCCAGCGTGAAAGCTGGCGGTTTTTCCGGCGGACGCCGCCCGAAAGCGGCGAGGCCATGAAGCGAAATTAACGCTTCGAGAACTGCTTTGCGCGGCGAGCCTTGCGCAGACCGACCTTCTTACGCTCGACTTCACGCGCATCGCGCGTGACGAAGCCTGCGCTCGACAGCGACGGCTTCAGCGTCGCATCGTAGTCGATCAGTGCACGGGTGATGCCGTGGCGCACTGCACCTGCCTGACCCGTTTCGCCGCCGCCATTGACGTTCACCTTGATGTCGAACGTCTGGCCGTGGTTCGTGAGTTCCAGCGGCTGACGCACGATCATCAGCGACGTTTCGCGCGAGAAGTAGTCAGCGATGGGCTTGCCGTTGACGATGATGTCGCCCTTGCCAGCCTTGATGAAGACACGTGCGACAGCGCTCTTGCGGCGGCCCGTGCCGTAGTTCCAGTTACCGATCATGTGGGCTCCCCTTAGATCTCGAGCGCCTTCGGCTGTTGAGCCGAATGCGGATGCGTCGCTTCTGCGTAGACCTTCAGCTTCTTGATCATCGCGTAGCCGAGCGGGCCCTTCGGCAGCATGCCCTTGACCGCCTTCTCGAGCGCGCGGCCCGGGAAGCGTTCCTGCATCTTGCCGAACGTCGTTTCATAGATACCGCCCGGGTAGCCCGAGTGACGGTAGTACTTCTTGTCCAGCGTCTTGTTGCCCGTGACCTTCAACTTGCTCGCGTTGATGATGATGATGAAATCACCGGTGTCGACGTGCGGGGTGAACTCAGGCTTGTGCTTGCCGCGCAGACGGCGTGCCACTTCGCTGGCAACACGGCCGAGAACCTTATCCGTCGCGTCAATCACGTACCATTCGCGCGTCACCTCATGGGCTTTTGCGGAAAACGTCTTCATGATCGATCCAAAAAAAATGCTTTGCCCGATGTGTTCTTCCTGCTTGTCTGTGTGCGCTTCGAGGCGCGGTGCAGGCTCTCCCTGTTCTTTTTCCGTGGGCATGAATGCGGAAAAGCCCTGAATTATAAAGGAAATACGGCTGCGTGGTCAAAGAGAATCCACGTCCCGTGTTCGCGACGGCCGAAATGAGCCAAAATCCGATCGTGCCCCGACCAGCCAGGCGAACCGAGCGCCTGGGGAGGCACCCATCGACGCGGGGCACCTGACCTTGCCGCGCCCGACCGGCCGAACCCGAAAAACAACAAATCAGCATGATGAAACAACGACTTACGCCCTTCTTCGCGGCCGCCCTGCTGGCCACCGCGGCGCCCGCCGTCGCCGCCCGCTCCGGCTGCGAAGCCAAGCTCGACGCACTCGACGCGCGCATCGCCGAAGCCCGGACCGCCCATGCCGAAGACCGCATCGCGCGCCTGCGTGCGGTGCGCGAACGCGTGCGCCACTTCTGCGCGCGCGGCCACGGCCACGCGTCGGCCGCCCATGCGCCGGCGCCCGATGCCGGCACGCGCGGCACGCCGCCCGACGCGACTTCGCAGCCGGCGGCGCGACAGCCCGCGTGACGGCGGCGGCGCGTGCAAGCCGCGCGCCGATGTTTGCATGAGACGAAAAAAAGCCCGAACGGCTGGTTCGGGCTTAATCCACCTTAGGAGGAGGGTGGAGGAGACATTCGGAGGTTGCCGCAGCGCGACAACCAATGAGGTTCATTATACGAATGGCCTGCGGACTTCACAAGAAAATTTGCATGGCGAAATTACATTCCACGATATGGGATTTCGACCAGCAAACTTACGCACCCGGATTATCGTTTTAAATCAACCACATAATCGCACCAGACACGACCTGAAACCGTCCCCGCCTAGAGCAAAACCCCTAAATTAAGCAGGGAAATCGCCGCTCGCCACTCCACTCGCATGGCGCCGGCGTTGCACGTCGTGCAGCGCATCAGCCGACCGTTGCGCCGCGGGCTACAATGCCGGATCGAATCCGAATCAGGCAACGCTGGAGTGCAAGCATGGAATGCAAAGTAAGCTGGATGGGCCAGGACGGCATGGCGTTTTCCGCCGAGACCGGCAGCGGGCATCTCGTCACGATGGACGGCGCGCCCGAAGGCGGCGGCCACAATCTCGCGCCGCGTCCGATGGAAATGGTGCTGCTCGGCACCGGCGGCTGCACGGCCTATGACGTCGTGCTGATCCTGAAGAAGAGCCGCCAGGAAGTGAGCGGCTGCTCGGTCACGCTGAAGGCCGAGCGCGCGAGCGAAGATCCGAAGGTGTTCACGAAGGTGCACTTCCACTTCACGGTCACTGGCCGCAATCTGAATCCGGCCACGGTCGAGCGCGCGATCAACCTGTCGCACGACAAGTACTGCTCCGCGTCGATCATGATCGCGAAGACGGCCGAACTCACGCATTCGTTCGACATCGTCGCCGCCTGAGCGCACGGCGAACGCATGAAAAAAGGGCCGGCGCTCCGCTGGGAGACGCCGGCCCTTTCGTATTCGAACGGCAAAGCAGGCCGATAAGCCGGATTCTGTGCACGCCGCGCGCCGAAGCGCGCCGCGCGTGGCAGCCATTCCTCTAGGCGCGCCATTGCTGACGCGCTCAAGCTTCCTACCCGCAGACGAGACGGGGGCCCCGTCCTGCATCCGAAAATGCGCGCCTGCCTACTTGGAATTGCTCCGGGTGGAGGTTACCGTGCCGGCGAACGTCGCCGTCGCCGCGGTGCGCTCTTACCGCACCGTTTCACCCTTACCTGATCCCGGCTTGCGCCGGGCCATCGGCGGTTTGCTTTCTGTTGCCCTGTTCCGCGTGTCGCCACGGATGGCCGTTAGCCATCACCCTGCCCTGTGGAGTCCGGACTTTCCTCGCCCCCGCGCGCCCGAAGGCGGCGAGGCCGCGACTGCCTAGCCTGCTTTGCGACGCGCATTCTAGCACTGCGCGCCGCCGTCGGCAGCGCGCGAGCGGCGGCCGCTGCGAAACACGGCCGAATCGTCGTAGAACGCGGCGTCGGCGTTCGCCACGCACCAGCCCGGCACGCCGAGCACCGGCAGCGGCGCGAAATCGCGGGTCGTCAGCGCGCGCGTCGCGAGTTCGGCGGCGATCCGCGCATCGACATGCGCGCTCCGTTGCGCGTCGGGCCATGAAAAATAGTCGGCGCTCACTTCGACGATCCACGCGTGCGCGGTGCAGGACTTGTACGGTACAACGAGCTGTTCGAGCAGCGCATGGCCGACCAGCCGCGCTTCGCAGCGCGTACCCCACGCATCGCGCGCGGTCACCAGCAGCCGCTGCCAGTCGAAGCCGCGCAGCGCGTCGGCGAGCGCGCAGTCGGCCGTGACGAACAGCGCCGCATTCTCGTCGAACAGCGTCAGCGCATCGCGCAACGTGCCACGCACGGGGCCGACCCCGCCCGCCGCATCGATCGCGGCGGCCTGACGCGCATTCAGCACGGCCTTGGTGCGCGGGTACGCGAGCCAGACGAGCGCATTGAAGAAGTCGTGGAGATTGTGGCGGGTCGGCACGCGGCCGGTGGCCGCAATATGGGTCTCGTACGCGATGCCGGGCGGCAGCTCGGCCTGCGGCACGAACCGCAGCGGCCTGCCGCGACCGGTGACGCGACCGCCGCCGCGCAACGCGCCGTTCAACGCATCGAGCAGCGCGGCCTCGCCCGCACGGGCGGCCGCCTGCCACGCGCGACCCGGCTCCGCGTAAGGCGCGAGCCACGGCGCGGACCAGTCGATCCGCGCGAACTCCGCCGCCGCGAGACCGGCCGCAGGGCCGGGTTCACGCGGCGGCGCGCCGGTCACGCGAGTTTCCAGCCGATCGTCTCGCCGCCACGCAGTGGCACGACCGGCGTATCGCCCGCGAAGATCTCGCGCGGCAGTTCCCACGCCTCGCGACGCAGCGTGACCGTCTCGGCGCTGCGCGGCAGCCCGTAGAAATCCGCGCCGAAGAAGCTCGCGAACCCTTCCAGCTTGTCGAGCGCGCCGGCCGTGTCGAATGCTTCCGCGTACAGTTCGAGCGCGTGCAGCGCCGTGTAGCAGCCCGCGCAGCCGCACGCGGTTTCCTTCGCGCCGCGCGCATGCGGCGCGCTGTCGGTGCCGAGGAAGAAGCGCGGGTTGCCCGACGTCGCGGCCTCGACCAGTGCCACGCGATGCGTCTCGCGCTTCAGCACCGGCAAGCAGTAGTAATGCGGGCGAATCCCGCCGACGAACAGTGCGTTGCGGTTGTACAGCAAGTGATGCGCGGTGATCGTCGCGCCGAGCAAACCGGGCGCCGCGTCGGCATCGCGCACGTAGTCGGCCGCGTCCTTCGTCGTGATGTGCTCGAACACGACCTTCAGGCCCGGGAAATCGCGGCGCAGCGGCGTCATTACGCGATCGATGAACACCTTCTCGCGATCGAACAGGTCGATCGACGCATCGGTCACCTCGCCGTGCACGAGCAGCGGCATGCCGGTTTCCTGCATCGCCTCGAGCGTCTTCGCGCATTTCGCGAGATCGGTGACGCCGTGGTCGGAGTTCGTCGTCGCGCCCGCCGGGTACAGCTTCACGCCGTGCACGAAGCCGCTCTCTCGCGCGCGGCGGATTTCGTCGGGCGGCGTGTTGTCGGTCAGGTACAGCGTCATCAGCGGTTCGAACGTCAGCCCGGCCGGCAGCGCGGCGAGGATGCGCTCGCGATAGGCCTGCGCCTGCGCGGTGGTCGTGACCGGCGGCTTCAGGTTCGGCATGACGATGGCGCGGCCGAACTGACGGGCGGTGTGCGGCAGCACGGCGGCGAGCATGTCGCCGTCTCGCAGGTGCAGGTGCCAGTCGTCGGGACGGGCGAGCGAAAGCGTCGCCGGGGAAGAAGCGTTCGAGGCAGTCATAGGAGGCGTCGTGAGGAACGGGCTTGCCATCGGCGGGGCCGGAACGCGCGTGCGCGGGCCGACTGACGGCAAACCGCAACACGGGGCCTTTGGCCAGCGGAATCCGCTTTTTACCGCTCAGGGCTCGGTGATATGCTAGAAACCGCATTGTACCGGGGTTCGCCCGGTTCGTTACCCCGCTTCAGCCTGCCGCCCCACGTAAAATGTGCCAACTCCTTGGAATGAACTGCGCCGCGCCGACGGACGTCACATTCTCCTTCACAGGTTTCGCGGCCCGGGGCGGGCTCACCGATCACCATGCCGACGGCTGGGGCATCGCGTTCTTCGAAGACAAGGCCTGCCGTCTCTTCATCGATCACCAGGCATCTGCCACGTCGCCGATCGCCGAAATGGTGAAGCGCTACCCGATCAAATCCAAGAACACGATCGCGCACATCCGCAAGGCGACGCAAGGGCACATCCTGCTCGAGAACAGCCATCCGTTCATGCGCGAGCTGTGGGGCCGGCACTGGATCTTCGCGCATAACGGCGATCTGCAGGACTACGCGCCGGATATGGACGGCAGCGTCTACCATCCGGTCGGCACGACCGACAGCGAGCAGGCGTTCTGCGTGCTGATGCAGGGGCTGCGCGAGGCCTTTCCCGGCGCGCAGCCGCCGCTGCCCGAACTGTTCGAGCGGGTCGGCGAGTTGACGCGCGGCATCACCGATCACGGCGTGTTCAACTTCCTGATGTCGAACGGCCAGGCGCTCTTCGCGCACTGCTCGACGCGGCTGCACTACCTCGTGCGGCGCTGGCCGTTCTCGACCGCGCATCTCGTCGACGAAGACCTGTCGATCGACTTCGCGAAATACACGACGCCGGAGGATCGCGTCGCGGTGATTGCGACGCAGCCGCTCACCGACAACGAAGTCTGGACCGCATTCGAGCCAGGCGAGCTGATCATGTTCCAGTGCGGCGACGTCGCCGCGCGGATGCGGATTCCGGTGCCCGAGCGCGTGCTCGAGAAACTGCGCAACCCGTCGCTCGACGCGTCGGCGTCCGCGCCGCGCACGGCGGTTCGCGAAGCGCTCGCCACCGCGGCCGACGGCGATTCCGACGACGCGATCGATTTCTGAAGCGCGGCATCGGCCGCTTCCTGCGCACTGCCAGCCGCGCGAGCTTCACGCGACGCGTCCGACGACGCCCGTCATCGGCGTAAATCGCCGCGCTGCGGCCAATATGGTTTCATTTTGACGACCACCCGGCGCAACCGATCGACGTCATGCAACATTTGCTTGATTTTATTAATTTACAAGCGAAAATAAATAAAAGACGCAACAAACAAAACGACGACCGATTAAAACGAAAATCCCGGTCTCGCATTTTAGCGCGCCCCTCCCGTCGGAACCGTGCGTTACCCCACCTACTCCGGCAGCCCTTCCGAATTTTCGAAAAAATCCCCCAAACCCGCCACCACCATGGCCTTCGGTTCGATTAACCACACAAATCGAAAATACCACGCATTACGGTTCGCATCATTACAGTTTCCCGTTTCTCGATAATCGACGGCCACCCGAATCAGTAGACTCCGCCCATCCTCGGTGTAACGAAACACGATTGGCGCGACACGCAGCCATAGCCGCCGCACGCCCCTTCGGATCGTTTCCCCACCGAGGAATGCGAATTCGCCGAATGGCGGCGAATGCCACGTCAAAAAGAAGAAAGAGGGGTATGCCGTGAATCACTCATTTCGATCGATATGGAGCGAAGCCGCCGGCTGCTGGGTCGCGGTTGCGGAAACGGCCCGGGCGCGCGGCAAGCGCTCGGGCAACGCATCGGGCTCGAGTCGTCGCACCGCGCACGCAACGACGCGCCGGTCGCCGCTTCGCGTCGCGGCGCTCGGCGCCGCACTGGCGGCGCTGTCGGCCGGCGCCGCGCACGCATCGACCTGCGGCAGCGGCGCCGCAATCGCGAACGGGGGCGCCTGCACGCTCGACAGCTTCAGCCCGACGGTCAACGACAACCTGGCCGGCGCCACGACCGTGTCGGGCGGCGACCGGGTCGGCCTGACGGGCGCCTGGACCGGCGCGACCGGCGACATGGGCTACACGCTGACGCCGCTCGGCAGCACGTCCGTCGTATCGGGCAACCCCGACCAGCCGCTGCTGTCGATCGGCGGCAAGACGCGCAGCGTCAGCACGCCCGACTCGATCACCGGCAGCCATACGTCGGTCGCGACCTATGACTCGGGTGCGTTCGCGGCATCGAGCGCCGGCTCGATCAACGTGCCGGTCTATCACGACGTGAACGGCAACCAGTACGTGAACACGCGGATCGGCACCGTCGAACGCTCCGGCGGCACGCTCGACGTGTCGATCGGCGATCCCGCGGGCGCGCCGACGGCGGCCGGCAATGCGATCACGATGGCGCCCAAGCAGACCGATCTGTTCGTCGCGGACGGCACGGGCACGGCGCAAAGCGTCGTCAACTGGAACTCGCGCAACCAGGTCTGGCTCGGCACCGGCGACTATCTCGCGAGCGGCGGCCCCGTCAGCCACGTGCTGCTCGACGTGCCGGCGTATGCGGGCACCTTCACGGCGTTCGACGGCAGCGCCTGGACGGTCACCGACGCCGCGTCGCTCGCCGCGTACAACACCTTTCTCGTGCGCTCGGTCCAGAGCGGCGCACTCGGCTCGCAGGCCGCGTACGATCAAGCATTCAGCCAGGCCGTCACGTTCTCCACGCAATCGTTCGAGTATGCGAACAACGTGACGCCGGGCGACAAGAACACGCTGCGGATGGATTACCTGACGGTCATGCACGGCACCGGCGCAAACGCGACGCTGCACATCGGCAAGGACGGCCAGATCGACTTCCGCGGCACCAACACGATCGACTCGAGCTCGGCGGTCCTCGCCGAAAACGGCGCGCACTTCGTCAACGACGGACGGCTGTCGGGCGACTTCACGCTCGTGCGCCTGCTGACCGGCGCGAGCGGCGTGAACAACGGCGTGATCTCGTCCGGCTACGCAGCCGGCGACAACTTCGACACCAGCGGCGCCGCGCGGCCGTACAACTTCAGCCTCAACGCATACACCGAGGGCAGCGGCATCTACGCGAACGGCGCCGGCACGACCTTCGTCAACAACGGCGTGATGAACGTCGGCGCCTGGACCTTCAACAGCACGCGCCCCGACCTGCAGAACTACGCGGTAGCCGCCACGGACGGCGCACGCGCATCGAACGCCGGCACGATCAACGTCGGCGTCAACGCGACGACGCTCGACAGCCAGGTGATCGGCGGCCTCGTCGCCGGCGGCAGCTTCACGAACGAAGCCGGCGGCACGATCTATCTCGGCCGCGCCGCGCAGTACGACGCCGCCTCGCCCGAAGCCGCGAACGACGTCGCGCTGTCCGCGCACGCGTACGGCATCCTGCTCGGCGCGTCGGGCACCGCGAGCAACCTCGGCACGATCGTGATCGGCACGCAAACGCAGAACGGCGCCGCGCTGGCAAGCATCGGTTCGACCTCCGGCGCGCTGACCAACGCGGGCGCGATCGTCGTCGACGGCGCCGCGCCCGGCACGCCGCTCGCCAACGTCGGCATGCTCGCCGCCAACACCGCGGCGGCCGTGACCAATACGGGCACGATCACGCTGAATGGCGTGAACGGCATCGGCATCATGGTCGTCGGCACCGGCACGAACGCGACGGCCGCGACGTCGACCGGCACGATCGACGTGGCCGGCGGCCTCGATCCCGCGTCGGGCACGCGCAACTACGGCGTCTGGGCCGAAGGGCCGCTCGCGAAGGCCACGGTCGACGGGGCGCTGAACCTGACCGGCACGGGCGCGATCGGCGTGCATGCGCGTTCGGGCGCAACGATCGACGTCGGTGCGAACGCCGTGCCGGCCTTCACGTCCGGCACCGACCAGATCGGCTTCTATGCATACGGTGCAGGCTCGAAAATCAACGTCGCCGCGCAGCACCTGAGCGTCGACACCGACGATTCGACGCTGTTCCGCGTCGCGGGCGGCGCGGCCTACACGGGCGCGTCGACGGCCGGCGCGCTGACGACCGACGTCAACGGCCAGCGGGCGCGCGGCGTGCTCGCGACCGACGCCGGCACCACGCTGTCGACCGGCAACGCGGTCTATAACGTCAACGGCGCGAACGGCATCGCGATCGCGGTCGAAGGCGGCGCGAAAGGCACGATCGACGCGGGCGCGACGATCAATCTGAACGCGGGCGGCGCGACCGCGGGCGTCGTCGACGGCCAGGCGCACGATCTCGCCGGCGCGAATGCCGGCGCACCGGTCGCGACGACGCTGATCAACGATGCCGCCGTCACGTCGTCGACCGCCGGCGTGACGGGTTTCGTCGCGCAAAACCTCGGCACGCTCGAGAACCGCAGCACGGTGTCGCTGACCGGCGCCGGCTCGACGGGCGTCGTGGCCGGCACGCTCGGCACGGTGAACAACGCATCGACGATCCGGGTCGCCAACGGCACGGGCGCGCTCGTGCAGGGTGCGTCGGCCACGCTCGCGAATGCGGGTTCGATCGAAGCCGACGACGGTATCGCGGGCGTACGCCTGACGGGGGCCGGCGCATCGGTCGCGCTGTCGGGCGCCGGCGCCGTCATCGCGAACGGCAGCGCCGACGGCGTGCTGATCGACTCGACCGTCACGGGCGGCGGTATCGCGGCCGGCGCGACGTCGATCGCGGTCGGCGGAGCGGGCAGCGGGATCCGCAACCTCGGTGCGAATGCAACGATCGCGCTGTCCGGCACGCAGGTCGCCACGACCGGCAACGGCGCCGCCGGCCTGACGTCGACCGGCGCGGGCGCGCGCATCGCGACCGATGCGGCCACGGTCGTCCGCACGGCGGGCGCCGATGCGCGCGGCCTGTCCGTGTCGGGGGCCGATTCCACGCTCACGGCCCATGGAACGACCGTCGCGACGACCGGCACGAACGCCCATGCGGTCGTCATGGACGCCGGCGCGACGGCCCTGCTGTCAGGCGCGAAAATCTCGACATCGGGAAGCGCGGCCGATGCCGTCGTCGTGCAAAACGGCGGCCGCATCGCCGATGCGGGATCGTCGCTCGCCAGCGCGGCCGGCAACGGCGCAACCGCGAACAGCGGCGGCGTGCTCGCGTTGACGGGCACGACGCTCGCGGGCGCGACGGCCGGCGTGCTGACGTCGGACACGCTCGCGAACGGCGCGACCAGCTCGGTACTCGTCGACGGCGGCAGCGTGACGGCCGCCACCGGGCCGGCCTTCGCCGCGCGCGGCGGCACGGCCGACATCGCGGTGCGCAACGGCACGGTCGTGACGGCCGGCAACGGCACGCTGCTGAACCTCGCGAACGGCAGCAACGTGACGTTCGACGCATCGGCGGTGAACCTCGCGGGCGACATCGTTTCCGACGCGTCGAGCACCGGCAACGTGTTCCTCGCGAACGGCACGACGCTGACCGGAAAGATCGACCCGGTCGCGCTGACCATCGACGGCACGAGCACGTGGCGCATGACGGGCAGCTCGGTCGTGAGCCGCCTGAGTAACGCGGGCCTCGTCGCGTTCGCCGCGCCGACCGGCTCGCCGACGCTGGCCGGCAGCTACAAGACGTTGACGACCGGCGGCTACGTCGGCAACGGCGGCACGATCGCGCTGAACACGTACCTCGGCGCCGACGCGTCGCCGACCGACAGGCTGATCGTGAACGGCGGCGCGGCGACCGGCACGACCGGCCTGAAGATCGCCAATACGGCCGGCACGGGCGCACTGACCACCGGCGACGGGATTCCGGTGGTCGTCACGGCCAACGGCGGCACGACCGCCGCGTCGGCGTTCCATCTCGCGGGCCCGGTACAGGCCGGCGCATACGAGTACCGGCTCTATCGCGGCGGGCAGAGCGACGCGAACGGCTGGTACCTGCGTTCGCAGCTCGACCCGACCGACCCCGGCGACCCGATCCACCCGTCCGGCGGCGACGGCGGCAACGACGGCAATGGAAACGGCAACGGCGGCGCGCTCGCGTATCGCCCGGGCGTCTCCGGCTACGCGATGACGCCGCTGCTGAACGCCGACTACGGCTTCTCGACGCTCGGCCGGCTGCACGAGCGCGTCGGCGACATCTACAACGTCGAGAAGCAGCAGCCCGGCAATCGCGACGGCGTGTGGGGGCGTATCGGCGGCCAGAGCCTCGATGCGAACGCGGGCCGCTTCTCGGCCGACGAACGCACGTTCTTCGCGCAGTTCGGCAAGGACTGGACCGTCGATCAGGCGCCGAACGGCGCCGGCAGCACGCATGCGGGCGTGACGGCCAGCATCGGCGTGGCGAATGCGAGCTTCAGCGACATGGCGCGCGCCGGCTCGCCCGACCTGTCGACGTCGACCGGCTCGGTCGAGATGCACGCGCAGAGCGTGGGCGGCTACTGGACGCGCTATCTGCCTGACGGCACCTACTTCGACAGCGTCGGACAGGTCACGCACTACGGCAACCGCTATCGCGACAGCTACGGCAACGAAGCGTCGCAGAACGGCTTCGGCGTCGCGCTGTCGCAGGAAGTCGGCAAGCCGTTCGCGCTCGGCACGTTGCCGATCGCGGTCGAGCCGCAGGCGCAGTTGATGTATCAGTACCTGAAGCTGAACGGGTTCAACGACAACGTGTCGGCCGTCTCGGGCACGACGACGCATGCGCTGCGCGGCCGCGTCGGCGTGCGCTTCTTCCGGCCGAACCTCCAGTCGGACGCGGGCGGCGGCGCCGCGACGCCATACTTCACGGCCGACGTGCTGCACGACTTCCTGTCGCCGGGGCAGACCGTCGTCGGCGGCACGCCGTTCGCGACACATCTCGGGCGCACGTGGTACGAGCTCGGTGTCGGCGTGACCGCCGGCTTCGGCAAGTCGGGCGAGCTGTATGCGAACGCGAAGATCGCGCGCAACATCGGCGGCGATTACCGGCGCGGGATCGTCGGGCAGGTCGGCTACCGGTACAGCTGGTAACGCCCGGCGGACGAAAAAAAACCGCCCGGCGGCATGCCGGGCGGTTTCTGGCTGGGTGCGCGCAAGACGCGCGAACGCTCAGTGCAGGATCTTCGCGAGGAAGTCCTTCGCGCGGTCCGATTTCGGATTCGAGAAGAAATCGTCCTTGCGGTCGTCCTCGACGATCGCGCCCTTGTCCATGAAGATCACGCGATGCGCGACCTTCTTCGCGAAGCCCATCTCGTGCGTGACGACCATCATCGTCATCCCTTCCTGCGCGAGTTCGACCATCACGTCGAGCACTTCATTGATCATCTCGGGATCGAGCGCGGACGTCGGCTCGTCGAACAGCATCGCGATCGGGTCCATCGACAGCGCGCGCGCGATCGCGACACGCTGCTGCTGGCCGCCCGACAACTGGCCCGGAAACTTGTGCGCATGCGCCTTCAGGCCGACGCGATCGAGCAGCTTCATGCCCTTTTCGGTCGCCTCGTCCTTGCCGCGGCCGAGCACCTTGATCTGCGCGAGCGTCAGGTTCTCGGTGATCGACAGGTGCGGGAACAGCTCGAAATGCTGGAACACCATCCCGACCTTCGAGCGCAGCTTCGACAGGTTCGTCTTCTTGTCGCCGACCGACTGGCCGTTCACGAGGATCTCGCCCTGCTGGAACGGCTCCAGGCCGTTCACGGTCTTGATCAGCGTCGACTTGCCGGAGCCGGACGGGCCGCATACGACGACCACTTCGCCTTTCTTGACCTCGGTCGTGCATTCGGTGAGGACCTGAAACTGGCCGTACCACTTCGAAACGTTCTTGATGGAAATCATCTTGTGACCTTTTTCTGGAGACCCTTGACGAGAGCAGACGCCAACGAGCAAATCACGAAATAGCATGCGCCGGCGAACAGGACCATCTCGACGGTCGTGCCGTCGCGATCGCCGATGTTGGCGGCCGTGCGGAAGAAGTCCGCGAGACTGATCACGTACACGAGCGACGTATCCTGGAACAGGACGATCGCCTGCGTGAGCAGCAGCGGCACCATCGCGCGGAACGCCTGCGGCAGGATCACGAGGCGCATCGCCTGCGCGTAGTTCATGCCGAGCGCGAACGCGGCATTCACCTGCCCGCGCGGCACCGCCTGGATGCCGGCGCGGATGATCTCGGAATAATACGCGGCTTCGAACAACGAGAACGCGACCATGGCCGACGCGAGGCGGATGTCGATCGTCGGCGACAGCCCGAGCACGCCCTGCAGCAGCTGCGGCACGATCAGGAAGAACCACAGCAGCACCATCACGAGCGGGATCGAGCGGAACACCGTGACGTAGCCCTTCGCGAACCACGCGAGCGGTTTCACGCCGGACAGCCGCAGCAGCGCCAGCAGCGTGCCCCAGACGATCCCGACCACGATCGCGATCAGCGTGATCTTGAACGTGACGACCGCCCCCGACCACAGCGTCGGCAGCGCGCCGGGAATACTACTCCAGTCGAACTGATGCATCACTTGCCTCCGATATAGCCGGGCAGCCGCGTGCGGCCTTCGATCCAGCGCATGAACGCCATCACGACGAGGTTGATCAGCACGTACGCGAGCGTGACCGCGATGAACGACTCGTAGGTCTGCGCGGTGTAGTCGACGAGTTGGCGCGCCTGCGCGGACAGATCGAGCAGGCCGATCGTCGACGCGACGGCGGAGTTCTTGAAGATGTTCAGGAATTCCGACGTGAGCGGCGGCACGATGATCCGGTACGCGACGGGCAGCAGCACGTAGCGATACGTCTGCCATTGCGTGAAGCCCATCGCGAGGCCGGCCGCGCGCTGGCCCTTCGGCAGCGCGTTGATCCCCGAGCGCACTTGTTCGCACACGCGCGCGCCCGTGAACAGACCGAGACAGACGATCGACGCGGTAAAGAACTGCGTGCCGGGCGGCAACTGCTTGATCCAGGTGCCGATCGACGCGGGCAGCAGCTCGGGTATCACGAGATACCAGATGAAGAACTGCACGATCAGCGGAATGTTCCGGAAGATCGACACGTACACGGTGCCGATCGCGGCGAGCCATTTGTTCGGCACGGTACGCAGCACGCCGAACAGCGATCCGACGATCAGCGCGATGACCCAGGCGACGAGCGACACTTCGATCGTCACCCAGAAGCCGGACATCAGCCATCCGAAATAAGTCGTCGGCTCGCCGGTCGACACGGGGCTCAGGAAGATGCCCCAGTTCCAGTGGTAAGACATGGGCAAGACTCCAGCAAAAAGAAACGGAAGAAGCGTGGCCTCTTCCGTCTCATGAGCGTCATTTCTGCATCAACGGCAGTGTGATCAGTCGAGCGCCTTGTCGTTCGGGTTCGCGTACAGCTTCTTCATCGACTCGGACAGCGGGAAGTTCAGGTTCAGGTTCTTCGGCGGGATCGGGTTCTCGAACCACTTCGCGTAGATCTTCGCGGCTTCGCCCGACTTCTCGACTTGCGAGATCGCGTCGTCGACGACCTTCTTGAAGTCGGTATCGCCCTTGCGCATCATGCAGCCGTAGGCCTCTTCCGATTGCGGCGTGCCGACGATCACCCATTCGCCCGGCTGCTTCGCCTTCGCGCGCTCGCCCGCGAGCAGCGCGTCATCCATCATGAACGCGACCGCGCGGCCCGATTCCAGCGTGTTGAACGAATCGCCGTGATCCTTCGCGCTGATGATGTTCATGCCGAGCTGCTTGTCGTTGTTCATCTTGCGCAGCAGGCGCTCCGACGTCGTGCCGGCAGTCGTCACGACCGTCTTGCCCTTCAGGTCGCCGAAATCCTTGACGCCCGAATCCTTCTTCGTCATCAGGCGCGTGCCGATCACGAAGATCGTGTTCGAGAATGCGGCCTGCTGCTGACGCTCGGCGTTGTTGGTCGTCGAGCCGCACTCGATGTCGACCGTGCCGTTCTGCACCAGCGGAATACGGTTCTGCGACGTGACGGGGATGTTCTTCACCTGCAGGTTCGGCAGGTTCAGCTTCTTCTTCACCGCATCCACGACCTTCATCTGGAAGTCGCGCGAATAGCCGACCACCTGCTGGTTCTGGTCATAGTAAGAGAACGGAATCGACGATTCGCGGTGGCCCAGCGCGATCACGCCCGTGTCCTTGATCTTCTTCAGCGTGCCCGTCTCCTGAGCATGCGCGCCGCTTGCGAACGCGCAAAGCGCCGCCACCATCAGGACTGCCTTGTGGTATTTCATTTTGGTCATCTCCTTGGCTAAAACCCGCGCCAGTGTATCAAAGTAATATTTTTGAAAGTACTGGTTGTTTACCGCACTACGAATCGCCCCGTGCGAAGCCGTCCTCCCGGCTTCCGGCGCCTGAATGCGCACGCGGGCGGCGCCGGATTCGGCACCGCCCGCGAGGGTTCATGCACGCAATCGCGAGGATTGCGTCATGCGTCGATCGTAGTCGAACCGATCAGGGATACAGGCCGCGCATTTCGCGCGCCATCAGGATGCGCTTGCACGCGACGATGAACGCCGCCGTACGCACCGTCACCTTGTGCTCTTCCGCGACCGCCCACACGCCGGCGAACGCTTCGCGCATCACGCGCTCGAGACGGTGGTTGATCTCGTCTTCCGTCCAGAAGAAGCTCGAGAAATCCTGCACCCACTCGAAGTACGACACGGTCACGCCGCCCGCGTTCGCGATCACGTCGGGGATCACGAGCACGCCGTTCGCGCTCAGGATGTCGTCGGCCGCCGTCGTCGTCGGGCCGTTCGCGCCTTCGACGATGATCTTCGTGCGGATCTTCGATGCGTTCTTCTCGGTGATCTGGTTTTCCAGTGCCGCCGGGATCAGGATGTCGGTCTCGACCGTCCAGAACTCGTCGTTCGGCATCGGCTCGGCGCCTTCGAAGCCCGCGACGCCGCCCGTGCGTGCGACGTGGTCGAGCAGCTTGTTCGAATCGAGGCCGGCCGGCTGGTAGATCGTGCCCGTGTGGTCCTGCACCGCGATCACCTTCGAGCCCGCTTCCTGGAACAGCTTCGCCGCAATGCCGCCGACGTTGCCGAAGCCCTGCACCGCGATGCGCGCGCCTTCGATCTCGAGGCCCTTCTTCTTCGCCGCTTCGCAGCCGACGACGAACACGCCGCGGCCCGTCGCTTCCTTGCGGCCGAGCGAACCGCCGAGCGCGATCGGCTTGCCGGTCACGACGCCGGTCGACGTCTGGCCCTGGTTCATCGAGAAGGTGTCCATCATCCACGCCATCACCTGTTCGTTGGTGTTGACGTCCGGCGCCGGAATGTCGGTGTTCGGGCCGATGATGATGCCGATTTCGCTGGTGTAGCGACGCGTCACGCGCTCGAGCTCGCCGCGCGACAGCTTGCGCGGGTCGACGCGGATGCCGCCCTTCGCGCCGCCGTACGGCACGTTCACGGCCGCGTTCTTCACCGACATCCATGCCGACAGCGCCATCACTTCCGACAGCGTCACGTCCTGGTGGTAGCGCACGCCGCCCTTGCCCGGGCCGCGCGACACGTTGTGCTGCACGCGATAGCCCTCGAAGTGCGCGACGGTACCGTTGTCGAGCTCGATGGGCACGTCGACGACCAGGATGCGCTTCGGACGCTTCAGCGTTTCGAGCCAGCGCGACAGCGAGCCGAGGTACGGCGCGACGCGATCGACCTGTTGAAGGTAGTTGCCCCACGGGCCGAGATCGTCGGCGTGCAGGTAGGACGGGATGGACTGCTGTTGCGAAGACATGGAGGCTCCAACGTTCAACGGATTGCGCACATTGTCGAAAAACCCGTTTTTTTTATCCAATGCCGTTTGTTTATTCGATTATGCGTTTCTTGCATGATCGCGATTTTTCGCAAGATCGCGGTCGATTTGCGCAAGAACGCCCGCGATCGGCCGGGCATCGCGCTCGTGAAAACCGCTCTGCCGACGCGCGGGCCGGCCCGCGGACAGCCGTCCGACAGGCGCCGCAAGGCCGCCGTCAGCCGGCCGAATCAACCGTCGGCGGTTAGCCGGTGCCGCCGCCGGCGGTCTCGCGCAGCTCGTCGCGCACGACGTCCCACAGCGCGCGCACGAGCTTCTGCCGCGGATCGTCGCCCTGCAGCGCGAGCTTGTCGCAGTACAGCCGGATCTCCATCGTCAACGTGAACGGATGCGCGCCGCCGCCGCGCGCCGAGCGGTCGAGCCGGATCAACCGGCCGCCCGCGACCGCGTCGTCGACCGCGCTGTGCGGCAGGAACGCGACGCCGTGGCCCGCGAGCGCCATCGCCTTCAGCCCTTCGGCCATGTCGGTTTCGTACACGCGATCGAGGAACAGACGCGTCGGCGCGTTCGCGATGATGACTTCGGTCATCCGGCCGAGATACGCGTTCGGCGTATACGACAGATACGGCACGCGCGCGTCGGCCGCGCCCGGCAGCGTATGGCGCGGCCGGCCCGCGCGGCCGGGCGCGGAAAACGGGCTGATCGGCTCGCTGCCGAGAATCAGCATGTCGTAGCGAGCCGGGTCGAGCGCGACCGGATGGCTCGGGTGGTGGTAGCCCATCACGAGGTCGCAGCCGCCCTCGACGAGCGACAGCACCGCGTCGTGCACGTTCAGCGCGCGCAGCCGCGTGTGGACCTGCCCCATCTTCGCCTCGATCCGCTCGAGCCAGCGCGGGAAATACGTGAGCGACAGCGTGTGCGGCACCGCGAATTCGATCGTCGGCACCGGTGCGCCGACGTGGCCGCGCAGCAGCGTCCTTGCCTCGTGCGCCTGCGACAGCATCGTCAGCGCTTGCTCGTAGAAAATCTGCCCGGCCTGCGTGAGCCGGGTCGGATAGACCGAACGATCGATCAGCTCGGTCGCGAGCCATGCCTCGAGCGCCTGGATGCGCCGCGAGAACGCCGGCTGCGACACGTGCCGCAGCTCGGCGGAGCGGCTAAAGCTGCGCGTTTCCGCGAGCGAGACGAAGTCTTCGAGCCATTTCAGTTCCATGCAGGCGGGCGCGGCGGGCGGCGGTCGGGAAGAAGCCTGCATTCTACCGGCGGGCAGGCCCGGCCGGCGGCTTGCCTGGCGGCCCGACGAGCCGGCGCGGGCGCCTGCCCGCAGGCCGTTCGCGCGCCGCCCGGGCATCGTTCGGCCGTGGCGCCGGCGACCGGGCCGGTTCGGCCGGGATCGTCCCGCGCCAATGGTAAAATGCCGGATTCTCTCCCCTCGCTCGACCCGGCCCCAAGGCCCCGCCCGATCATGTCCGACACTCGTCCCGATACGCTTTTCGCCCTCACCGCGCTCTCGCCCATCGACGGCCGCTACGCCAGCAAGACCGAAGCGCTGCGCGACTGGCTCTCCGAAGCCGCCTTCATGCGCCACCGCGTCACCGTCGAGGTGCACTGGCTGATCGCGCTGTCGCGCGCCGGCTTCGCGGAAGTCCCGCGCTTCTCGGAAGCGTCCGAGCAGTTCCTGCTGCAGCTCGCCGAGCGCTTCACCGCGCACGACGCCGCGCGCATCAAGGAAATCGAGCGCGTGACGAACCACGACGTGAAGGCCGTCGAATACTGGCTGAAGGAATCGGTGAAGGGCCAGGCCGAACTCGAGAAGGCGAGCGAATTCATCCACTTCGCGTGCACGTCCGAGGACATCAACAACACGTCGCACGGGATGATGCTCGCCGGCGCGCGCGAACACGTGATCCTGCCGGCGCTGCGCACGGTCCACCAGCGCCTCGTCGCACTCGCGCACGCACACGCCGAACAGCCGATGCTGTCGCGCACGCACGGCCAGCCGGCCAGCCCGACGACGCTCGGCAAGGAACTCGCGAACGTCGCCGCGCGCCTCGCCCGCGCGATCGCGCGCATCGAGAAGGTCGAGATCCTCGGCAAGATGAACGGCGCGGTCGGCAACTTCAACGCGCACCTGTCCGCGTATCCGGAATTCGACTGGGAAGCGTTCTCGCGCGACGTGATCGAAAACCGCCTGAAGCTCACGTTCAACCCGTACACGATCCAGATCGAGCCGCACGACTACATGGCCGAACTGTTCGACGCGGTCGCGCGCGCGAACACGATCCTGCTCGACCTCGATCGCGACGTGTGGGGCTACATCTCGGTCGGCTACTTCAAGCAGAAGACGAAGGCCGGCGAGATCGGCTCGTCGACGATGCCGCACAAGGTCAACCCGATCGACTTCGAGAACTCGGAAGGCAACCTCGGCCTCGCGAACGCGACGCTGCGCCACCTCGCCGACAAGCTGCCGGTGTCGCGCTGGCAGCGCGACCTGACCGACTCGACGGTGCTGCGCAACATGGGCGTCGCGCTCGGCTATTCGCTGCTCGCGTACGATTCGCTGATCCGTGGCCTCGACAAGCTCGAGGTGAACCCGCAGCGCCTGAACGAAGATCTCGACAACTGCTGGGAAGTGCTCGCCGAGCCGGTGCAGACGGTGATGCGCCGCTACGGCATCGAGAACCCGTACGAGCAGTTGAAGGAACTGACGCGCGGCAAGGGCATCACGCGCGAAGCGCTGCAGGAATTCGTCGGCACGCTCGCGATCCCGCAGGACGCGAAGGATCGCCTGCTCGCGATGACGCCGGCGTCGTACATCGGCAAGGCCGTCGAACTCGCGAAGCGGATCGCGTAAGCAGCGCCGTCGCCCGACAAAAAAACCGATGCGAGCGATCGCATCGGTTTTTTTCATGGGCGCTCGCGCGCGGGACGAAGATCAGAATGAAATCATCCGGCCCGGGTTGAGCGCGCTCATCACGCTCATCGCGGCCTTCGCGGCGGGAATCGCGATCGGCGACAACTGCCGGCCAAGCGGAATCGCGCGGTGGTCGATGCCCGTGAGCATCGAGAAATCGTCATTGCGGCCGACGAAATCGTCGCAGATCGCCTTGCCGATCCGCACCGTCTGCGCGACGCCGTGGCCGCTCCAGCCCTGCACCATGTACATCGGCACGCGGCCGTCGGTCTTGCGGCTGTCGGTGGCGCCGTTCAGCGTGAAGTCGCTGACGCCGCTCCAGCAGTAGTCGAGCGCGAAGCTGCCATCGGCCTGCGGAAACACCGTGTTCAGCCGCGTCACCAGATACGCATTGACGTCGGGCTGCGCCCAGCAACTGCCGGTGCCCTGCCCGCCGAACAGCAGGCGGTTGCCGCGCACCGGCCGGTAGTAGTCGATCTGGAACTGCGTGTCGTACACCGGCATGCCGGCGGGCATCAGCGTCGCGACGTCGACGTCGAGCGGCGCCGTCACGCTCACGTACGTGAAGAACGGCACCGTGGTCGCCGCGCCGTCGTCGAGCAGCCGGAACGTCGTGTTGTGCAGCGCGAGCACGACGCCGCGGCGCGCGGTGATCGTGCCGCCCGGCGTCGTGGCGACGACGCCGGCGGGCGTCTCGTCGAGCTCGAGCACCTCGGTGCCTTCGAACAGCGCGCCGCCGTTCAGCCGGAAGCCGTGCACCATGCCGCGCACCAGCGCGAGCGGGTGAATCTGGCCGCCGAGCGCATCGATCGCCGCGCCGTGATACAGCCCGGAGCGCACGTATTCGTCGTGCAACTGATGGCGGCCGACGAGCGTCACGCCCGCATCGCCGAGATGGCGGCGCGCATCCGCGCCGTCGAGCAGCGCGCTCATGTGGCCGGGGTGAACCGCCGCCGTGACGTGGCCGCGCTTGCGGTCGAGATCGAGCGCGTAACGCACGCCGATCTCGTCGATCAGGTCCATCGACTCGGCGGATGCGAAGCGCCACAGCCGCTTCGCATCGTCGTGCGACAGGTGGTCGATCATGTCGGCGGCTTCCCAGCGCGCGAGGCCGGGCGTCAGTTGCCCGCCGTTGCGGCCCGACGCGGCCGAGCCGACGTGATGCTTGTCGACGAGGATCGTATCGACGCCCGCTTGCGCGAGATGCAGCGCAGCCGATGCGCCGAGCAGGCCCGCGCCGATCACGAGCACGTCGCACACGGCGTCGCGCGCGAGCGGCGCGCTGTTTTCGTGGCGCGACAGCGACGCTTCGTACCAGTTCGCTGGACGCGCGCCGTCGTAGCGGGCCGGATCGCACCAGTTCCAGTTGTCTTTTTCGATGTTCAGTTGCGTTTGCTCGAAACGCGCTTCGCCCTGGATCAGGGGCTTGTTATCGGACGTCATGATTGCACTTGCATGGTCTTGGGCCGCCTGTCGAAGAGCCTTCTGGCTTCGCGGGTGGGGCAGCCGGTTCCACTTGGGTGTCAACGAGAAAGGAGGCGCGAGGGCCCGTGTTGACGGCGGGCACGCTCGTGCCGCCTGGATCCCGGACTGTGCGAAAGCACGTATCGAAAGGTGCCGGGACACCCAATTTCTACACCGCAGAAATAATTCTACAGTGTAGAATAAGCTTTCGTCAAGTTTACAGCCGGCGCCATTCCGGCCGGCCAGCCCGTCTCGATGAAAGACAAACCCGCCCAAGGCCCGCGCGGCCTCGACAAGGACGCGATCGTCGCGGCCGCGCTCGCACTGCTCGAGGAGGTCGGCGAAGCCGCGTTCAGCGTGCGCAAGCTCGCGCAATCGGTCGGCTGCGATCCGATGAGCGTGCTGTATCACTTCAAGTCGAAGGAGGGCCTGAGTCGCGCGATCGCGAATGCGCTGTCGCGCTCGCTCGTGCCGGTCGATCCGTCGCAGCCGTGGCGCGAACGGCTGCGCGACCTCGCGCGCCAGTACCGCGCGCTCGCGCTGCGCTACCCGGCCGCGTTCGCGCTGCTGCAGCGGCACATGAGCACGGGGCCGGCCGATCTCGCGCACATCGAGGCCGTGCATCGCGCGCTGACCGACGCCGGCATCCCGCGCGCGGCGCTGCCGTCGGTATGCGTCGGCTGGTACGCGAGCGTGATCGGCCTCGCCGCCGCCGAAGCGGGCGGCCTCACACGGCCCGCGAACGACGTCGAGCTCGCGGAAATGCGCGCGCTGTCCGACGCCGGGCATCCGCTCGTCAAATCGGCCGCCCCGCTCTATGCGCGGCTCGATCCGGCCGTCGTACACGACACGATGCTCGACGTGCTGCTCGACGGCATCGCGCAACGCGCGCGCACCGCCTGACCGGCGTACGCGCCGCCAACGAAAAAGGCGCCCGAAGGCGCCTTTTTCATGACGACGGCCGCGAACCGCGCTCAGTGCGGGTGCGGGTGCGGCAGGCCGATCTTCAGCATGACCTGATCGACGATCTGCTCGGGCGTCAGCTCGATGCTGACCTCGATCGCTTCGTCAGGGCCCGGCTCCTCGAGCGTGTCGAGCTGGCTTTTCAGCAGCGACGGATCGAAGAAATGGCCGGTACGGCTCTTCAGGCGCTCTTGCAACACCTCGAACGAGCCCTTCAGATACACGAACCGCACGTCGGTATCGGCGCCGCGCAGCACGTCGCGGTACGAGCGCTTCAGCGACGAGCACGTGAACACGGCCGTTTCGCCGGCGCGCTGCTTTTCCTCGATGGCCGCGCGAATCGTGCGCAGCCACGGCCAGCGGTCTTCATCGGTCAGCGGAATACCGTGGTGCATCTTTTCCTTGTTCGCCGCGCTGTGAAACGCGTCGCCATCGGTATAGCTGCACGACAGGCGTTCCGCCAGCATTTCGCCGATCAGCGACTTGCCCGCGCCCGACACGCCCATTGCGATCAGAATCATTGACTACCCCTTGTTACAGAACCATGCTCAGCAGCAACGTGAAACTGAGACCGAGCACCGAGATGATGGTTTCAAGCAGCGACCAGGTCTTGAACGTCTGACCGACCGTCATCCCGAAGTATTCCTTGATCAGCCAGAAGCCGCCGTCGTTCACGTGCGAGAAGATCAGCGAGCCCGAGCCGGTCGCGAGCACCAGCAGCTCCGGGCTGACCGCCGTGCCGGCCGCCGCCGCGATCGGCGCGACGATGCCGCAGGCCGTCGTCATCGCGACCGTCGCCGAACCCGTCGCGAGACGCATCAGCGCCGCGACGAACCAGCCGAGCAGCAGCGGCGACAGGTGCGCGTGCTTCGCGGTCTCGACGATCTGCTGCGAGATCCCGCTGTCGCGCAGGACGCCGCCGAAGCCGCCGCCCGCGCCGACGATCAGCGTGATGCCGGCGATCGGCGCCAGGCACTCGCCGCAGAACTTCTGGATCTGGTCGCGGTTGAAGCCCTGCAGCTTGCCGAACGTGAAGAAGCTCACGAGCACGGCGATCAGCAGCGCGACGTCCGAGTTGCCGGCAAAGCGCAGCAGGTTGTTCGGCAGCGACTTCGGCGCGAACACCAGGTCGGCCCAGCTGCCGACGAGCATCAGCACGACGGGCAGCAGGATCGTGAACAGCGTGATGCCGAAGCTCGGCAGTTCGCGCTTGCGGCCATCCGCGTTCGAATCGACGAATTGCGATGCGAGCGGGTTGTTGTCCGGCAACTTCACGAACTTCGAGATCATCAGCGCGAACAGCGGACCGGCGATGATCGCGGTCGGCACGCCGACGACCAGGCCGAATGCGATCGTCTTGCCGATATCGGCGCCGTATTGCTGGACGGCCAGCAGCGCGGCCGGGTGCGGCGGGATCAGCCCGTGCACGACCGACAGGCCGGCCACCATCGGCAGGCCGACGACGAGCAGCGACTTGCCGGTGCGCTTCGCGACGTTGAACGCGATCGGGATCAGCAGCACGAAGCCGACTTCGAAGAACACCGGCAGGCCGACGATGATCGCGACGAACATCATTGCCCAGTGGATGTTCTTTTCACCGAACCAGTCGATCAGCGTGGTCGCGATCCGTTCGGCGCCGCCCGATTCGGCCATCATCTTGCCGAGCATCGTGCCGAGGCCGACGACGATCGCAATGTGGCCGAGCGTGCCGCCGGTGCCCGTTTCGAACGACTTGACGATCTTGTCCATCGGCATGCCGACGACGAGGCCGAGGCCGAGCGAAACGATGATCAGCACCAGGAACGGGTAGATCTTGTAGCGCGCGATCATCAGGATCAGCGCGGCAATCGCGATCAGCGTGAATACGAGCAGCATGCTGCCTTGGACGGCCCCCATGTGGCACTCCTCCTAGAATTGTTCGAACCGGGCGAGTCGTTGCGAGTATGCCCGGCTATGCAGGTCTCCGAAACACGGGGGTACCCCCCCGTCAGGACGCTGAATTTTACTTATCTTTGCGATCCGCGGATAGAACCGGTTCCATCAGCAAAAACCCTCGGTAAAACAAGCACTAACGCTTGCTTTCCGAGGGTCAAGGGCCTGTTCGCGCCAGTAACGGGCTTGCGCTGGCCACCAGAAGGGCCGAGCGCAAGGAATGCGACGAAGCGAATACTTGGCGTATTCGCGAGGAGCATGACGCAGCGATTGGCCCTTCTGGTGGCCAGCCCCACGAATTATTTTCCACAAACACGGGAACGAGCCTTTCCGCCCACATTGCGGCGTCGTTCGTCGCTTGTTTGGCTCGGCCAAACGGCGCTCCTCACGCCTTGCACTGCGGGCGGAAAGGCTCGTTCGCAAGCCCGTTACTGGCGCGAACAGGCCCTTGTCATCCGGTACAAGTCTTAGCGGGGCAACTGGCTCGCCGCTTGCGCGAGACGCGTGACTTCCGCCCAGTCCTGCGCGGCGAGTGCGGCCTTCGGCGTGAGCCACGAGCCGCCGACGCACACGACGTTCGGCAGTTTCAGGAAGTTCGGCGCGGTGTCGACCGTGATGCCGCCGGTCGGGCAGAACTTCAGCGCCGGGAACGGGCCGTGGAACGCCTGCAGCATCGGCACGCCGCCCGCCTGCTGCGCGGGGAAGAACTTCACGATCTCGTAGCCGAATTCGAGCGCCTGGATGATGTCGCTCGGCGTCATCACGCCCGGCAGCAACGGCAGGCCGGCGTCGAGCGACGCGAGATGCAGCTCCTTCGTCAGGCCCGGCGACACGCCGAACGTCGCGCCCGCGCGCTTGGCCTGCGCGCAATGCTCGGGCTTCGTGATCGTGCCGACGCCGACGACGATGTCGTCCGCGAGCTGGCTCGCGCGCTGGATCGCCTCCAGGCCCGCCGGCGTGCGCAGCGTGATCTCGAGCACCTTCACGCCGCCCGCGTGCAACGCGCGCGACACGTTTTCGCCCTGCTCGACCGAGTCGAACGCGAGCACCGGAATCACCGGGCCCAGCTTCACGATTTCAGCAATCGTCTTCATTGAATTGGCTCCTTGAAATTCATGCGGCGACGCTGACGGCCGTTTCGCCGACCAGCGCCCCGAAAACCGATGCGCCCTGCTCGGCCGGCGCCGCGGCCGCGCGGAACACGCCGAACAGTTCGCGCCCGAAACCGACTTCGTTCTCGGCCTGGCGCTGCGGCTGCGCGACCGGGCGCGCGTGCCACTCGGCGTCGTCGATCTCGATGTCGAGCACGCCGGCTTCCGCGTCGATCACGAGCGTATCGCCCGTCTTCACCTTGCCGATCGGGCCGGCCAGCAGCGCTTCCGGCGACACGTGGATCACCGCCGGCACCTTGCCCGACGCGCCCGACATGCGGCCGTCGGTCACCAGCGCGACATGGAAGCCCTGATCCTGCAGCACGCCGAGCAGCGGCGTCAAACGGTGCAGCTCGGGCATGCCGTTCGCGCGTGCGCCCTGGAAGCGCACCACCGCGACGAAATCGCGCTTCAGCTCGCCGCGATCGAACGCTTCCTGCACGGCCTCCTGCGAGTCGAACACGATCGCGGGCGCCGTCACCTTGCGGTGCTCCGGCGCGACCGCCGAGATCTTGATCACGCCGCGGCCGAGCCGGCCTTGCATCAGGCGCAGGCCGCCGTCCGGCTGGAACGGGTCGCGAATGCCGCGCAGCACCTTCGTGTCGTGGCTCTCGGCCGCACCGTCGACCCACGTCAGCTTGCCGTCGATCAGCTTCGGCTCCTTCGTGTAGTGCGACAGGCCCTTGCCCGCGACCGTCGTCACGTCTTCGTGCAACAGCCCGCCTTCGAGCAGGTTGCGCACCAGGAACGCGACACCGCCCGCCGCGTGGAAGTGGTTCACGTCGGCCTTGCCGTTCGGGTAGATCTTCGCGAGCAGCGGCACGACGGCCGACAGCTCGTCGAAGTCGTTCCAGTCGATCAGGATGCCGGCCGCGCGCGCGATCGCGACGAGATGCAGCGTGTGGTTGGTCGAGCCGCCCGTCGCGAGCAGCGCGACGATCCCGTTGACGATCGCCTTTTCGTCGATCACGTGGCCGATCGGCGTGTAGTGGCCGCGCTCGACGGTCAGGTCGAGTACGCGGCGCGCGGCCTCGGCCGTCAGCGCGGTGCGCAGCGGCGTATGCGGGTGAACGAACGCCGAGCCCGGCAGGTGCAGCCCCATCAGCTCCATCAGCATCTGGTTGCTGTTCGCGGTGCCGTAGAACGTGCAGGTGCCGTGGCCGTGATACGCGGCCGATTCGGCTTCGAGCAGCGCGTCGCGGCCGACCTGGCCGGTCGCGAACTGCTGGCGGATCTTCGCCTTGTCGTCGTTCGACAGGCCGCTCGTCATCGGGCCGGCCGGCACGAAGATCGTCGGCAGGTGGCCGAACTGCAGCGCGCCGATCAGCAGGCCCGGCACGATCTTGTCGCAGATGCCGAGGCAGAGCGCCGCATCGAACATGTTGTGCGTGAGCGCGATCGCCGTGCCCATCGCGATCGCCTCGCGCGAGAACAGCGACAGCTCCATCCCCGGGTTGCCCTGCGTGACGCCGTCGCACATCGCCGGCACGCCGCCCGCGAACTGCGCGACCCCGCCGTTCTCGCGCGCGGCCGCCTTGATGATCTCGGGGAAATCCTTGTACGGCGCGTGCGCGGACAGCATCTCGTTGTACGAGGACACGATGCCGATGTTCGGCTCGCGAATCGCCTTGATCGCGAACTTGTCGTTGCCCTCGAGGCCCGCGAAGCCGTGCGCGAGGTTGGCGCACGACAGCGCGCCGCGCGCCGGGAACTTGCCTTGCGCGCCGTCGATGCGCTGCAGATAGGCGGAACGGGTCGATTGGCTGCGGGCGATCACGCGTTCGGTGACCTTCGCCAGAGTGGGGTGCAGCGACGTCATGCTGGGCGCTCCTGTATGCCGGCCGACACCGGCGGTTGGAATCGTGGGGACGGTCGAGCTTCGTCGATCGAACGAAGGCAGTCTAGTAGAAAAACTACAAGCACGCAATGCCGATCGACTCACTCGCAACCGTTATTCCCGCCACCAGCAAGGGCTTGATCAGTGAAAACCCTAATTCACGCTGCTGATCCCGCACCGAAATCTTCGCGACTGGGCTAGTATTTTCATGTAGATTTTCTACAATTCGATTGCGATACACTCGCTCATCCGAACCCGATTTCCATTCGCCGTCCCATGCTGCCTCGCATTGAAGCGATCCGCGCCGAGTTGCGCCCGTCCGAGCGCAAGCTCGCCGACTACATTCTCGCCGCGCCGCGCGAGGTGCTCGACCTCGCGATGACCGAGCTGTCGACTCGTGCGGGCGTCAGCCAGCCGACGATCGCGCGCTTCTGCCAGGCGCTCGGCTGCAGCGGCTTTCGCGAATTCAAGATCCGGCTCGCGCAGAGCGTGGCGCCGGGCGTGTCGTCGGTGTATCGCGACGTCGAGCCCGACGAACCGGCGCCCGGCATCATCGGCAAGGTGTTCGACCGCACGATCGGCGCGCTGATCGAAGTGCGCAACAGTTTGTCAGCGGGCAGCGTCGCCGACGCGATCGCGCTGCTGTCGAACGCGTCGCGCATCGAGTTCTACGGCGCCGGCGGCTCGGGCATTGCCGCGCAGGACATCCAGCACAAGTTTTTCCGGCTCGGCGTGCCGAGCGTCGCGTATTCGGATCCGCACACGTTCTCGATGTCGTCGGCGCTGCTCGGGCCGCACGACGTCGTCGTCGCGATCTCGAACACCGGTCGCACGCGCGACATCGTCGACGCGGCGCGCTCCGCGCTCGCGTGCGGCGCGAAAGTCGTCGCGATCACGCAGAGCCATTCGCCGCTCGCGAAGCTCGCGACAGTCAGCCTCGCGTCGAACGTCGCCGAGGAAACGGACGTGTTCTCGCCGATGACGTCGCGGATGTCGCATCTCGCGATCGGCGACATTCTCGCGGTTGGTGTCGCGCTGTCGCGCGGGCCGGCGCTGATGGAACGGGTCGGTCGCGCGAAGGAAGCGATCACGCGGCGCCGGATCGACGACGCGAAGGATTGAGCCGGCGACGCACGGACCGCACGTCAACGAACAACGGCGCCCCGAGGGGCGCCGTTGCGCATGATTCGGCGGCGACGTAACCGCCGGCCGCGCCGCTCAGAACGGCTTGATCACCACCAGCGCGACCGCCGCGAGCATGCCGAGCACCGGCAGTTCGTTGAACACGCGATACCACTTGTCGGTGCGGCGGTTCTCGCCGCGCTCGAACACCCGCAGCAGGTGCCCGCAATACGCGTGGTAGATCACGAGCAGCAGCACCACCGTCACCTTCGCATGGATCCAGCCCTGCCCCTGCCCGATGCCGATCGCGAGCCAGAGCCACAGCCCGCAGGCCAGCGCCGGCACCGCGATCATCGTCATGAAGCGGAACAGCTTGCGCGCCATCAAGAGCAGGCGCCGCACCGCGGCCGGATCGGTCTCCATGGCCAGGTTCACGTAGATGCGCGGCAGATAGAAGAGCCCCGCGAACCACGCGGCGATCAGAACGATATGGAACGTCTTGACCCAGAGCATTGCCATTGGTGATGCGCCTCGTTGTTGACTTATTGACGGCCTTCGCCGTGCCCGAGCACCACGTATTTCAGCGACGTCAGGCCTTCCAGGCCGACGGGGCCGCGTGCGTGCAGCTTGTCGTTCGAGATGCCGATTTCCGCGCCGAGGCCGAATTCGAAACCGTCCGCGAAGCGCGTCGACGCGTTGACCATCACGCTCGCCGAATCGACTTCGCGCAGGAACCGCATCGCGCGGTCGTGATCCTCGGTGACGATCGCATCCGTGTGATGCGAGCCGTAGTGGTTGATGTGCTCGATCGCGGCGTCGAGCCCGTCGACGACCTTGATCGCGAGCACCGGCGCGAGATACTCGGTGTGCCAGTCTTCTTCGGTCGCGTCGACGAGCGGGCCGACGCCCGCATCGGCGAGCACCGCGCGCGCGGCCGCGTCGACGCGCAGTTCGACCTGCTTGTCGCGATACAGCTTGCCGAGCGGCGGCAGCAACTTCTCCGCGATGCCGCTCGACACGAGCAGCGTTTCCATCGTGTTGCACGTGCCGTAGCGGTGCGTCTTCGCGTTGTCGCACACCGTCAGCGCCTTGGCCAGATCGGCGCGATCGTCGACATACACGTGGCAGATGCCGTCGAGGTGCTTGATCATCGGCACGCGCGCCTCGTTGATCAGGCGCTCGATCAGGCTTTTGCCGCCGCGCGGCACGATCACGTCGACGTATTCGGTCATCGTGATCAGCTTGCCGACCGCCGCGCGATCGGCCGTCGCGACAACCTGCACCGCGTCCTGCGGCAGCCCTGCCGCCGCGAGCCCTTCGCCGATCAGCTTCGCGAGCGCGGTATTCGATTCGAGCGCCTCGGAGCCGCCGCGCAGGATCGTCGCGTTGCCCGACTTCAGGCACAGCGCGGCCGCGTCGATCGTCACGTTCGGGCGCGACTCGTAGATGATGCCGATCACGCCGAGCGGCACGCGCATCTGGCCGACCTGGATCCCGCTCGGGCGGAACTTGAGGTTGCCGATCTCGCCGATCGGATCGGCGAGCGACGCGACCTGGCGCAGCCCTTCGACCATCGTGTTCAGCGCCTTGTCCGACAGCGTCAGGCGATCGACGAACGCCGCATCGAGCCCCTTTTCGCGGGCGCGGGCAACGTCGCGCGCATTCGCATCCTTCAGCGCCTGCGCGTCGCGTTCGATCGCGCGGGCCACGGCGTCGAGCGCCGCGTTCTTCGCGGCCGTGCTGGCGCGCGCCATCGCGCGGGAAGCGTGCCGGGCGCGACGGCCCAGGTCGGTCATGTACTGATCGATATCCATCGTGTGACTCGAGAAGCGAGCCGCGCGGAGCGGCATGAATTCGTGGGGAAGCATGGGCCGGCCATCCGGGGGCCGGCCATCCGGGGGACGACCATCCGGGCGCGACGATCCGCGGAACAGCCATCCGTGCAGGGCAGCGGCCGATATGCCGCGCCAGCCATCGAAGCATTGTAAGCGGGTTGCGCAGCGCGCGCTGACGGCCCGGACGGGACCTAGCGTCGCACGCGACCCGCGGTCGGCGGTCGCTCGCCGCGGGCGCCCGCGACCGTCATCGCAAGCTGGAACAGCCCGTCCCACGGGTCGGGCGGCGGCTCGTCCTGCGTGCGGCGGCCCGGTGCGACGGCCGTGAGCCCCTTGACCTGCCGGTCGAGCTTCGCGGCGAACGCGAGCGCCTTTTCGAGCACCGCTTCCGACACGCGGTTCAGCGCGGGCGCGATCAACCGCTCGCGCGGCCCCCACACGCGGTTCTCGCGCAGCAGCGTCGCGAGCGGCTTGCCGGCCGCCGTGCCGCGCTTGATCCGCAGCAGCGTGCGCAGCTCCTCGACGACGGCCCACATCACGAGCACGATCGCCTCGCCCTCGCCCTTCAGCCCGTCGATCATCCGCGCGAGCCGTGCGGCGTCGCCGGCGAGCATCGCTTCGTTCAGCTTGAACACGTCGTAACGCGCGACGTTCAGCACCGCGTCGTGCACCTGCTCGAACGACAGCGCGCCCTGCGGATACAGCAGCCCGAGCTTCTGGATTTCCTGGTGCGCGGCGAGCAGGTTGCCCTCGACGCGCTCCGCGATGAACTGCAGCGCGCGGCGCCCGTCGTCGCCCGGCGCGGCGCGCTGGCCCTGCATCGCGAGTCGCTGGCCGATCCAGTTCGGCAACTGCGCACGGTCGACCGGATCGATCTTCAGCGCGACACCGCCGTTCTGCAGCGCGGTAAACCAGGCGGATTTCTGCGTGGCCGCGTCGAGGCGCGGCAACGTGACGAGCATCAGCGCGTCCGGATTGGGCGTGGCCGCGAGCGTCTTCAGCGCATCGGCGCCTTCCTTGCCGGGCTTGCCCGACGGAATGCGCAGCTCGATCAGCTGGCGCTCGCCGAACAGCGACATCGCCTGGGTCGCGCCGAGCAGCACGCTCCAGTCGAAACCGCGCTCGACCGTATGCACCGAACGCTCGGTGAAGCCGGCCGCGCGCGCGGCCGCACGAATGCGGTCGCACGCTTCCTGCGCGAGCAGCGGCTCGTCGCCGTAGACGGTATAGAGCCCGGCCAACCCCTTCGCGAGGTGCGGCTCCAGCGCATCAAGTCGCAATTGCATCGCTGCGTGCGCCCGCGATCAGAGCGGCGGCGGCGGCAGCGGCGCGCGCGGCGCCACACCCGGCACCACGTCCTCCGGGGCCGGCGTCAGCGAGTGGACGATCGCGAGACGCCGCATCAACTGATCGACCGCGTCGTTCTGCATGTCGCCGTACAGGATGTCGGCTTCCTGCGCCTTCGCGTTCGTGTACTGGTCGCTGTACGTCATCGCGCGGTTCAGCGCGATCGCGCTCGGCGGGATCAGCACGGTGCCGTCCTTGCTCGTCAGCGTGTAGTTCAGCGTGTAGAACAGCGCGTATTCCTGCGCGGAGCCGTACTTGTTGAGCGTCAGCGTGTTCTGGCCACGCGACTCCCACATGCGCAGCACGGCGTCGGCGTCGTCCGCCGACTTGACGATCTTCGTGTCGCTGCCGGCCTGGACGAGGCGCGTGAGCCGCGCCTCGACGGGCGCCGGCGCACCGGCCACGAACAGGTGCTTGAACGCGTAGTCCTGCTGGCCGCGCAACTGGAAGCCGCATGCCGACAGCACGACCGTGCTGCCGACGAGCATCAAAAACGATCTGCGGATCACCTTCGCTCCTTCTGGGTACGTCCGACGGCCGGCGGCCGTCAGACGACGATGTTCACGAGGCGGCCCGGCACGACGACGATCTTCTTCGCCGGCTTGCCGTCGCTGAATTTCGCGAATGCCTCGTCGGCCACCGCCGCCGCTTCGATCGCGTCGCGGCTCGCGTCCTTCGCGACCTTCAGCGCACCGCGCACCTTGCCGTTCACCTGCAGCACGAGTTCGATCTCGGCCTGCTCGAGCGCGGCCTCGTCGACCTTCGGCCACGGCGCATCGAGCAGCGGGCCGAATTCGTCCGCGTAGCCGAGCGCCTTCCACAGCTCGAACGTGACGTGCGGCACGACGGGGTACAGCACGCGCAGCAGCACGCCGTAGGTCTCGCGCAGCACGGCGGGCGTCGCGCCTTTCGCGCCGTCGATCGCGTTCAGCATCTTCATCGCGGCCGACACGACCGTGTTGTACTGCAGGCGCTGGTAGTCGAAATCGGCCTGCTTCAGCACGCCGTAGATCTCGCGGCGCAGCGCCTTGTCGGTGTCGCCGAGCGCGGCGGCGTCGAAGCCCGCGCGCGCGGCGAGCGCTTCGCGATTCGCGTAGCCGAAGCTCCACACGCGGCGCAGGAAGCGGCTCGCGCCCTCGACGCCCGCGCCCGACCACTCGAGCTGCTGCTCGGGCGGCGCCGCGAACATCGTGAACAGGCGCGCGGTATCGGCGCCGTACTGGTCGATCAGCAGTTGCGGATCGACGCCGTTGTTCTTCGACTTCGACATCTTTTCGATGCCGCCGAGCACGACCGGCTGGCCGTCCGCATTCAGCGTCGCGCCGACCGGGCGGCCCTTGTCGTCGTGCGTGACCGTCACGTCGAGCGGGTTGTACCAGGTCTTCTTGCCCGCCGCGTCTTCGCGGTAGTACGTCTCGTTCAGCACCATCCCCTGCGTGAGCAGGTTCTTCGCCGGCTCGCCGAACTTCACGAGGCCGAGGTCGCGCATCACCTTGGTCCAGAAGCGCGAATACAGCAGGTGCAGGATCGCGTGCTCGATGCCGCCGATGTACTGATCCATCGGCATCCAGTAATCGGTGCGCGCGTCGACCATCGTCTCGGCGTCCGGTGCCGTGTAGCGCGAGAAGTACCACGACGAATCGACGAAGGTGTCCATCGTGTCGGTTTCGCGCTTCGCGGCCGCGCCGCACTTCGGGCACGTGCAGTTCAGGAACGCTTCGGACTTCGCGAGCGGGTTGCCCGAGCCGTCCGGCACGAGGTCTTCCGGCAGCACGACCGGCAGATCCTGCTCCGGCACCGGCACGTCGCCGCACGACGGGCAGTGGATGATCGGGATCGGCGTGCCCCAGTAGCGCTGGCGCGATACGCCCCAGTCGCGCAGGCGCCACGTGACCTGCTTGTCGCCGAAGCCGCCGGCCTTCAGGTCGGCGGCGACCGCGTCGACCGCTTCCGTGTAGCGCAGGCCGTCGTACTTGCCGCTGTTCACGCAGACCGCGGTTTCCTTGTCGCCGTACCACTCCTGCCATGCGTCGAGCGAGTACGTCTGCCCTTCGCTCGCGATCACCTGCTTGATCGGCAGATCGTATTTCTTCGCGAACGCAAAATCGCGCTCGTCGTGGCCCGGCACGCCCATCACCGCGCCTTCGCCATAGCTCATCAGCACGTAGTTGCCGATCCACACCTCGACCGGCTCGCCGGTCAGCGGGTGCTTGACCGAGAAGCCGGTCGCGACGCCCTTCTTCTCCATCGTCGCGACGTCGGCCTCGGCGACGCCGCCGCGCTTGCACTCGTCGATGAACGCGAGCAGCTCCGGCTTGTCCTGCGCGAGACGCGCGGCGAGCGGGTGCTCGGCCGCGATCGCGCAGAACGTGACGCCCATGATGGTGTCGGCGCGCGTCGTGAACACGCGCAGCAGCTTCTGCTCGCCGTCGAGTTCGTACGGGAAGCCGAAGTTCACGCCGAAGCTCTTGCCGATCCAGTTCTGCTGCATGATCTTCACGCGCTCGGGCCAGCCGAGGCCGTCGAGGTCGTTCAGCAGCTCATCCGCGTACTGCGTGATCCGCAGGTAGTACATCGGGATCTCGCGCTTCTCGACGAGCGCGCCCGAGCGCCAGCCGCGGCCGTCGATCACCTGCTCGTTCGCGAGCACGGTCTGGTCGACCGGGTCCCAGTTCACGGTGCCCGTCTTCTTGTACGCGATGCCCTTCTCGAGCATCTTCAGGAACAGCCACTGGTTCCACTTGTAGTAGTCGGGCTTGCACGTCGCGATCTCGCGCGACCAGTCGATCGCGAGGCCCATCGACTGCATCTGGCCCTTCATGTAGTCGATGTTGTCGTAGGTCCACTTCGCGGGCGGCACGCCGTTCGCCATCGCGGCATTCTCGGCCGGCATCCCGAACGCATCCCAGCCCATCGGCATCAGCGTGTTGTAGCCGTTCATCCGCAGATAGCGGTACATCACGTCGTTGATCGTGTAGTTGCGCACGTGACCCATGTGCAGCTTGCCGGACGGGTACGGCAGCATCGACACGCAGTAGAACTTCGGCTTCTGCGAATCTTCCTTCGTCTTGTAGGCATCGGCTGCGCGCCAGTCGCCCTGGGCGGCGGCTTCGACGTCGGCGGGTACGTATCTCTCGTGCATGGTGTGGTTCGGGCTAGGCTTTAGGCGGCGCGACGGCGCGCGCGCAGGATTGGATCGAAATCGTGCGTGCCCGGCGCAGGAACGGGTTGACCGGTTCCGGGCCGGGAAAAACGTCGATTATACCGCCCGTGCGGGCCCGCACGGCCGGTCTCGCGGGCCAGCGGCCCGCAACGACGACGGATCAGGGCTTCGCGCCGGCGGCGCCGGCCGGCGGCACGTCGGTCACGAAGCCGATCCGCGTGAGGCCCGCGGCCTGCGCGGCGCCCATCACCTGCGCGATCACGTCGTAGCGCGTCGCGCGCGACGCGCGCAGCCGCAGTTCGGGCGGCGCGGCGCCCGCGGCGGCGGCCCGCAAGCGCGCGGGCAGCGCGTCGATCGCGACGGGCGCGTCGTCCCAGTAGAGCTTGCCCGCGTCGTCGATCGACAGCGTGACGGATTGCGGCGTGTCGCGCGCGACGCCGGCCGCGACCTTCGGCAGGTCGAGCCGGATCGCGTGCGTCATCAGCGGCGCGGTGATGATGAAGATGACGAGCAGCACGAGCATCACGTCGATCAGCGGCGTCATGTTGATTTCCGCCATCGGCGCGGACGTCTTGTGGTGCTCGAGCCCGCCGAATGCCATGATCGTTCCTCCGGAGCCGGCGCGTCAGGCGCCCTGTGCGCACACGAATACGTGCAGATCGCGCGCGAAACCGTCGAGTTCCTCGGCGAGCTGCCGGACGAGCCGGCCGAGGATGTTGTACGCGAGCACCGCGGGAATCGCGACGACCAGCCCGAACGCGGTCATGATCAGCGCCTCGCCGACCGGCCCCGCGACGTTCTCGATCTGCGCCTGCCCGCTCGCGGCGATGCTGCCGAGCGCGTGATAGATACCCCACACGGTGCCGAGCAGGCCTACGAACGGCGCGGTGCTGCCGATCGACGCGAGCAGCACCTGGCCGAATTCGAGGCGCCGCTGCGAGCGCAGCATCGCATGACGCAACGCGCGCAGCACGCGCTCGCCGCGCTCGACGCGCGCGGCCAGCGCGGTGGGATCGTGGTCGCCGGCCGCGTCGCGCGCGGCTTCGGCGAGCGGCACGAACACGCGCTCGCGATCGGCGCCGGCGAGCGCGGCGATCCCCGCGTCGAGCGACGGCGCGCGCCAGAACGCGGCGAGCGCGCGCGGCCCCTGCCGCTTCGCGCGGACCAGCAGCCAGGCTTTCATGACGAGGAAGCACCAGCTGGCGACGGACATCGCCAGCAGCACATAGGAGACGGCGTGCGTGATCGCATCGCCGCTTTCGAGGTAGTGGACAACGCCGGTGGGAATCGCCATCGGAGTTTCCTCGCGGGGTCAGCGCAGGCCGAGCACGTCCTGCATGTCGAACAGGCCGGCGCCGCGCGCCGACAGGAACCGGACCGCGCGCAGCGCGCCCTGCGCGTACGACACGCGGCTCGACGATTTGTGCGTGATCTCGATGCGCTCGCCGATCCCGGCGAACAGCACGGTGTGGTCGCCGACGATGTCGCCGCCGCGCACCGCGGCAAAGCCGATCGACGACGGATCGCGCTCGCCCGTCACGCCGTGGCGGCCGTACACCGCGCAGTCGTCGAGCGAGCGGCCGAGCGCGCCGGCCACGGCCTCGCCCATCATCAGCGCGGTGCCCGACGGCGCGTCGACCTTGTGGCGGTGATGCACCTCGATGATCTCGATGTCGTAGCCGTGCGAGAAATGCTTCGCCGCGAATTCGAGCAGCTTCAGCGTGACGTTCACGCCGACGCTCATGTTCGCCGCGAACACGATGCCGAGCTTGGCCGCAGCGGCCTGAAGTTCGGCCTTCTGCTCGGCGGTGAAGCCGGTCGTGCCGATCACGAGCTTCACGTCGTGGCGCAGTGCGGCCTCGATGTGGGCCATCGTGCCTTCCGGCCGCGTGAAATCGATCAGGTAGTCGGCCTGCGCGAACACGGCGTCGAGATCGTCGGTCAGCTTGACGCCGGTGTCCTTGCCGAGGAACGCACCGGCGTCCTGGCCGAGGAACGGCGAACCGGCGCGGTCGAGCGCGCCGACGAGCTGCGCGTCGGCGTCGTTGAGAACGGCTTCGATCAGCATCCGGCCCATTCGGCCCGATGCGCCGGCAATCGCAATCTTCATGGCTTTCTACACGACAGGTCTAAAGGCGGGCGGCGCATGCCGCCCCGTTTCCGCACGCCGGCCGCTTACTGGGCCGGTGCGGTGAGCGGCTGGTTCTGCAGGTTGTCCGAGCCTTGCGGGCCGACCGGCGGCGACGCCTCGTTCGACACGTTCGGCTGCGGCGGACGATGGAACTGGAACTGCGGCTGGATCGCCGGCGCAGCGCCCGGCGGCTGGCCGCCCGGCACCGGCGCGCCGCCCGAAGCCTGCGCGGCCGGCGTGAACCGGCGCGAACCCGAACCCTGACCCGACACCTGGTTGGTCGCGCGGTTCGCCGCGCGCGCCGCCTGGGCGTTCGCATCCTGGTCGACCGCCGCGCCGGACGCCGGCACCGTGGCCGGGCTCGCGGCAGCGGCAGCCTCCGCGGCGCTCGCGGCGGCGGCTTCGGAAGCCTTCTTCGCCGCGGCAGCGGCCTTCGCCTTCTTGCCGCCGCGGTCGCCGTCGATGTCGGCCAGCAGGTCGAGCTCGGACGGCAGGTTGTCGGCGCCGGTCCAGCTCGCCACGCGATCGCCCGAGAAATTGACCACGAGGTCGCGCTGCTGGACGATCGACGTCGAGCCGCGCTTGAAGTAGAAAAGGTAATCCCAGCGATCCGCGTGGAACATGTCCGCCAGCAGCGGCGTGCCGAGCAGCGCGCGGACCTGCTCGCGCGTCATCCCGACCTGCAACTGTGCGGCCTTCTCCTGCGACACGAAGTTGCCTTGCACGACGGTGATCCGATACGGCGTGATGCTCTGCGCAATGCGCTGCGTCACGCTGTCGTACGACGAACAACCCGCCAGCGCGACAACGGCGGCGGCAGCGATGATGGCACTTCGCATGCGACTCCTCTGAAAGTGCGAAAGCGATTCTGGGATCATTTCCTTCACCGTGCTGGCCCGCGTGCAGGCCGCGCGTATATCTGGAACGGCGAAAAGCCGGTAACATTGAAGCCCTGCATTGTACTCTAGGGATGCCTAGCCATGACCAATCCGACGGATCTCAAGAATATCGGGCTAAAGGCCACCCTACCGCGCCTCAAGATTCTCGAGATCTTCCAGCAGAGCCCCGTGCGCCACCTGACGGCCGAAGACGTCTACCGCAACCTGCTCAACGAGCAGCTCGACATCGGGCTCGCCACCGTCTACCGCGTGCTCACGCAGTTCGAGCAGGCCGGCCTGCTCACGCGCAGCAACTTCGAATCCGGCAAGGCGGTGTTCGAGCTGAACGAAGGCTCGCACCACGACCACCTCGTGTGCCTCGATTGCGGCCGCGTCGAGGAATTCTTCGACGCCGAGATCGAGAGCCGCCAGCAGGCGATCGCGAAGGAGCGCGGCTTCCGGCTCCAGGAGCATTCGCTCGCGATGTACGGCTCGTGCACGACCGAGAACTGCCCGCACCGCAAGCACTGACTCGCGCCACCGGCGCACGCAGCACGGCCCGGCCGGCATCTCGCCGCCCGGGCCGTCTGCTTTTTTGGGCGAGCGTGCCGCGCGCCCGGGATGCTTACGAAAGCCCTTCGACGCCCGCGCAGGCCGACTCGAAATCGAGCGCCCACGCACGTTCCAGCGGAATCTCGTCGCAGTTCGGCTGCGGGCCGCCGCGATCGACGATCACGAAATCGCTGACCGCGTCGAGCGCGAGCAGCGGATGGTGCCAGACGCCCTTCGCATAATTGACGCCCTGCCAGCCCTCGGCCAGGAACGCACGCATCGCGTCGGGCCGGAATTCGCCGGCCGGCGCGACGACGATCGCGTAGCGCGACACCGCCGCGAGCGGAATGAACGCCTGGCTGCCGTGCGGGTGACGCTCCATCAGCGTGACCGCGACCGGCAGCGCACGCGGCTGCGCGCGAAACACGCTGACGAGCGGCCGGCCGCCGTCCGCGCACACGTCGATCGTCGCGAGATCGTGAAAGCGCTCGGTCGTGCCGCCGTTGATCGGGAAATGCCGCGCGCCTTCGAGCGCGATCACGTCGCCGAACGGCGCGAACGCTTCGCGGGTCAGGCGCTCGACGCGCAGAGTGGGAGTTCCGCTCATGCCGCCGCCCTCCTTCAAGCCGGCTCGCCCCACAGACGCAGGCGCGACACGCCGCCGTCCGGGAAGATGTTGAACCGCACGTGCGTGACGGGGCCGAGCGCCGCGAGCGAGTCGAACGTGTGCACGTGATCCATCTGCAGCTTCTGCTCGCCGAGCAGTTCGGCCCAGAACATCGCCTGCGTGACGAGCGAATCGTCGGTGCCGCCCGTCACGTGCGCGGCCTGCAGCGAGCAACGATCGGGGAAATTGCCCTTGAAGAACGCCGTATCGACCTCGACGCGCCGGATGACGCCCGGCCGCGCGAGCGCGACGATCGCCCAGTCGTTGCCGGGCTCGCGGCGGCGCCGCGTTTCCCACCCGTCGCCCATGTTCGCGCCACGCCCCGGCATCAGCATCTGCGACGCCGGCCCGAAATGCTGGTTGTTCGCGGCCACCAGGTAGCCGCCGTTCTCGATCGCCGCGAGATCGACGAGCTCGCCGGCCGGCACGTGGCGCCAGTCGCGCTGCGGCTGGCCGTACACGCGCAGCCGCGCGAGCCCGCCGTCCGGATACAGGTTCACGCGCAGATGCGTGACCGGCCGCGCATCGTCGACGCTCACGTAGTGATGCGCATTGCCCTGCAGCGTCGTCGCGGGAACGATCGTGCGCCATTCAGCGTCGTCCGGCGGCGTGTCGCCGTCCACCGCGCAGGCCTCGATCGACGCGGCCGGCGGAAAGTTGCCGGTGAAGTGGCTCGTATCGAGATCGACGCCATGGATCACGCCCGGCCGCGCGAGCCGGACCACGCAGAAGTCGTGGCCGGTCGTACGCTTGCGGCGGGTTTCCCAGCCGTCCATCCACTTGCCGTGGTCGTCGTACTTGCCGGGAATGAAGACGGCCGGCTCGGGATCGAGCATGCGCTCCTTCGGCGCGAAGAATTCGTCGCTGGCGAAGAGCGCCTGCGCGCCCAGGCGCGGGTCGGCGAGGTTCATGTAGCGCCGCGTGAAAGCCGGCGCGTTCGGATCGAGGATGGGGGCTGCCATGTCGTCTCCATTTTTTGACAAGCGCCGGCGCATCGGCGCGCCGGTCGCATGAAGTGCGCTCGCGCGGTGCGGCCGGGGAAGCCGCGCCGCGCGAGCGGCGTGTTCAGAGCGCGTGAGCCTGGTCGCCGGCGACCGGTGCGGCGCTGCCCGGCGCATCGGCCACGTAGCGCAGCTCGCGGTTCAGCACGCGCTGTGCGCGGGCGCGGTCGATGTCGTTCTCCCACACGGCGACCACCACCGTCGCGACGCAGTTGCCGATCAGGTTGGTCAACGCGCGGGCGATGCCGACGAACCAGTCGACCGGCAGGATCAGCACGAGGCCGAGCACCGGAATCGCGGGAATCGCCGACAGCGTCGCCGCGAGAATCACGATCGCCGAGCCGGGGATGCCGTGCGCGCCCTTCGACGTGACGAGCGACACGAGCAGCACGACGATCAGGTCGTGCGTGGACAGCGGCGTGTTGGTGGCCTGCGCGATGAACAGCACCGCGAGCGTCAGGTAGATCGAGAAGCCGTCGAGGTTGAACGAATAGCCGGTCGGAATCACGAGGCCGACGGTCGAATCCTTGATGCCCATGTATTCGAGCTTGCTCATCACCTGCGGCAGCACCGCGTCCGACGACGCCGTGCCGAGCACGATCGACAGTTCCTCGCGCAGATAGCGGATCAGCTTGAACACGGAGAAGCCCGCGAGCCGCATCACCGCGCCGAGCACGACCGTGACGAACACGAAGCAGCTCAGGTAGAACACCGCGACAAGGTAGCCGAGCTGCTTGAGCGACGCGACGCCGTACTTGCCGGTCGTGAACGCGATCGCGCCGAGCACGCCGAGCGGCGCGAGCTTGATGATGAAGCCGATGATCCGGAAGAACACGTGCGACAGCTCCTCGATCAGCGAATTGACGCGCTGCGCCTTGTCCCCGAGCAGCGACAGCGCGGAGCCGAACAGCACCGCGAACACGAGGATCTGCAGGATGTCGCCCTTCGCGAACGCGTCGATCGCCGTCTCGGGGATGATCTTCATCAGGTAGCCGGCCGTGTCCTTCAGGCTTTCGGCATTCTTCGCGTACGTCGACAGCGACGCCGCGTCGAGCGAGCGCAGGTCGATGTTCATCCCGACGCCGGGGCGCGTGACCCACGCGAGGACGAGCCCGATGCCGAGCGCGAGCGTCGTCATCACCTCGAAGTAGACGACCGCCTTCAGGCCGACCCGGCCGACCTTCTTCAGGTCGCCCGCATTGGCCATGCCGCTGACCACGACGCAGAACACGATCGGGCCGATGACCATCTTGATGAGCTTCAGGAAGCCGTCGCCGAGCGGACGCAGCGACTCGGCGAAGTGCGGAAAGAACGCACCGAGCGCCACCCCCAGGATTAATGCGACGACTACCCGGCCAAACAGCGAATTGAGGAATTTCGACACGGCGCTCTCCCGATCCAACGGTTGCAGTTTCGTCTGTTCATACTGGTAAGACCAGTGATGTTATGGGGGATAGTAGGAAGCCGATATAGTGGCGTCAAGGACGAACAAAATAGGGATTTCCCGCCCCCGCGCACGGGCTTGCGGCGCCCCGGAAAGGGGCGGATCGTGGCTTTCCCGCAGGCGGTCGTGCACCACTCGCGGGCGGATTACAATGCCGGTCAGACCGGCCATCGTTCACACCATGAAAAATGTTCCGCATACCGTGACCGACACCGCCATCGCGACGATCCGCGACCGGATCGAGACAGGCGTGTACCCGGTCGGCAGCCTGCTGCCGGCCCAGCGCCAGCTCTCCGAGGAGTTGGAAATCAGCCGCGCGTCGCTGCGCGAGGCGCTGTCGACGCTCGAGGCGCTCGGGATGCTGCGCATCCGCGCGGGCAAGGGCGTGTACGTCGAAAGCGCGCAGGCGTCGGCCGCGCATCCGTGGCAATTCGCCGAGCAGTCGTCGCCGCCCGACACCTACCAGATGCGCTATGCGCTCGAAGGCTTCGCCGCGCGGATGGCCGCGCGCGTGGTCAGCGACGCCGACATCGCGTGGTTCGAGGACAACCTCGCCGACCTGCACGTCGCGCTGACGGAGAACGCACTCGAAGAAGCCTCGCGGCTCGACTTCGACTTCCACATGCGGATCATCCATCTGGCCGGCAACGCAGCGATCGAATCCATCCTGCGCAGCAGCGCGGACATCATGAAGGAAAGCCAGCGCATGCCGTTCTACCGCCGCGAACTGCTGCTGTCGACCTGGCACGAGCACCGTGCGATCGTCGACGCGCTGATCGCGCGCGATGCGGCCGCCGCCGGCATCGCGATCGAAACGCACATCGCGAACGCCGCACAGCGCGCGGGCGTATTCTTCCCGACGCCCGGCACGTAATTCCCCCCGCGCCGCCGTCTGCCCGTCCGGCCGGCCGCGCCGGTCACCGTTCCGACGAATCGCGATAGGCGAGCACGCGCTCGATGAATGCGCGCGCCGCGACGCTGCGGTACGCGCCCTTGCGCGTGAGCAGCGCGGCCGTGCGCGTCGGCAGCGGCGGATCGATCTCCAGTGCGCACAGGTCGCCGCTCTCGCGCGCGACCGCGTCGGGCAGCACCGTCGCGAGCCGGCCGCACCGTACGAGTTCCAGCACCGCGCTGACCGTATTCGTCTCGATCGCGATCGACGGCCGCGCGCCGTGCTCGACGAAATACCGGTCGATGTGCTCGCGCGTCGCGAACGCACGGCTCAGCAGCACCAGCGGCTCGCCGCCGAGCTCGGCCGGCGTCAGCGCGCGGCGGCGGCGCGCGAGGCGGTGCGTGCGCCCCGTCACCAGCGCGAGCGGCTCGTCCCACAGCGGCAGTGCGTCGATGTCCGGCGCGCGCGGCGGCATGAACGCGAAGCCGGCGTCGAGCCGGTCGTCGGCGAGCAGCGCCTCGATGCGCGCCTGCGGCATCGCGTCGATCGTCAGCGCGACGTTCGGATGGTCGGCATGGAATGCGTCGATCAGCGAGCCGCTCAGGTAAGCCGCGAACGTCGGCATCATCGCGAGCCGCAGCGAGCCGCTGCCGAGATCGGCGACGTCGTGCAGCGCGCGCTGCCCGGTATCGAGCGCGTGCAGTGCGGCGCGCGCATGCCGCGCATAGACCTCGCCGAATTCGGTGAGCTGCACCGTGCGGCCCGAGCGGTCGAACAACTGCACGCCGAGCGTTTCCTCGAGCTGGCGGACCTGCTGCGACAGCGTCGGCTGCGACACGTGCAGCGCATCGGCCGCGCGCGTGAAACTGCGCTGCTCGGCGACGGCCAGGAAATAGCGGATGTGGCGGAGAAGCATCGCAACCAACGTATTGGTTTTGCCAATAGAGACCATAACGATCCAGTCTTGGACGCTATGGGTCGATACCCGCATCATACGCACATCCGCTTCCGTGCAGCGCCGCTGTCGCCGCATGAAAGCGGCACGCCCGGGCCCGCCCTGCTTCCGCCCGCCGCACGGCGATCCGCCGCCCGCCCGATCCGGGCTCGGCCGCGGTCCGCCCGGCGCGCTTCGGCTCACCGCCGATCCGCCGACGCCGGCCCCCGATTTCCTTCACCCCGCGCAACCGACGGCCCGTGCCGCCGGCCGGCGCCGCCGTTTTTCGCGATCATGGAACCGCATCACGACAACCACCCTCCCCTCACCCGCGGCATGACGCTGCTGTTCGCGTGCGCGTGCGGCATCGTCATCGGCAATATCTACTACGCGCAGCCGCTGCTCGCCGCGATCGCGCACAGCTTCGGGCGCGCGCCGACCGAGCTCGGCTATCTCGTCACGCTGACGCAGCTCGGCTATGCGGCCAGCCTGCTGCTGATCGTCCCGCTCGGCGACGCGGTCAATCGCCATACGCTGATCGTGCGGCTGCTGATGCTCAACGTCGTCGCACTGATCGCGGTCGCGTCCAGCACGAACTTCACGATGTTCGTCGTCGCGAACGTCGCGGTCGGCTTCGTCACCTGTTCGACGCAGCTGCTCGTGCCGTTCGCGGCGTCGCTCGCCGATGCGCGCTCGCGCGGCCGCGCGGTCGGCACCGTGATGAGCGGGCTCCTGCTGGGTATCCTGCTCGCGCGCGTCGCGGCCGGCGCGATCGCCGACTGGCTCGGCTGGCGCGCGGTGTACGGCATCGCCGCCGCGATGGTGCTCGCGCTGACCGCCGTGCTCGCCGTGAAGCTGCCGAAGGACCGCCGCGACGTGCGCGTCGACTACGCGGCGCTGATGAAGTCGCTCGTCGCGCTGGTGTGCGCGCAGCCGCCGATCGTGCTGCGCTCGACCTACGGCGCGCTCGTGTTCGCGTGCTTCAGCCTGCTGTGGACAGGCCTCACGTTTTTGCTGAGCCAACCGCCGTACAGCTATTCGGAAGGGCAGATCGGCCTGTTCGGGATCGTCGGCGCGGTCGGCGCGCTCGCGGCGACGTCGGCCGGCCGGCTCGTCGATCGCGGTCACGGCAATGCGGCCACCGGCCTGTTCGCGGCGGCCGTGCTCGCGTCGTTCGCGCTGATCGCGACCGGCTCGCATTCGCTCGCGGCGCTGATCGCGGGCATCCTGCTGCTCGACGTCGGCGTGCAGGGCATGCACATCTCGAACCAGAGCGTGATCTATGCGCTCGCGGGCAACGCACGCAGCCGCGTGACGACGATCTACCTGACGAGCTATTTCATCGGCGGCGCGTTCGGGTCGTTCGCGGCGAGCGTCGCGTACGGCCTCGACGGCTGGCGCGGCGTGTGCATCGCGGGCGCCGCGCTGTCGGGTGCGCTGATCGCGCTGTGGCTCGCATCGCAACGTGTCGGCACGCGACGGGTCACGCAGTGATGCGGCAGGCCGGCGATCCGTTTGCACCGCACGACGAGAAAGGCACGCTGCGCGCATCGCGGGCGTGCCTTTTCACCAGGGATGCCGCAGCCGTCGCGACGCGCCGACGCCGCACCGTCACGCGGCCTCGTTCGCGAAATCGATCAGCACCTTCATCGCACGCTGGCGGTCGCCCGCCAGTTCGAACGCGAGGTTCGCATCGCGCATCGGGAACACGCGCGTGACGGCCGGCCGCAGGTCGACGCGCCCCGCGTTGATCAGCTGCACCGCCAGCGCGAATTCCGCATGAAAGCGAAACGACCCGCAGATCGACAGCTCCTTCGCGACCACGACGTTCTGCGGCAAGCTCACGTCGCCGCCGAGCCCGAGCTGTACGACGACGCCGCGCGGACGCATCACGTCCAGTCCGTCGCGCAACGCGCGCGCATTGCCCGAACATTCGATCATCACGTCGAACGTGCCCTTGTCGGCGCTGTAGCGTTCGACCCAGCCGGCATCGGCCGCCGCGTTGATCGTGCGGTCCGCGCCGAGCGCGCGCGCCACGTCCAGCGGCGCGTCGACGACGTCGGTCGCGACGATCTCCGCCGCGCCGTGCACGCGCGCCGCCGCGATCGCCAGCACGCCGATCGGCCCGCAACCCGACACGAGCACGCGCTTGCCGATCAGCGCGCCCGCGCGCGACACCGCATGCAGCCCGACCGCGAATGGCTCGGCGAGCGCCGCGAGCGACAGCGGCACGTGATCGGCGACCTTCACGCACTGCACCGCGTCGCACACGAGCGCGTTGCGGAACGCGCCCTGCACGTGCGGCATGCGCATCGCGCTGCCGTAGAAGCGCATGTCCAGGCACTGGTTCGGCAGCCCGTCGAGGCAGTAGCGACATGCGCCGCACGGCCGGCTCGGATTGACCGCGACGCGATCGCCGACCTTCACCGACGTCACGTCCGGCGCCACTGCCGCGACCGTGCCGGCGACCTCGTGGCCGAGCACCATCGGCTGCTGCAGCCGGATCGCGCCGAAACCGCCATGCCGGAAGTAATGCAGATCGGAGCCGCAGATGCCGCCCATCGCGACGTCGACGCGCACCTGGCCCGGGCCGATCTCGCCCGCGTCCTGCTCCTCGACCCGCAGGTCGTTCGGCCCGTGGATCACGACACACATGCAACGCATACGCATGACACGCTCCTTGTCAGACGGCACTGGTCAGCCCGCCATCCACGAACAGCGTCTGGCCGTTCACGAAATCGGACGCGGCCGACGCGAGGAAGATCGCCGCGCCGCACAGCTCGTCGACCTGCCCCCAGCGGCCGGCCGGCGTGCGCTTGCACAGCCAGTCCGAAAACGCCGCGTCGTCGACCAGCGCGCGATTCAGCTCGGTTTCGAAATAGCCAGGCGCGAGGCCGTTGGCCTGGATGCCGTGACGTGCCCAGTCGGCGCACATCCCCTTGGTCAGCATCCGCACCGCACCCTTGGTCGCCGCATACGGCGCGATCGTCGGCCGCGCGAGCTCGCTCTGCACCGAACAGATGTTGATGATCTTCCCGCGGCCGCGCGCGATCATGTGCCGCGCGACGGCCTGCGCGACGTTGAACACGCCGTCGAGATTCACGCGCATCAGCGCATGCCAGTCGTCCGGGTCGAATGCGTCGAGCGGCGCGCGACGCTGGATGCCCGCGTTGTTCACGAGGATGTCGATCGCGCCGACGCGCGCCTCGACATCGTCGATCGCCATGCGTACCTGCGCGTGCTCGGTCACGTCGAACACCGCATGGTCGGCCGCGAAGCCTTCGTCGCGGAAACGGCGCGCGAGCGTCGCGGCCTTCTCTTCATTGCGATCATTGATGACGATCGCCGCGCCCGCTTCCGCGAGCCCGCGGGCAAGCGTCAGCCCGATCCCGCGGCCGGAACCGGTAATCAGCGCGCGGCGGCCGTCGAGGCGGAACCGGTCAAGCGCGTCAGTCATGGATGTCTCCTCGTACCCGACGAGCCGGCTGCCCGTCGCGGCCGGTCTCGTGTGAACGGTATCTTCCGTCGCAACCGGGGCGCCGCGCCAATGGTCTTTCTTGATCCGGTTATCATGAAAATTGATTACCGTCCTTTCGTGCCCGCCGCCCATGGAACTCAAGCAATTGCGCGCCTTCGTCACGCTCGCGGAAGAGCTGCATTTCGGGCGCGCCGCGCAGCGCCTGTGCATCGTGCAGCCCGCGCTGAGCATGCAGATCAAGGCGCTCGAGGCGGAACTCGGCGCACGCCTGTTCGAGCGCGACCGGCACAAGGTCGAGCTGAGCGACACGGGGCGCGTGTTCCTGCCCGAAGCGCGGGCGACGCTGCAGCAGGCTGCACGCGCGGAACAGATGGCGCGGCTGTCGAGCCGCGGCGAAATCGGCACGCTGCGGATCGCGTTCGTGTCGTCGGTATTGCCGGCGCTGCTGCCGGCCGTGCTGCGCGCGATGCGCGAGCGCTATCCGCTGATCGCGCTCGAGCTGAAGGACATGCCGACGCCCGACCAGATCGCCGCGCTGCGCGACCGGCGGATCGACTTCGGCATGATCCGGCTGCCGGCCGCGTATGCGGGCATCGATATCCGCGTGGTGCTCGAGGAAGGCTTCGTCGTCGCGCTGCCGCTCGGCCATCCGCTCGCCGCGCGCGATGCGATTTCGCCCGCCGCATTGCGCGGCCACCCCGCGTTCGTGCTCGCGCGCCGCTACGCGCCCGGCTTTCACGACGACATGCTGCTCGCGCTGAGCCGCGCGGGCACGACGCTCGAGATCGCCCAGGAGTTCGGGGAATTCACGACGATGCTCGCGCTCGTCGCGGCGGGAATGGGGATCGGGCTGATTCCGGCGGAAGCGGCCAGCGCGCTGCCGCCGAACGTGCTCGCGCGGCCGCTCGACCTGCCCGGTCATCGCAGTGGCATCGGCCTCGCGTGGACCGATCTCGACAGCCCGCTGAAGCGCGCGTTCGTCGCCGCGATCGAACATGCGACAGCGAACGGCGGGCAATAAAAAACCCGGCCGGGAAACCCGGGCCGGGTTCGTCCGCCACGCCGGCCGCGTTGCGGCGGCCGCGCGACGTGCGGGATTACTTCGCGTTCGCGAATGCGACGGCCGTATCCAGCATGCGGTTCGAGAAACCCCACTCGTTGTCGTACCAGCTCGACACCTTCACGAGGCGGCCCGACACCTTGGTCAGCGTCGCATCGAACGTCGACGAAGCCGGGTTGTGGTTGAAGTCGATCGACACCAGCGGTGCGTCGTTGTAGCCGAGGATGCCCTTCAGCGCGCCTTCCGATGCTTCCTTCATGATCGCGTTGACTTCCTCGACCGTCGTGTCGCGCTTCGCGATGAACGACAGGTCGACGATCGACACGTTGATCGTCGGGACGCGGATCGCGTAGCCGTCGAGCTTGCCGTTCAGTTCCGGCAGTACGAGGCCGACAGCGGAAGCCGCGCCCGTCTTCGTCGGGATCTGGCTGTGCGTGGCCGAACGCGCGCGGCGCAGGTCTTCGTGGTAGACGTCCGTCAGCACCTGGTCGTTCGTGTACGCGTGGATCGTCGTCATCAGGCCGGTTTCGAGGCCGATCTTGTCGTTCAGCGGCTTGACGAGCGGCGCGAGGCAGTTCGTCGTGCACGATGCGTTCGAGATGACCGTGTGCTCGGCCTTCAGCACGTCGTGGTTCACGCCGTAGACGATCGTCGCGTCAACGTCCTTGCCGCCCGGCGCCGAGATGATCACCTTCTTCGCGCCGCCCTTCAGGTGCGCGCTCGCCTTTTCCTTGGTCGTGAAGAAGCCCGTGCACTCCATCACGACGTCGACGCCCAGCTCGCCCCACGGCAGTTCGGCCGGGTTGCGGTTCGCGAGCACGCGGATCTTGTCGCCGTTCACGACGAGGTAGTCGCCGTCGACCGACACTTCGCCCGGGAACTTGCCGTGTGCGGTGTCGTACTGGGTCAGGTGCGCGTTGGTCTTCGCATCGCCCAGGTCGTTGATCGCGACGATCTCGATATCGTGCTTCTTGCCGTTTTCATAAAACGCGCGCAGCGTGTTGCGGCCGATACGGCCGTAGCCGTTGATTGCGACGCGAATCGTCATGGTCTATCTCCTGATGGCTGAAAAAATTCGTTTCGTGCAGCTTCACGGTGCGACGCGCGCATCGGGCGGCGCGCGTCGCGTATGCTTTTAGGCCAGCACGGCCTTCGCCGTCTCGACGACGTGCTCGACGGTGAAGCCGAAGTACTTGAACAGCACGCCGGCCGGCGCCGATTCGCCGAACGTGTCGATCCCGACTACGCCGCCTTCGAGGCCGACGTACTTGTGCCAGAAGCTCGTCACGCCCGCTTCGATCGCGACGCGGCGCACGCCGTGCGGCAGCACGCGTTCGCGGTATTCGGCGTCCTGGCGGTCGAACACGTTGGTCGACGGCATCGACACGACGCGCGCCGCGATGCCCTGCTGCGCGAGCGGCTCGACGGCCTTCATCGCGAGTTCGACTTCCGAGCCCGTCGCGATCAGGATGATCTTGCGCGCAACGATCTCGTCGTCCCAGTCCTTCAGCACGTAACCGCCCTTCTCGATGTTCGCGATCTGCGCATCGGTACGCGGGTTGAACGCGAGGTTCTGGCGGCTGAAGATCAGGCTCGACGGACGATCCGCGGCGATCGCCTGGGTCCATGCGACGGCCGTCTCGACCGTGTCGGCCGGGCGCCAGACGTCGTGGTTCGGGATCAGCCGCAGGCTCGACACGTGCTCGATCGACTGGTGCGTCGGGCCGTCTTCGCCGAGGCCGATCGAATCGTGCGTGAACACGAAGATCGACGGCACCTTCATCAGCGCGGCCACGCGCAGCGCGTTGCGGCTGTAGTCGGAGAACGTCAGGAACGTGCCGCCGAACGGCTTGTGGCCGCCGTGCAGCGCGAGGCCGTTGATCGCGGCGCTCATGCCGAATTCGCGCACGCCGTAGTTGATGTGGTTGCCGAGCCGCACGCCCGCGCCTTCCGGATTCGCGCGCACGGCCTTCGACGCCTTCCAGTTGGTCAGGTTCGAGCCGGTCAGGTCGGCCGAGCCGCCGAGCAGCTCGGGCAGCGCGGCGGCGAGGCCCTCGATCGCCTGCTGCGACGCCTTGCGGGTCGCGACCGTCTCGGCGCGCTCGTTCGCGCCGGCGATGATCGCGGCAGCCTTCTCGGCCCAGTCGGCCGGCAGCTTGTTGGCCATCCGGCGCTCGAATTCGGCCGCTTCCGCCGGGTACTTCGCGCGATAGGCCGCGAACGTCGCGTCCCATTCGGTCTCGGCGCGCTTGCCGGCTTCCTTCGCGTCCCATGCCGCATAAACTTCCTGCGGAATCACGAACGGCTCCCACTTCCAGCCGAGCGCTTCGCGCGTCTTCGCGATTTCTTCCGCGCCGAGCGCGGCGCCGTGCACGTCGTGGCCGCCGGCCTTGGTTGCCGCACCCTTGCCGATCACCGTCTTGCAGCAGATCAGCGTCGGCTTGTCCGACAGCTTCGCCTTCGCGATCGCCGCGTCGACCGCGTCGACGTCGTGGCCGTTCACGTTCGGGATCACGTTCCAGCCGTACGCTTCGAAACGCTTCGGCGTGTCGTCGTGGAACCAGTTCACGACGTCGCCGTCGATCGAGATGCCGTTGTCGTCGTACAGCGCGATCAGCTTGTTCAGCTTCAGCGTGCCCGCGAGCGAGCAGGCCTCGTGCGAGATGCCTTCCATCAGGCAGCCGTCGCCGAGGAACACGTACGTGTGGTGATCGACGATCTTCGCGCCGTCGCGGTTGAACTCGTCGGCCATCAGCGCTTCGCCGAGCGCCATGCCGACCGCGTTCGCGAGACCCTGGCCGAGCGGGCCGGTGGTCGTCTCGACGCCCGGCGTGATCCCGTATTCCGGGTGGCCCGGCGTCTTCGAGTGCAGCTGGCGGAAGTTCTTCAGCTCTTCGATCGGCAGGTCGTAGCCGGTCAGGTGCAGCAGCGAGTACAGCAGCATCGAGCCATGGCCGTTCGACAGCACGAAACGATCGCGGTCGGCCCAGTGCGGGTTCGCCGGGTTGTGCTTCAGATGGCGCGACCAGAGCGCCACGCCGATTTCGGCCATGCCCATCGGCATGCCGGGGTGACCGGAGTTCGCTTGCTGGACGGCGTCCATCGCGAGCGCACGGATCGCGTTGGCCATCAGGGTGGTGGAGGCGGGAGACGAAGTCGTCATGTCGAGTCCGGAGAACGAGTCGAGGAAACGGGAGCACGGCGGCATCCGGAAGCTCGAGCGTCAATCGTTCCCGGCGCGCGGTGCGGCGCCTGACGGACGCGAAGCGGACGGAGCCAACGGACGGGGCTGCAAAGCTCGTCATTTTAACAGATGGGCCGACATTTCCCTTGTCGGCGCGTCGTGTTCCGGCACGGTTTTCCGCCAAACCGGCCGCCGCCTATAATTCAGGCGTCGGAACTGCCCCAGCGGCCTGCCCGTGAGTACCACCCTTCTCTTTCACCCGACGCCCGACGCCACCTACGGCTTCCCGAATGCGCGGCGGCTCGCGCACGTCGCGTCCCCGCACCAGCAGATCGAAGTCTGGGACACCCCGCAGCTCGGCCGCCTGTTCACGCTCGATGGCCGGCCGATGACGTCGGTCGGCGACGAGTACGTCTATCACGAGTGCATGACGCACCCGGCCGCGCTCGCGCATCCGTCGCCGCGCAAGGCGCTCGTGCTCGGCGGCGGCGACGGCGGCGCCGCGCGGCAGTTGCTCAAGCACGCATGCATCGAACGGATCGTGATCGCCGAACTCGACGACGAGGTGGTCGGGATGGCGCGCCGCTATCTCGACGACGTGCACCAGGGCGCGCTCGACGACCCGCGTGTGGAAGTGGTGATCGGCGACGCCGCGCATTTCGTCGCGTCGACCGTCGAGCATTTCGATCTCGTGGTGTTCGACCTCACGCCGCCCGATTCGCCGGCGGCCGGCCTCTACACGCGCGCGTTCTACGCCCGACTCAAGCGGATCCTCACGCCGCGCGGCGCGATCTCGATGCATCTCGGCTCGCCGGTGTTCCACGCGACGCGCATCGCCGCGCTGCTCGACGACCTGCGCGCGAGTTTCGCGTTCGTCGATCCGTTGTCCGCCCATGTGCCGCTGTACGGCTCGCAGTGGCTGATGGCGATCGCGAGCGACACGCTCGACGCGGCCGCGCTGTTCGCGCACGACGTCGACGAACGGCTCGCTGCGCGCCGCGTGCAGGGATTGCGCTATTACGATGCACGACTTCATGCGGCCCTCTTTGCCCTGCCCCGCGCGCTGCGCGATACACTGGGCGTTCGCCGCTGAACGTCCGGACGGCCGCATCGCTCCGTTTTCCTTCGAGGCTTCGCATGGTTCGCCTGCGAAACGCGGAGCCGGAACGACCGGATGCAGCGAACGCCATTCGACCGACCGCGCCGCAACGCACCGTTCGACCGCGAAAACAGGAGATTTTCATGACCGATCCACGTCCGGCCGACGTGCCTTGGTTGACGCCGTACCTGACCGTGCGCAACGTGCGCGCGGCCATCGATTTCTTCAAGGCCGCATTCGGCTTCGAGCTGCGCGACGTGCACGACGAGGACGGCGCGATCATGCACGTCGAGATGACCTATCGCGGCCAGTTGATCGTGATGTTCGCGCCCGAGGGCGCGTTCGGCTCGAAGGCCCTGACGCCGAAGCGCGCAAACGCCGTCGCGCCGCAATCGTTCTATCTGTATGTCGACGACGTCGACGCCACCTGGCAGCGCGCGCTCGACGCCGGCGCGAAATCGCTGAGCGAGCCGCAGGATCAGTTCTGGGGCGACCGGTTCGCGCAGATCGAGGATCTCGACGGCTACCGCTGGGCGCTCGGGTGCCGCCTCGACGCATGACCGACACCGCCACACGCATGAACGAAGCCACCACCACCGCGGCCGTGCCGCGCTTTTTCGTCGACGCGGCATTGCGCGCCGACACCACGCTCGCGCTGCCGGCCGAGGTCGCGCGCCACGCGCAGGTGCTGCGGCTGCAGCCCGGCGACGTGCTCGCGCTGTTCGACGGCACGGGCGGCCAATACCGCGCGCGGCTCGTCGAGATCGACAAGCGCAACGCAATCGCACAGATCGAGGCGTTCGAACCGGTCGAAGCCGAGCCGCCCTATCGCGTGACGCTCACGCAAGGCATCGCCGGCGGCGACAAGATGGACTGGGTGATCGAGAAGGCCGTCGAGCTCGGCGTCGCGGCGGTCGTGCCGCTGTCGACCGCGCGCGGCGTCGTGAAGCTGTCCGGTGAACGGGCGGACAAGCGCGTCGCGCATTGGCGCGGCGTCGTGCGCGCGTCGTGCGAACAGTGCGGACGCAACCGCGTGCCGGACGTCGCGGCAGTACGCGGCTTCGGCGCATGGCTCGATACGCTGCCTGCCGCGCCGGGCGACGGCGAACTGCGGCTGCTGCTGTCGCCGCGCGCGAGCATTCCGTTTTCGTCGTTGCCTGATGCGCCACCCGCGGCATCGGTCACGCTGCTGATCGGGCCCGAAGGCGGGCTGTCGCCCGATGAGGAAAACGCGGCCCGTGCGCGCGGGTTCACCGCGCTGTCGCTCGGGCCGCGCGTGCTACGCACGGAGACGGCCGGCGCGGCCGTGCTCGCGGCGCTGGCGGCGCGCTGGGGTGGGTGGTGAAGCGCGTCAGCGCGCCGCGTTGAACGGCTCGATGTCGATGACGCCGGAACCCTTGAGCGCCAGCGCAAGCGCATCGATGCTGGCCGGATCGAACGAGAAGGTCGTCGCGGTGACCCGCAACGGCGGCGTCGCCTGGATCGCCTCGATCAGTGGGCCGCGATAGCGCAGGTTCATCAGCATCGGCACGACCTGTGCGATACCGACCGGCCGGCCGCCGTGCTGCACCGTGGCGGCATCGACCGTATCGTTCCAGCCCTGGATGAAGCCGCCGGCGTCGATCCGCGTGTTCAGCTCGATCCAGCGCCGCTTCTTCTCGTCCGGGCTGTCGCCCGATGCGCGCAATGCGGCGGCTTCGCGGCCGACATCCGTATCGTGCTTCGCGCGCCACGCCATGTAGCCGAGCGCGAAGACCATGTTGTCCGGCAGGATGTCGTCGTCATGCACGACGTGGGACAGGCGTCGCGGCGCCTGACTGTCGACGAAGGCCGGCGTCAGGATCCAGACGCTCCCGTTGCGCAACGCGCCGGATGTCCTGCCGAGAGCGGGTTCGCCGCTGTCGACCGCGATGCGCGTCAGCAGCCCCGCATCGACCAGTTCGTTCAACTGGCCGGCCAACGCCGCCGACGCGTGAATCGCGCCGGCCACTGCCGCGTATTGGCCGGGCGTCGAGCGCGTGCGCAAATCGGCCAGCAGCCGCTCTACCGCCGGATACGCAGCCGGCGTCGACGCCGGTTCGGCCGCGACGGCATTCGCGGCCGCCGCGCCCCCCATCGAAACCACGGCTGCAGCAACCAGCAGCCCTCGCGTGAAAGCGTTCATCGTTGATGCCCCCCGTTCGAATGTCCGGCGCGCCGGCGACGTGCACGACAGCCCGGACGCTGCCGATTACTTGCCGGCGTCGCCGTCCGCGTCCCGCATCTGGCTCATCAGCGCGTTGACGACCGGCCGCAGCACCTGAGCGGGGGAATCCATGATCCAGCCCTTGCCGTCCGCGCCATGCAGGTCGATCCGGCCCGTCATCGGCCGGCTCGTCTGCGCGTGGTCGAACACGGGTACCATGCCCTTCAGGAACGTCGCGAGGTATGCCGCGCGCGCGTTGTCGTCCTCCGAGCGCGGCTCGTCGACCTTCTCCCGCAGCGCCCGCAAGCCAGGCTCCACCTCGGCGACGCGGCACGCGAATTCGACCGTCGCGATCGATTCGCCTTCCACGGATTCGTTCGGTTTCCGCGTCGAGCCGGTGGCCTTGCACTCGGAACGCGCGAGTGCATGCTGAAACGACTCGATCGCCGCGGTGGCCGGCCCGCTCACCGTTGCGCGCACCGTCGCCGGCACCTTGTTCAGGATGGAGGCGACGATAGCCTCGCTCACCTTGTCGGCGAGCTTCGCAATTTCCGCCACGTCGAGCACACCCTTGCCGTCGAAGTGCGTGCGCGTTGCCTTGTTGAACTGCTCAGCCTTCGACGCGTCGCCATTGACGAATGCGCCGAGATACAGGTCGGCGGTTTGCTCGGGGGTCAGCAGCGCGGCCTGCGCGGCCGGCGGGATGCCGAACGACAGCGCGCACAGGGTCAGCGCGCATGCGAGCGGACGACGCGCACGCGTGCGCGCCGCAAATCGGGTAGCGGTCATGGGAAGACGGCCCTCTCTCGAATGATTGGTGTTGTGCGCCCGACGCGTCGTCCGCAGCCCGGGCCGACCGATTGTCGCGGAAAAAAGTGTGCGATGAAAGGCTTGTGTCGGGTCGCGTACCGCGCGCGACACGTGCAGACGCAAAAAAGCCCGCTCGAAGCGGGCTTTTGACGGGCGGTTCGGCGAATCGGCCGCAGGCCGATGCGCTTACGCGAACGAGTAGAACACGCGGAACGCGACCTTGCGCTCGGCCCAGAATTCGGCCGCCTCGCGGAACACGTCGAGCAGCGTCTCGCGCCCTTCCTTGTCGAATTTCTGCGCGATCGGCAGCCCTTCGAGGACGATCACGAAACCGGGCTGCGCGCCGGCCTTCGCGACGAGGTCGGTCAGGCAGTCGTACAGCGCGTCGTAGTTCTTCCCGAAATGCTTCGGAAACAGGAACGACGTCGCGATCGTTTCCATCACTTCCTGCTTCGACTGCGCGGCGCCGCAATACGCATACAGGAAATGCTGGCCGAGCCGACCGGCTTCGTCGGCGAGATCCTGCACGCGGAACGCGCGGATCGACTGCACGAGATTGGGTCGCACGGTCGTGAAAAGGCTCATAGGCTCCTCGTTCGATGAAAGCCCGGGCTCGGCTTCCTGTTGCTCCGGCGTGCCGCCGGCCTGCGCCGCCGCGTGCAACTGAATCACACGCTGAAACAGATTACCGTCGCCGGCCGCGAACAGTTCCGCCGCCGCCGTATCGTGCGCGTAGATGGAGTCGCTCATGCCATTCGTCCCGAAGTCATTCAACAATACGTTTAAAACTGTTGTAGTGGTCGCCCGTGTAATAACAGTTGTCGATCCGGCGCAACGGCCCGCCACAGACGATCCGGCGCGCGCCGCGATTGCGCGCACGCGGCGTCGGCACCGTGTACTCATGGTAGTAGCCGCGCTTCGCCTTCGGCAGGATCCGCTCGCGATTGCCGAATACGACGCCGTCTTTCTCGTACGGATAGGGGCCGCCGGCGGCGATCAGGCCCAGCGTGGTCACGGCTTCGCGCGGAAGACGGGCGGCCGGGATCGTATCGAGCCCGCTCGCGGCCACGTCGGCCGGAACGGCCTCCCGTGCGTAAGCGGCGGAAACCAGACTGCCCGTCGGCGTGCCGACGATACCCATCGCGAACATCGCGAAGACGGACGCGAGCGCGCCGTTGCGGAGCCACTTGCGTGCCATGAACCAGGGTTCCCGCTGTTAAATCAAGTAGTTGACGACCAACAAAGGCGTTAGCGTAGCGTTATTGGCCGCGCGAATCAATGTCCGTTTGGGAATCGAAAGCCGCGCGACACCGGTAATGCCGTATTTCTTACCGAATTTGCACTACATTTAACTTACATGGGATAAAATACGACCGGCATCTTTCATATGGCAAGACCCTGCCTCCTTGCCACACTTGCTACCCGGAGTGGAAAGATGCTGCTGTTGCTTATGGGAAGCGCGATTGCGCCCTGCCCGCGGCGTGCCCATTGCGGGCACGCCTCTTTTTGCTTTTGTTTACAATTTCGCCCGACGCGCGGCACCGGTTCGACCGGCGCCGCGTCGTTTCGCCTCAGCGCGCGGCGTTGACGTCGGCGACCAGCAGCGCCGCCATGTTGACGATGCGGCGAACGGTCGCCGATTCGGTCAGCACGTGCACCGGCTCCGCGGCGCCCAACAGGATCGGCCCGATCGCGATGTTGTTGCCGGCGGCCGTCTTCAGCAGGTTGTACGCGATGTTCGCGGCGTCGATGTTCGGCAGGATCAGCAGGTTCGCGTCGCCTTCCAGCGTCGATTCCGGCAGGATTTCCTTGCGCAGCGCCGCGTCGAGCGCGACGTCGCCGTGCATCTCGCCGTCGACCTTCAGCTCCGGCGCGGTTTCCTGCAGGATCGCGAGCGTATCGCGCATCTTCTTCGCCGAAGGTGCATTGCTCGTGCCGAAATTCGAGTGCGACAGCAGCGCGACTTTCGGCTCGATGCCGAAGCGGCGCACTTCTTCCGCGGCCATGATCGTGATCTCGGCCAGTTGCTCCGGCGTCGGATCGACGTTCACGTGCGTATCGACGAGGAAAATCTGGCGGCCCGGCAGCACGAGCCCGTTCATCGCCGCGTACACGCTGCAGCCCGGGCGCTTGCCGATCACCTGGTCGATGAAGTGCAGGTGGCGGTGCGTGGTGCTGATCGTGCCGCAGATCATCCCGTCCGCTTCGCCCTTCTTCACCAGCATCGAGCCGATCAGCGTCGTGCGGCGGCGCATTTCGACGCGCGCGAGCTGCTCGCTGATGCCCTTGCGCGCCATCATCTTGTGATACGTCTGCCAGAAGTCGCGGTAGCGCTCGTCGTGCTCGGTGTTGACGACCGTGAAATCGGCGCCGGGCGTGAGGCGCAGGCCGTAGCGCTGGATGCGGTGCTCGATCACCGACGGGCGGCCGATCAGGATCGGCTTCGCGAGTTTTTCGTCGACGATGATCTGAACGGCGCGCAACACGCGCTCTTCTTCACCTTCCGCGAACACGACGCGCTTCTTCTCTTCCGGCGCGGCGCGCGCGATCTGGAAGATCGGCTTCATCGTCGTGCCGCTGTGATACACGAACTGCTGCAGATGGACGCGATACGCCTCCATGTCCTCGATCGGGCGCGTCGCGACGCCGCCGTCCATCGCCGCCTGCGCGACGGCCGGCGCGATCTTCACGATCAGGCGCGGATCGAACGGCTTCGGAATCAGGTATTCGGGCCCGAACGACAGATCCTGGATGCCGTACGCGGTCGCGACGATGTCGCTCTGCTCGTGCTGCGCGAGTTCGGCGATCGCATTGACGGCCGCGATCTCCATTTCGCGCGTGATCGTCGTCGCGCCGACGTCGAGCGCGCCGCGGAAGATGAACGGGAAGCACAGGACGTTGTTGACCTGGTTCGGGTAATCGGTGCGGCCGGTGGCCAGCACGGCGTCGGGGCGCACTTCGAGCGCGAGTTCCGGCAGGATTTCCGGCGTCGGGTTCGCGAGCGCGAGGATCAGCGGGCGCTCGGCCATGCCCTTCACCATCTCCTGCTTCAGCACGCCCGCGGCCGACAGGCCAAGGAAGATGTCCGCACCGTCGATCACTTCGGCGAGCGTGCGGGCGTCGGTTTCGCGCGCGAAACGCTCCTTGTCCGGATCCATCAGTTCGGTGCGGCCCTTGTAGACCACGCCGGCCAGGTCGGTCACCGTGATGTTCTCGAGCGGCAGGCCGATGTCGACCAGCAGGTCGAGACACGCGAGCGCGGCCGCGCCCGCGCCGGACGCGACGAGCTTGACCTTCTTGATGTTCTTGCCGACGACCTTCAGGCCGTTCGTGACGGCCGCGGCCACGACGATCGCGGTGCCGTGCTGGTCGTCGTGGAACACCGGGATCTTCATCCGCTTGCGCGCTTCGCGCTCGACGATGAAGCAGTCCGGCGCCTTGATGTCTTCGAGGTTGATCCCGCCGAAGGTCGGCTCCAGCGCGGCGATCACGTCGACGAGCTTGTGCGGGTCCGATTCGTTCAGCTCGATGTCGAACACGTCGATGCCCGCGAACTTCTTGAACAGCACCGCCTTGCCTTCCATCACCGGCTTCGACGCGAGCGGGCCGATGTTGCCGAGACCGAGCACCGCCGTGCCGTTCGTCACGACGCCGACCAGGTTGCTGCGCGCGGTGAAACGCGCCGCGTTCAGCGGGTTCTCGACGATCTCCTCGCACGCGTACGCCACACCCGGCGAATACGCGAGCGCGAGGTCGCGCTGGTTGATCATCTGCTTGGTCGGAGCGATCGCGATTTTGCCGGGGGTCGGAAATTCGTGATAGTCGAGCGCGGCTTCGCGGAGCTTGGCTTTGGAGGAGGCTTGGGTGGACATGTGTCTCGTGACGTGCGGATTAGAATAACTGTTCGACGGCATTGTAGCGCCAATCATCGGCCGCCAGACCGGCGATTCGGGTGCAACAGCCGCGACCAAAATGTACTGGATGGTGCAGGAGCACCGCCGGTCGCCTCGTACAATGCCGTTCCTTCAACCGTTTCGGACCGCCCGCCGTGCCAGCCGCCCTCTCCGAGTTTTCGCTGATCGAACGCTTCTTCACGCGCCGCGCCGCGCAGGGCGCCCGCGCGTCGACGCTCGGCATCGGCGACGATTGCGCACTGATTGCGCCCCGATCCGGGAAATTGCTGGCCATTTCGACGGACATGCTGGTGGAAGGCCGCCACTTCTTCCCCGATGTCGCGCCCGACGCGCTCGGCCACAAGACGCTCGCGGTCAACCTGTCGGACCTCGCGGCGATGGGCGCCGAGCCGCGCGCATTCACGCTCGCGTGCGCGCTGCCGCGGGCCGACGCGGCGTGGCTCGAGGCGTTCAGCGACGGCCTCTTCGCGCTGGCCGAGCGATACGGCTGCGAGCTGATCGGCGGCGACACGACGAGCGGGCCGCTGAACCTGTGCGTGACCGTGTTCGGCGAAGTCGCGCCCGACGCGGCGCTGCGGCGCGATGCCGCGCGCGACGGCGACGACGTGTGGGTGTCCGGCACGCTGGGCGATGCGCGCGCGGGCCTTGGCGTCGCCCGCGGCGAATGGGCGGCCGGCGCGGATGAAGCCGCCGCGTTCCGGCGCGCGCTCGAGCGGCCCGAACCGCGCGTCGCGCTCGGCCTGGCGCTCGCGGGCGTCGCGCACGCGGCGCTCGACCTGTCGGATGGCCTCGCCGGCGATCTCCAGCACATCCTGACGCGCTCGAACGTGCGCGCCGAGATCGACGCCGACGCGGTGCCGCGCTCGGCCGCGCTCGCGACGCTGCCGGCCGACGTGCAGCGCCGCTGCACGCTGGCCGGCGGCGACGACTACGAACTGTGCTTCACGGCGCCGGTCGCGGCCCGCGCGGCGGTCGCGGCGGCGGGCGCCACGGCCGGCGTGCCGGTCACGCGAATCGGTACAATACGCGCGTTGTCCGCGCCGTCGGCGCAACCCGCCATCGCGTGGCGCGACGCGGCCGGCGCGCCCCTCGCTCTCACGTTGCACGGCTTCGACCACTTCCATGCAGACTGATCCGACGCCCACGCACGCCGCGCCCGAGCCCGGCGCCGCGCAGCCCGCGCCGACACGCGTGACGGCCCGCTTCATGCTGTCGCACCCGGCGCATCTCGTGTCGCTCGGCTTCGGCAGCGGGCTCGCGCCGATCATGCCCGGCACGTTCGGCTCGCTGTTCGGCTGGCTCACGTTCGTCGTGCTCAACCGCTACCTGACGGTGCCCGAATGGTGGGCGCTGATCGCCGTCGGCTTCGTGGCGGGCACGTGGGTCACCGGTTTCACCGCGAAGAAGGCCGGGATGGCCGACCCGGGCGCCGTCGTCTGGGACGAGATCGTCGCGATCTGGCTCGTGATGCTGTTCGTCACACCCGCGACCTTCGTCGGCCAGCTGTGGGCGTTCGTCGCGTTCCGCTTCTTCGACATGCTCAAGCCGCCGCCGATCCACTACTTCGAGCGCCGCCTGAAAGGCGGGCTCGGCATCATGGTCGACGACCTGGTAGCCGCGTTCATGACGCTGCTCGTGATCGCCCTGTGGCGCTCCATCGCCGGCTGACCGATTTTCCGACCGCTTCCCCGACTGTTTCCCGACGCGTATGCCAACCGATTCCGTCGTTCACCAGCTTGCGATCCGCGCTGGCAACAAGCTGCGTGACGAGCACCTCACGCTCGCCACCGCCGAATCCTGCACCGGCGGCATGATCGCCGCGGCGATCACCGACATCTCCGGCAGCAGCCAGTGGTTCGAGCGCGGCTTCGTCACGTACTCGAACCAGGCCAAGATCGAGATGATCGGCGTGCCGGCCGACCTGATCGACAAGCACGGCGCCGTCAGCGAGCCCGTCGCGCGAGCGATGGCCGAAGGCGCGCTGCGCAATAGCCGCGCGCAGGTCGCGCTGTCCGTTACCGGCATCGCGGGCCCGGCCGGCGGCAGCGAGAAGAAGCCGGTCGGCACCGTATCGTTCGGCTGGAGCAACCGGCTGCATACCGACGTCGAGACGTTAGTGTTCAAGGGCGACCGCGAACAGATCCGCACGCAGGCGGCCGCGCATGCGCTGCGCGGGCTGCTGAAGCTGCTCGACGAGCGCGAGCGCTGACCGGGCGGGGCGTGCCGCCCCGCCGCGCGCTTATTGAATCGCGTCGGGCTTCACGACGATCCAGTTCTTGTCCGCCGTCACCGGCAAGCCGAGCGACTTCTGCTTCGCGGCCGATTCGTCCGACCACGCGCGGATCTGCGCCATCTGCTTGTCCTTCTTGTCGACCCACACACGCACGCCGCCGCGCGCGACGTCGGTCGCGTTCAGCAGCATGTAGCCGTCGGACGTCGGCGTGTCGCCCGCGACGAGCACCGGCTTCTTCCACTGGTCGATCCAGCCGACGATCGAACCGAGCTTGCCTTCGTACCACGTCATCGGGTTCATCAGGAACGGCGTGATCACGAGGTGGCGGTTCGCGGCCTCGTCGTACTTGCCGGCCTTGATCTGCAGCCGCGACGTCGTCAGCGTGCCGGTCGCCGGGTCGCGCAGCAGCGTCGTCACGCCGATCACGTTCTGCGGCTTCACGTTGTAGCCGTACTTCGGATCGGACAGCACGAGCCGCGCGAGCTCCTCGTGCGCGGCCGTCATCACGTAGACGTCGATGCCGTTCTCGCGCAGCGCGTTGTACAGCTCCTGCATCCCGCGGAAGAAGCGCGGCGGGTTCACCGTGCCGTCGACGATCTTGTCGCCGTGCCAGTAGCGGATCGGAATCGGCTTGCCGTCGGCGAGCATCGCGTCGACGTGGCGCTTCAGGTCGGCGAGCGACTGCCCGGCGAACGCCTGCGCGATCCATGGATAGCAGACCAGATCGTCGATCTCGCACAGCCGGTAGTAGTAGCTCGTCAGCGATTCCTTGTAGTCGGCGGCATCCTTGAACGGGATCAGCTTCAGCGACGGGTCGAGCGAATCGCGCGTGAGCACGCCGCGGTTCTCGAGATACGGCAGCAGCGCTTCCTCGAGGTCGTAGCGGTAGGTCGTGTTGTCGGCGTCGAACACCGCGTAGTCGCCGCGGTTCGCGTGCGCGGCGATCATCGCGTTCAACGCCTTCGCGCTGTCGGCCGGCCAGTGCGACAGATCCGCCGCATGGGCGAACGTCATGCACAGCGACGCGGCGAACGCGCTCAGAAGACGGCGGGACAGCTTGGGCATGGCGTCGCTCCTTTTCTTGACATTTTCGTGACGGATCGATGACAAGAGGCAGCATCGCGCGAATAAATTAGCGACATGCGGTGCGGAAGCGACGGGAAGTTGTCGGCGTGCGCCAGGGACGATCGGGGAACGCGGAGGGGAACGGGAGGATGCAGCGCGGCCCGCGGGCGCGGGGCGGGCACCAACCGCCCAGCGGGCGGCCGGGCGGTGTGGTGCGATACGGTACAGCGATACGGTGCGGCGATACGGCGTCGCGCGATTCGATCAGCGATGCGCGTTGATCGCGTCGCGCGTCTTCTGCGCGGCGAGCGCCGCGGCTTCGACGAAATCCTCGCCCTTGCTCGCATACAGGATCGCGCGCGACGAGTTGATCATCATCCCGGTGCCGTCGGCCGTGCGCCCCGCGTTGACGGTCGCCTGCACGTCGCCGCCCTGCGCGCCGATGCCGGGAATCAGCAGCGGCATGTCGCCGACGATCCCGCGCACGATCTCGATTTCGTTCGGGAACGTCGCGCCGACCACGAGGCCGAGCTGGCCGCTCTTCGCATTCCACTTGTTCGCCGCAAGGTCGGCGACGACCTGGTACAGCGGCCGGCCCGGATGGCCGGCGCCGTTCGTGTCGAGGAACTGCAGATCCGAGCCGCCCGGGTTCGACGTGCGGCACAGCACGATCACGCCCTTGCCTTCGTGCTCGAAGTACGGCTCGACCGAGTCGTAGCCCATGTACGGGTTCACCGTGACGGCGTCCGCGCGATAGCGCTCGAACGCTTCGCGCGCGTACTGCTCGGCGGTGCTGCCGATGTCGCCGCGCTTCGCGTCGAGGATCACGGGCAGGCCCGGATGCTGGAGATGGATGTGCGCGATCAGGCGCTCGAGCTGGTCTTCCGCGCGGTGCGCGGCGAAGTATGCGATCTGCGGCTTGAACGCGCTCGCGTACTGCGCGGTCGCGTCGACGATCTGCCGGCAGAACTCGAAGATCGCGTCGGGCTGGCCGTCGAACTGCACGGGAAAGCGCGACGGCTCGGGATCGAGGCCGACGCACAGCAGCGAATTCGTGCGTTGCCACGCGGCGCGCAGCGATTCGATGAAAGTAAGCGGGGAAGACATGGCGGGTACTCGCGGCAAACCGTTGGTAGACCGCGTATTTTACCCGCGTCGCGGGCGGGCCTCGCGTGCCGCGGCGCTGCCGCGCGCATCGGCGCGCTCGACGGTGAACGCGAAGCGCCGCGTGAGCCGCTCGCCGGGCGCGAGCAGCGTCATCCCGTGCGCGGCCGCGCCGCCCGGCAGGTTCACCGCATTGATCGGATGATCGACCGGCTCGAAGCAGAAGAAATCCTCGCCCGGCGGCGTATAGAGCACGTACGCGTCGGCGTCGGCCGAGACGGTCAGCGACAGCCGGCGGCGCGGCCAGCTCACCGTCGCGTGGCCGCCCCAGCCGGTGAACGCGTGATTGACGAGCGTGGCCGGCAGCGGATACGCGACGCCGAACTGCCAGGCCGGCGGCACGCTGACGTGCCGCACCGGCAGGAAATCGGCGCCCGACAGCCACAGGCCGCCCGCCGCCGCGGCCAGCTCGGTCGCCGCATCCCGCACGAGGAACGGATGCACGCCGAGCCCGAACGGCAGCCGCGCGCGCCCCGCGTTCTCGATCGTCAGCGCGATCGACAGCGTCGCGTCGTCGAGCTCGAACGACTGGATCGCGCGGAACGCATACGGCGCGCCGGCGGCACGGTCGAGCGACAGTTGCAACGACGTGTCGGTCGCATCGTCCACCTGCCACGGCGCGAGCCAGCCATCGCCGTGGATCGGCAGCGGCTCGTCGCGGCGGTTGCGCGGCACCGCGACCTTGCGCCCCTCGCATTCGAAGCGCCCGTCGCCGATCCGGTTCGAGTACGGCAGCAGCGGATAGCACGCGAGCTCGTTCGGGTCCGTCGCCGTCTCCGGGTGCTCGCAACGACGGAACACCGGCATCAGCACGCCGTTGTCGCCGCGCCAGTCGAAGCGCGCGATGCCGCCGCCGAGGTGCGGCAGCACGTCGAGCCGCAGCGACGCGTTCGACAGCGTGACGGCCGCCGCATGCGCGGCGCCGACGCCCTGCGCGAACGCGGCCGTCTGCGGGCCGGGGCTGACCGGCTGGGCGGCGGCGGCCAGGCGCGCGCGGCGCGACTGGCTGGTGGACGACGATGCGCGCGAGGACGTGGCGGTCATGGTGAGCTCCTTTCCTTCGTCGAAGAAACGATGCAGGTCGTGCGAACGATCAGGCCCAGCCGCCGTCGACGATCACGTCCTGCGCGGTGATCATCCGGCTGTCGTCGGCCGCGAGAAACAGCGCCATCCGTGCAAGATCGGCCGGCAGCAGCTCGGCATCGATGCACTGGCCGGCCTTGATCGCCGCGCGGCCCGCGTCGTCGAGCCACAACCGGCGCTGCTTGTCGGTCAGCACCCAGCCGGGCACCAGCGAATTCACGCGGATGCCGAACGGGCCGAGCTCGCGCGCGAGGCCGCGCGTCAGGCCCTGCACGGCCGCCTTCGCCATCACGTAGACGGGATAGCCGCCGTTCTTCAGCATCCAGCTGATCGAGCCGAGATTGATGATCGCGCCGCCGCCCTGCCGCTTCATGTCGTCGATCACCGCCTGCGCGGCGAAGAACTGGTGACGCAGGTTCACCGCGATGCCCGCGTCGAACGACGCGGGCGTCACGTCGCCGATCGCATGGCGCGTGTCGTTCGCCGCGTTGTTCACGAGCACCGCGATCGCGCCGATGCGCGCGCGGATCGCGTCGATCGCCCGGCGCAGCGCGTCGATGTCGGTCAGGTCGCACGACAGGAACAGCGGCGCATGTCGCGCATGCGCGAAGCGCTCGGCGAGCGCGGCGCCGGCCGCCGCGTCGAGATCGACGAATGCGACGCGCGCGCCCTGTTCGGCGAAGTGCTCGACGAACGACGCGCCGATGCCGGTCGCACCGCCCGTGATCAGCACGGTGCGATCCTCGAGGCTCGGGTAGCGCGCGAAGCGCGCGTCGCTCGCGGCGTGCGGATCGGGCGCGGAAGTGTCGATGGTCATGCGGATCGTCTCCGTGGGAACAGGTCGGTCAGTCGCGTACGCCGCGGTTCTTGAGCTGGTCGAGCAGCACGGCCGCGAGCAGGATCGCGCCGCGCACGAGGTACTGGTAGAACGCGTCGATGTTCAGCAGGTTCATCACGTTCTCGACGGTGCCCATGATCAGCACGCCGATCACGACGCCCGAGATCGTCGCGCGGCCGCCCATCAGCGACACGCCGCCGAGCACGCACGCGGAGATCACGTTCAGCTCGAAGCCCTGCGCGGCGTTCGGCTGGCCCGACGTGATGCGCGACGCGAGAATCACGCCCGCGAGCGCCGTCACCGCGCCCTGGATCAGGAAGATGTACACGCGCGTGCGTTCGACGTTGATCCCCGCGAGCCGCGACGCTTCCGGATTGCCGCCGATCGCGAGCGTGTTGCGGCCGTAGACGGTCTGGTTCAGCAGCACGCCGAACCCGATGAAGCACAGCAGCGTGACCCAGATCGGCAGCGACACGCCGAACATCGACAGCCCGCCGAGCGCGATGAAGGTGTCCGACGACACGCCGACCGCCTGCCCCTTCGACACGATGAAGCCGAGCCCGCGCACGATCTCCATCGTCGCGAGCGTCGTGATCAGCGCGTTGATGCGCAGGTACGCGATCACCGCGCCGTTCACGAAGCCGATCGCGGCGCCGGCCGCGACCGCCGCGACGATCGCGACGAACGTGTTGTCGGTCGCGTTCAGCACCATCGCGCACAGCACGCCGGAGAACGCGACGGTCGAGCCGATCGACAGGTCGAAGTCGCGCGACGCGAGACAGAACATCATCGTGCACGCGACCATGCCGATCTGCGAGATCGACAGCGCGAGGCCGAGCATGTTGTCGATCGAGAAGAAGTGATCGACGGTCAGCGACATCGTGATGAACATCACCGCGAAGATCGCGATCAGGCTGTATTCGGTCAGATGCTGCCACCACTTCTGGCGGTCGCTCTGCTGCGGCACCAGCGCGTCGGCCGACGGCTTCGCGGCGGCGCTGGCAAGATTTTCGTTGACTTGCATGGTGTATCTCCTGCTCCTGCATCGCGCGGCCCACGCCGCGCGTGTTCGATTCGAATGTCGTATGCCGCGTCAGGCCGCCTCGACCGCACTCGTCTGCGGCAGCGCGAGGTTCAGCACCGCGTGCTCGTTCGCCTGCGCGCGCGGCAGCTCGCCGGCGATCCGGCCTTCGCGCATCACGACGACGCGGTCGGACACGCCGAGCACTTCCGGCAGTTCCGACGACACCATCACGATCGCGCAGCCACGCTCCGCAAGCCGGTAGATCACGTCGTAGATCTCGTGCTTCGCGCCGACGTCGATCCCGCGCGTCGGCTCGTCGAGGATCACGACCTTCAGGTCGGGCTCCGCGAGCCAGCGCGACAGGATCGCCTTCTGCTGGTTGCCGCCCGACAGGAAGCGGATCTTCTGGCGCCGGTTCGGCGTCTTGATCTTCAGCCGCTGGATGAAGCGGTCGGCCGTTTCGCTTTCGGTCTTGCCGTTGATGAAGAGCCCCGCGCGCAGCGAATGGCGGCGGCAGCTGATGTTGATGTTCTCGGCGACCGACGCGATCGCGATGATCCCTTCTTCCTTGCGGTCCTCGGGGCACAGCACGATGCCGTGCCGAATCGCGTCGCCGGTGCGTTTCACGTCGATGCGCGCGCCGTCGAGCGTCAGCACGCCCGCGCGCCGGCGGTCCGCGCCGTACACGAGCCGCATCAGCTCGCTGCGGCCCGCGCCGACGAGCCCGAAGAAACCGACGATCTCGCCCGCGCGCACCGAGAAGCTCGCGGGTTCGCGCAATGCCGGGCCGTCGACGCCTTCGGCGGAAAACCGCACGTCGCCGAGCGCGCGCGGCGCGTAATGGTAGATGTCCGAAATCTCGCGCCCGACCATCTCGGCAACCAGCCGCTCGCGCGGCACGTCGGCCAGCGATTCGTGCGACGCGATCTTGCGCCCGTCGCGAAAGATCGTGCACGCATCGCACAGCCGGTAGATCTCGTCCATCCGGTGCGAGATGTAGATCAGCGCGCGGCCTTGCGCACGCAGATCGTCGACCAGCTTGAACAGCACTTCGGTCTCGCGATGCGACAGCGAGCTCGTCGGTTCGTCGAGCGCGATCACGCGCGCGTTGCGCATCAGTGCCTTGCAGATCTCGACCATCTGCCGCTGCGCGATCGACAGCCGCCCGAGCCGCGCGTCCGGATCGAGATCGACGCCCATCTCGCCGAGCCGCTCGCGCACGTAACGCTTCGCCTCGCGCTTCCTCACCCAGCCGAACGCGTTCGGCAGGCGGCCGAGCAACAGGTTTTCCGCGACCGTCAGGTCGGGCACGTACTGCAATTCCTGGTGAATCACCGCGATGCCGGCCGCGATCGACGCGGCCGCACTCGCGAACTGCACGGGCTGGCCGTCGACCAGCACGCTGCCCGCATCGGGCTGGTATTCGCCGCCGAGAATCTTCAACAGCGTCGACTTGCCCGCGCCGTTCTCGCCCATCAGGCCATGCACCTCGCCCGCATGCACGTCGAACGAAATGCCGTCGAGTGCGCGCACGCCGGGAAATACCTTGCCGATATTGTCAAAACGCAGTGCCGCTGACACGTCGTCTCCCCACTTCCAGATCGATCGACCGCCGGCCGCCGCGTCGCCGCGGCAGCCGGCGGGCCGCTTACTTCGACGCGAGCCCCATCTCCTCGCGCACCTTCGCCACGTTCTCGCGCGTCGCGAGCATGCCCGTCGTCAGCGTCAGCGGCGGCGGCGCCTTGCCCTGCGTGATCCACGCGTACATCAGGTCCGAGGTTTCCTCGCCGTGGCGCTTCGGGCTGATGATCACGGTGCCGTAGAAGCCCGTCGGCTGCGGCTTCTTGAACTCGTTCAACGCCGAATCGGAACCGCCGATGCCGATGCCGATCATGTTGTCGGCCTTGAAGCCGCGCCCTTCGGCCGCGCGCACCGCGCCGAGCACGGCCTCGTCGTTCAGGCCGTACGCGACCCAGTGCTTGAACTGCGGATTCTTCGTGAGCGCGATGTTCGCCGCGTTGAACGCGTTTTCGGTGTCGGTCTTCGCCTGCGGCGCCGCGATCACGTTCGCCTTCGGGAAGCCGGCGGCGACCAGCGCGTCGGTCGCGCCGCTCGTGCGGTCGTGCGCGGTCGGCAACTGCTCGTAGGTGATGTCGATCGCGCCGACGTCCTTCATGTCCCAGCCGCGCTTCTTGATCTCGGCCGCGATGCCGTCGCCGACCTGCTTGCCGATGTTGTACGCGGAGATCCCCATGTGCGGCACCGCCTCGATCGGCTTGCCCGCGCCGTCGACGAGGCGGTCGTCGACCGTCATCATCTTCAGGTTGTGCGACTTCGCCTTCGCGACGATGCCCGGCCCGAGCTTCACGTCGGGCGTGCAGATGATGAAGCCCTGCGCCTTCTGCGCGGACAGGTTGTCGATCGCGCTCATCACCTTCTCGCCGGACGGCGCGCCGATCTTCACGAGCGTGAAGCCCTTCTGCTTCGCGGCGATCTCGGCGAATTTCCATTCGTCCTGGAACCACGGCTCTTCAGGCTGCTTCACCAGGAAGCCGATCTTGACCGGGTCGGCCGCGTGCGCGACCGGGCTGCCCATCACCACCGCGGCCGCAGCGGCCAGCGTTACGAACGTTCTGCGTTTCATCTCCAGTGTCTCCTTGTTTTCATCGAACAGGATGCAGCCGCTTGTTGGTTTCGACGCAGCATGCGCGCGGCCGTCGCACGTGCGGTCTTTCGAATCGTTGCGTCAGTCGTGATACAGCGCCGCGCGCCCGCCATCGACGGTGATGCACGCGGCATTGATGAACGGCGCCTCGTCGGACGCCAGGAACACGGCCGTCATCGCGACCTCCTCCGGGCGGCCGATCCGCTTCATCGGCTGCAGCGCGAGCGTCTCGGCGCGCGCGGCGGCCGGATCGGGCTGCGCGTCCCACCAGTCGCGCGTCAGCTGCGTCTCGATGTAGCCCGGCGCGATCGCGTTCACGCGCACGTTGCGCGCCGCGTATTCGATGCCGAGCGCCCGCGTGAGCCCCAGCACGCCGTGCTTCGCGACCGGGTACGGAAAGCAGCCCGGGATGATCCTGAATGCATGCGTCGACGCGATGTTCACGATGCTGCCGCACCCGCGCTCGACCATGCCCTCCAGCGCCGCGCGGCAGCCATGCCATACGCCGTCGAGATCGACCGCGAAGCAGCGCCGCCAGTCGTCGTCGGTCATCGTCAACGGATCGGCGAACACGTTGATGCCAGCGTTGTTCACGAGCACGTCGAGCGGGCCGAACGCCGCTTCGGTCTGCGCGAGCGCGTCGCGCACCGCCTGCTGCCGCGCGACGTCCGCCTGCAGCGGCAGCACGCGCGCGCCCTCGCATTCGTGTGCAATCGCGGCGGCCGTGTGCTGCGCCTGCGGGAAGTCGAGATCGACGAGCGCGACGGCCGCGCCTTCGCGCACGAACGCGCGCGCGATCGCGGCGCCGATGCCTCGGCCCGCGCCCGTCACCATCGCGACCTTGCCCGCGAGGCGGCCCATCATGCGGCTCCGCCGCGCGCGACGCGCAAGCCGGCCTGGAACGCACGCGCATTCGCCGCGGTCGTGTCGGCCGACTGGCCGGGGCGATACAGCGCCGAACCGAGCCCGAAGCCATTCGCGCCGGCGTCGAGGAACGGCCGCATGTTGTCCGGCGCGATCCCGCCGACCGGAATCAGCGGCACCGCGCGGTCGATCACCGCGCGCCACGCCTTCACGACCGTCACGCCGAGTTGCTCGGCCGGGAACATCTTCAGCACGTCGGCGCCGTTCGTCAGCGCCGCGAACGCTTCGGTCGGCGTCGCGACGCCCGGCGCGCTCGCCAGCCCGCGCTCGCGTGCGCGGCGGATCACGGCTGCGTCGCTGTGCGGCATCACGATCAGCGCGCCGCCCGCGTCCTGCACGCGGTCGACGTACTCGGCGCGCAGCACGGTGCCCGCACCGACGATCGCGTCGTCCGGCAACGCGCGCCGCAGCGCCGCGATGCTGTCGAACGGGTCCGGCGAGTTGAGCGGCACCTCGACGATCCGGAAGCCGGCGTCGTACAGCGCGCGGCCGTGATCGGCCGCTTCGGCGGGCGTGATGCCGCGCATGATCGCGATCAGCGGACACGCGTCGAACGCGCGCATCAATGCGGCGTGGGGCGTGTACGGCGCGGGCAATGTCAGGTCGGACGGCATCGAGGATTCCTCTGCAAGCGGTTCAGTGTTCAGTGGTCGGCGCAGACGGGTTTGCCGTCCGCGCGCACGAGCCCGGCGCGCGACGCGATCCGCCACAGGCCGAGCTCGGTCGCATGCGCGGCGACGCGCGCATGCGCATGGCCGAATACCTGGAGCGCATCGACGTAGCGCGAGCACAAGCCGTCGTCGCCGATCAGCAGCAGCGGCTGGTTCGCGAGCGCGATGCCGCGCTCCGCGAGCATTGCATCGAGCGCATTCAGCTCGTGGCCGATCAGCAAGCCGGACAGGTAGTCGCCCTGCGCATCGGGCGCGAGCCGGTCGGTCAGCCCCAGCGTGCGCGTGCTGAAAATCGTCGCGAGCAGCCCCGTGTGTTGCGCGCCGCGTGCGACCGATACGCCGCGCACGAACGCGTCGCGGTCGGGCGACGCGCCCGTTCGCATCGTGCGGCCGAGGATCGTGTGATCGCGCAGCACCGCGAACAGCTCGCCGGTCATGAAGGTCTGGAAGCGCTCGATCAGCCCGTCCTTCACCCACGCCCATTTCGCATGCGTGCCCGGCAAGCCGATCAGGACCCCTGAACGATCGGCGCCAAGCGTCGGGTCGCTCGCGAGCGCGCCGACGATCTGCGTTTCTTCACCGCGCATCACGTCGGGCAATTCGCCCGTCGCGATCACGCCCGGCACGATCGAGACCGTCGCGCCGCGCGCCGTCGTCACCGTGATGAGGCCCGCGACGAGCGCGTCGGCGCCGGCCGGCACCGCGACGTACGGCGCCTCGCGCCAGCCCTGCGCGCTGCCGACCATGCCGGCGGCGAGCACCGGCAGGCCGGGCGCACGGTCGAGCCAGTCGCCGCACGCTTCCTCGAACACCGCGTCGAACGCACGCGCGCCGCCGCCCGGCACGTGCATCACGCCGGCCGCCCGGCTGCGCGTGTCGATCGGCACGCCGTGCGCGTCGAACAGATACGCGCGCAGCGACGTGGTGCCCCAGTCGAGCGCGATCAGCGACGGGGAGGCGGAGCTGGCATCCGGAACGGGCCGGGTCGAAGTCGTCATCGTTTGATCCTGCGGGTACCCTGCGGCGGGCTCCAGCCCAGCTCCGCGGAAATGGCTCGCGCTTCGCGCTGCACGAGCGGAATCAGTTCGTCCATGCGGTCGTGCGGCATGTACGGAATCGTGCTCGCGACCGACACGGCCGCGACGATCGCGCCCGACGCATCGCGGATCGGCGCGGCCACGCAGCGGATCGACGCCTCGTTTTCCTCTAGATCGAACGTATAGCCGCCGGCCGCGTAATGGGCCATGCGCTGCAGGAACGCGCTCGTCTCGGGCCGGTTGTCGGGCTTGAAGTTGACGCCGGCCAGCGCGCGCCGCGCGGCTTCGAACAGCGAGCGCCACAGGTCCGGATCGAGGTCGAGCATCATCGCCTTGCCGATGCCGGTCGACGCCAGCGGCATCCGGTGGCCGACGCGCGAGCGCATCTCGAGGCCGCGCGTGCCGGGAATCTTGTCGATGTACAACACGTCGTCGCCGTCGCGCACGCCGAGGTGAATCGTGTCGAGCGTCGCTTCCGCGAGCGCTTCCAGATGCGGACGCGCCACCGCGGTGAGCGGCATCTGCTCGAGCGCGATCGTGCCCAGCTCGATCAGCTTCGGGCCGAGCAGGTAGCCGCCCTGCACCTGGCGCAGATAGCGCGCCTGCACGAGGCTGCTGACGAGCCGGTGCGTCGTGCTGCGCGTCGTGCCGAGCGCGGCGCCGATCGCGCGCATGTCGCGCGCGCCGTTGGCGATCGCCTCGAGGATCGCGAGGCCGCGCAGCAGCGTCTGCGTGCCGGCCTGCTGCGCGGCGAGGTCGAGCGGCGTGCTGGTCGCGCCGATGCTGTCGGTCAGCGACGCATTGACCGGCATCGCGCGCCGGGCGTCGAGGGCAAGGGAATCTGGCATCTTGGTCATGGGGCGGGCTTCTTCAACGGAATCGGTGAAGCCGCACGCGCGGCGCCGGAACTGCGTCCGGTGCTGCGGCGTGGCGGCGGTCGATGCACCGAGTAAAGCGCCCGGCGAACTTCATGGAAGGTGTCTCCGTGTGCGACGGGCGCCGCGCGATGCGTGGGTCCGAAGCTGTCGATGTGCTTCGGATTGTAGGAGCGCACGCACTCGTCTCCAATATTTGAATGCGTTGTCCAGATAATGAGATTGGGACGAAATCGGCCGCGGGCTCGACGCGGCGGCCACGCCATGCGCACGGGGGCGGAAAACCCGCCGCGTCGCAGGCTCCGCCCCCGTTTGTCCGACGCGTCCCGCGCTTACTGCTGGCTCGTGTCGCGCGTCTGCATGTAGCGCTGCACGTCGGCAAACGACACGCGACCGTTGCCGCCCGCGTCGATCTGCCGGAAGTGGTTCGCGACATAGCCGAGGCCGGCCGCGCGCGCCTGCGACTCGGTGATCGAACCCGTGTTCTGCGTATCGGCCGCGCTGAACTGCCGCGCGAGCTTGCGCACCACCTGCGCATGCAGCGCGGCGCCGGTCGTTTGCGTGCCGGCGGTCGGATGGCGGGCGGCCGGCGGCACGTACGGATCGCCGAGCTGCGCCTGGCGCGCACGCGCCGGCGCGGCGGCGTCGCTCGCCTGCGCGAACGCGGAGAGGGATGCTGCGGCGCCGACGCATGCGAGCGCCGCGGCAACGACGATGAAACGATTCTTCATGTCAGGCTCCAGTCTGGAATGAGGTCGACGGCCGGCGAGCGGCGCCGCCGGGGGCGCCCGTCGCCGACGTGGCGCAATCAGTGCGCGGCCGCGCTGTAGAAGGTCACGAGATCGGCTTTCTCCTGCGGACGCGACGTATCGTCGAGATAAACCATGTGCCCGCCCTGATAGTCCTTGATCGTCAGGTTCGGTTGCGTCCCGAGCCGCGCGAGGTCGAGCTCGGTCTGGTAGAACGGCGTCGCGATGTCGTGATACCCGTTCAGCGACAGCACCTTCAACTGCGGATTCAGTGTCAGCGCCGCGGCCAGATCGGGGATCGTGTCGGGCATCGCCAGACCGTCGTGCGTCCAGTCCCACGTGTTGATCGCATTGCTGCTCACCGAGTAGGCCGACTGCGCGGTGTACTTCAGCTCGTTCGGCAGGTAGCTGCCGATCGTGTCCGTGAACGGCTTCGTGATGAACGAACTGGACGGATCGCCGTCGGCCGCGAGCGGGCTCGACACGGGCACGTTCACGCGTGCGTCGTAGCGGCCGATCAGCGTGCCCGGGACCAGCGACAGCTGGAAGCTGTTGTCGAAGAAGGTCGGGACCACGTTGAAGTCCGCATTCCACAGCGCCCGCTTCACGCCGGTCGAATTCGCCATCGTCGTGACGAGATTCGGCGGCGGCGGCGTGTGGCTCGCCAGATACGCGTTCACGGCAGGCGCGTAGCTGCCGGCCGTCAGCAGGCGCATCTGGTCCGCATACTGCGGCAGATTCGACGGATTGGGGTTGTCCAGCTGGTAATACGCGCCGACCGTGCCGTACGACGGCACGAAGCCGGCGCAGCTCACCGGGCTCGCGCCGTTGTTCGAGTTGCCGACATAGTCGCTCGCCATGTCGCAGTTCGTGTTGTAGTTCAGGATCGACGATTGCAGCACGATGCCGTCGAGCTTCACGCCGGCCGTCTCGAGCAGGTTCGCGAGCACGTCGGTGCGCGGCGTGCCGTACGATTCGCCGAACAGGTATTTCGGCGAATCGTTGCGCTGGTTCACGCTCAGGTAGCGCGTCACGAAATCGCGGAACGCGCCGGCATCCTGGTCGACGCCCCAGAACGTCTGGTTCGTGTTCGGCGCGATCGCTTCCGAGAAGCCGGTGCCGATCGCATCGACGAACACGAGGTCGGTCGTGTCGAGCAGCGTTTCCTGGTTGTCGACGAACGGGAACGTCGACGTGTTCGCGTTCGGGTCGCCGGTCTGGATCCGGCGCGGGCCGAACGAACCGAGGTGCAGCCACACCGAGGCCGAGCCCGGGCCGCCGTTGTACAGGAACGTGACGGGCCGCTTCGCCGCGGGCTGGTTGTCGGCCGTGTACGCGACATAGAAGAATGACGCTTCGGGCGCGCCCGTCTGCGGATTGTGTGCGACGAGGTGGCCGGCGGTGGCCGTGTAGCGGATCGTCTTGCCGTTCAGCGTGATCTGATGGTGCGTGACGGCGGCTTTTTCGACCGCGGCGGATGCGTCGAGCGACGCGTTCGCGCTCGACGAATAACTGTTGGGATCGTTGTACGCGCGGTCGACCTGACCGGCGGGATCGGCCGAATTGGCGGCGCTTGCAGCAGCGGACGACGTCACGTCGTCGTTGCAGGCCGTCAGAATCAGCGAAGAACACACCACCCCCAACAACAGCTTCGCTTTGCTCGCTGGCATCGTTGCGTTCCTTCTCTCGGATGTTTTTTGTGTCGAGCAGCCGGATAAGCCGCCCCCCGCCTCGATTGCGGCCGATAAGCCGAGGCGCTGGCCAATATACGCGAGCCCGTCAGCTTTGAAAAATTTTGAAATATTTGGCGCGTGGGCGGTGCGGCGCACACCTTTCAGGAATGCTTCGATTCGCGAAACGTTGCATTTCACGTCGCTTTCATCGACTTTCGCGTTGACCCGCGAAGACTCGAAAAGCATGGATTTCATGCGCTGCGGGCCAACAAAATCGCACGGTCGCCGGCATTGCTCAGTCGAGAGAAATAGACGGATTCGTCTAAAGGATGCGGCCCGAAATGGCGGCGACACGAATCCGCTGCAGCGCACCAATCGCGCGTCGGCGGCGAAACGGACAATGCAGCGGCGCGGACGCGCCGCTTACTCGGATTGCGGCAGCTCGGCCGCGCCCATCCGGCGCGCGATGACTGCCGCACGCTGCGCCTGGTACGCCGAGCCGCGATGCGCATCGAACCAGCGCGGCTTCGGCAGCATCACCGCGAGACGCGCCGACTGCCACGCGCCGAGCCGGCTCGCGGGAATCCTGTAGTAATAGCGTGCGGCCGCTTCGGCGCCGTACACGCCGCGCCCCCACTCGACCGAATTCAGGTAGATCTCGAAGATGCGCTCCTTGTCGAGCACCGTCTCGAGCATCCACGTGATGATCAGCTCCTGCCCCTTGCGGATGTAGCTCTTCTCGCGCGACAGGAACAGGTTGCGCGCGAGCTGCTGCGTGATCGTCGAGCCGCCCGCGACGATCCGGCCGCGCGCCTTGTTCTTCTCCCACGCCTGCAGGATCGCGTCGACGTCGTAGCCGTTGTTGGTCGCGAAGGTCGAATCTTCGGACGCGATCAGCGCACGCTTCAGGTTGCGCGAGATCTGGTCGTACGGCACCCACTGGTGCCGGATCTGCGCGGGCGGCGTGTCGCGCGACAGCCACCACGCGTCGGTGCGCATGAACGCGGTCGAGCCCGGGTTCACGAACGACCACAGCGCGATCTGCGCGAGATAGAACAGTTGCGTCGCGAGCCATGCGCCCGCGAACACCGATCCCGCATAGACGATCCAGCGAGCGAGGCTCGTCGTCCGCGTGCGCTGCGTGCCGCTCACCGCCGCCACGTGCCGCGCTCCGTTCAGCTCGCCGCGAGCGCCTGGCGCAGCGCGGCCAGCACCGGTGCGCCGTCCGGCCGCACGCCGCGCCAGATGAAGAACGATTCGGCCGCCTGCTCGACCAGCATCCCGAGCCCGTCGGCCGTGCGTGCGCCGAGCGACGCCGCGTGCTGCATGAACACGGTCGGCTGCGCGCCGTACATCATGTCGTACGCGAGCGTACCGGCGCCGAACGCGGCGGCGTCGCATTCCGGCAGCGCGGCGTCGAGGCTGCCGGCCGTCGCATTGATCACCACGTCGTACGGTTCGGCCCGCACGACGCCGGGGCCGCCGCCCGCGAGCAGGCAGCCCGCATCGTGCGCGGCCTGCATGAACTGGCCGACGAGCGCTTCGGCCTTGCTCGCGGTGCGGTTCACGATGTCGATCGACAGCGGCGCGCGGTCGAGCAGCGGCAGCACGACACCGCGCGCGGCGCCGCCCGCGCCGAGCAGCAGAATGCGCGCGCCCGCGAGCGACACGCCGAGATTCGCTTCGATGTCGCGCACGAGGCCGACGCCGTCGGTGTTGTCGCCGTGAAGACGGCCGTCGGCGTCGATACGCAGCGTGTTCACCGCGCCCGCCGCCGCCGCGCGCGGCGACAGCGTGTCGGCGAGCGCATGCGCGTCGAGCTTGAACGGCACCGTCACGTTCGCGCCGCGACCGCCTTCGGCGACGAACGCGCGCACGGCGGCCTCGAAACCGTCGACCGGCGCGAGCCGGTGCGTGTACTCGATCGGCTCGCCGGTCTGCGCGGCGAATTGCGCGTGGATGAACGGCGACTTGCTGTGCGCCACCGGGTTGCCGAACACGACATAGCGGTCGACGCCGCTCGACGACGCCGCTGCGTTCATGATGCGCGCCCCTCTTCGCCGTCGTTGCCGCTCGTGGCTTCGCCGCCCTCCGCCGCCGCATCGTCGCCCGATTCGGCCAGCGCTTCGGCCTCGGCTTGCGCCGACGCGTCTTCCGCGTCGACCAGCGTATCGTCGCCGCCCTCGGCGTCATCCTCTTCGTCGGCCGCGTCGCCGCTCGTCACGGTCGGCGCGTCGAGCACGTTCAGCAGGCGCACCGACGCCTCGATCGTCAGCTCGTCGAGCGACATCACGTCGAGCAGCACGCGCGTGCCGCGCGCATGCACGCCGAGCCCCGGCACGTGCAGCAGCAGCGGAATTTCCTCGAGGCGCACGAGATCGCCCTTCACGACGCTCGCGACGACCTGCTTCTTCTGCTCCTGCGCGAGCCAGCGCAGGCACCAGAAGTACTCCATCCGGCGCTGGTAGTCGGCGTAAGCCGTATACGTATCGTCGAAACCCTGCACGACCGCGTACAGGTCGGCGTCCTTCGGCTTGAACGGCGCCGCGAGCTTCGCGGTGACGCCGTGCTGCACGCACGCGAGCAGTTGCCATTGATTCACGAGGTCGACGTAGCGGCGCAGCGGCGACGTGCTCCACGCGTATTGCGCGACGCCGAGGCCTTCGTGCGGCGCGGCCGTCGTCTGCATCCGCGTGCGCTTCGGGCCCGGCGCGCCGAAGCCGCGCTGCGAACGATAGATGCCCGGCACCGTGTGATCGTGCAGGAACGCGCCCCAGGTCGAGTTCGCGAGAATCGCGAGCTCCGACACGATCAGGTCGAGCGGCGAGCCGCGGCGGCGCGGCGTGATCGTCACGTGCTCGCCTTCGACGTAGAAGTTGTAGTCGGTGTTGCGCTGCACCTCGCGCTTCAGGCCGTAGCCCGCACGCGCGACCTGGCGCTTCTCGAACAGCGCCTGCGCGAGCGGCCACAGCACGGCGATGTCGTCCTTGTGCGGATAGTCGCCGGTGCCGGCCGCGAGCGTCTCCTCGGTGACGAGCTCGTCGAGCGTGTTGTGGCGCAGGTTGTTCTTCACGAAGACGAGCTCGGCGCGCGTCTCGTTCGCGACGATGTCCTGCGTCTCGCGGTTGACGATGATGTACAGCGACAGCGCCGGGCGGTAATCGCCCTCTTTCAGCGTGAACACGTCGACGACGTCGTCCGGCAGCATCGTGATCTTGTCGCCCGGCATGTAGACGGTCGACAGGCGCGCGCGCGCGATCGCATCGACCGGATCGCCGCGCACGATGCCGAGCGCAGGCGCCGCGATGTGCACGCCGATCCGCACCCGGCCGTCGGACAGGTGCTCGACCGAAAATGCGTCGTCGATTTCGGTGGTCGTGATGTCGTCGATCGAGAACGCCTCGACGTTCGCGCGCGGCAGGTCGTCCGGCAGCGGGCCGACCGTGACGGGCGGAAAGCCCGTGCCGTGCGGGAAGAATTCCGCGAGAAAGCGCGCTTCGTGCAGCGCCCGCGGCGACTCGATGCCGCCGCAGTCGAGCATCAGCCGCGCCGGCGATACGCCGCGCGCGCCGGCCGCTGCTTCCATCGCCTTGTATTCGATCGAATTCTTGTCCGGCCGCGTCAGCAGCCCGAGCACCTTGCCCGCGAACGCTTCCGGCAGCTTGCCGGCCTTCAGTTCCTCTTCATACTGCGCCTGCACGAGCGCCTGCTGGCGCTTGCGCTCGAGCGAGGCGAGCGCCATCTTGAGCTGCTCTTCCGGCGCGCGCTGGTACTGGCCGCGCCCCTTGCGGCGGAAATAGACGGGCGAGCCGTGCAGCCGCAGCACGAGCGCCGCGCGCTCGACCGGGCCGTACGTCGCGCCGAAGTACTCGGCGGCGAGCGCCGTGTACGCGAACTCGTCGGCCGGCGCGCATTCCCACAGGAAGTCCAGGTCGATCTGCTGCGCGGCCGTGTCGGCCTCCTGCATCAGCTCGCCCGCTGCCGGCTTGTCGAATTCGATCAGCACGTCTTTCGCGCGCACCTTCGCGCGCCGCCCGCCGGGCAACTCGACCTGAAATGCGTCGCCCTGGCGCGACAGCACGCTGCCCGCCTTGAAACTGCCCGATTCCTCGAAGAAAACGTTCACTCAGTACTCTCGTTCAGACTGCCGGGCGCCGCGTCGGCGGCGCCGCATGATGATGGGAATTCGATCGGCACACGGCCGGTTTATGACGTCTTTCCGTCGCAAAACGCGAGAACGTCGTCGACATAGTCGGCAAATTCGCTGATTCCGTGATCGCTGCCGTCGATCACGCGGGTTTTCGCGCCCGGGTAATGGGCAAGCATCTCGCGATAATCGAGCACTTCGTCGCCGGTCGCCGCGAACAGATAGTAGCGGTCGGCGCGCGTGATCGCCGGCACGCGCAGCGCGTCGAGTTCCTGCAGGTGGCGACGCTCGACGACGATCGTGCCACCGCCGTGCCACAGCGGCTGTTCGCCGAGATACTGTTCGAGGTCGCGCTGCGGGACGATGGCCGGATTCAGCAGCACCGCCTTCCACCCGTGTTTTTCCGCGAGCCACGTCGCGTAATAGCCGCCGAGCGAGCTGCCGATGACAGTGACGTCGGCCGCCCCCGCGACCTCGGCCTCGGCGACCGCGATCGCCTCGAGCGGCGACACCGACAGCGACGGGCACCGCCACTCGCCGGCGCGGCCGAGTTCGGCCATGCGCGCGGCGAGCAGCCGCGATTTCTGCGATTCCGGCGACGACCGGAAGCCGTGCAGATACAGGATCACGTGCGGCTCCCGAGCGCGTCGAGCAGCTTCTGGTGCACGCCGCCGAAGCCGCCGTTGCTCATCACGAGCACGTGGTCGCCCGGACGTGCGGCCTCGACCACCGCCTTCACCAGGAGATGCAGATCGTCGAATGCGCGCGCGCGCTCGCCGAGCGGCGCGAGCGCCTCGGCGAGATTCCAGCCGAGCGCATCGCGCCCGGTCGGCGCGCCGTAGCCGAACACGAGATCGGCATCGGCAAGGCTCGCCGGCAATTGCGACTTCATCACGCCGAGCTTCATCGTGTTCGAGCGCGGCTCGAGCACCGCGAGGATGCGCGCGTTTTGGCGACCGATCCGCGCACGAAGCCCGGCGATCGTGGTGTCGATCGCGGTCGGGTGATGCGCGAAGTCGTCGTAGACGGTCACGCCGTCGACGCTGCCGCGCACTTCCATGCGCCGCTTCACGTTGCGGAACGATGCGAGCGACGCAGCCGCCTGCGCGGGCGGCACGCCGACGTGGCGCGCGGCGGCGATCGCCGCGAGCGCGTTCATCCGGTTGTGCTCGCCCTGCACCTGCCACGCGACTTCGCCGACGCGCTCGGCGCGGGAATACACCGCGAAGCGTTCGTCGACCGGCACGCCGTCCTCCGCCGGCAGCGCCTGCCAGCCGCCGTCGACGCCGAAGCGCTCGACCTCGCTCCAGCAGCCGCGCGCCAGCACGCGCTCGAGCGCATCCGACCGACCGTTGGCGACGATCCGCCCGACGCCGGGCACGGTACGCACGAGATGATGGAATTGCGTCTCGATCGCGGCGAGATCGGGGAAGATGTCGGCGTGATCGAATTCGAGGTTGTTCAGCACCGCGGTGCGCGGCCGGTAGTGCACGAATTTCGAGCGCTTGTCGAAGAAGGCCGTGTCGTACTCGTCGGCCTCGATCACGAAGAAGCTCGAATCGGTGAGCCGCGCGGACACGCCGAAGTTCAGCGGCACGCCGCCGATCAGGAAGCCCGGGTTCAGCCCCGCGTCTTCCAGCAGCCACGCGAGCATCGACGACGTGGTCGTCTTGCCGTGCGTGCCCGCGACCGCGAGCACCCATTTGCCGGCGAGCACGTGCTCGCCGAGCCACTGCGGGCCCGACACGTAAGGCAGGCCGCGATCGAGGATCGCCTCCATCAGCGGATTGCCGCGCGTGACGACGTTGCCGATCACGAACAGGTCCGGTTTCAGGTCGATCTGCTCGGCGCCGTAGCCCTCGGTCAGCGCGATGCCCTGCGCCTCGAGCTGCGTGCTCATCGGCGGATAGACGCCCGCGTCGCAACCCGTCACCGTGTGGCCCGCCTCGCGTGCGAGTACGGCGAGACCGCCCATGAAGGTGCCGCAGATGCCAAGAATGTGGATGTGCATAGATGAATGCTTTCGCGCCGCCGGGCGCCGTCGATTCGGAAAGGATGCGTGTGCGGCGCGCCGGCGAGGCCGTGCGGCCGGCGCCCGGCCAACGACCTGGCCGCGACACAAAGAGCAGTATTGTAACTGACGGCTTGCGATGCCCGGCGGCCCGAACGATGCACGCGAACGGTGCCGGCGCCCTCGGGCGGCGGGCCGCCGCACCCGTGCTCGGGCGCCGCGACGATCGAGTATGATTGCCGGATCATGTCTCGCAAACCTCTTGTCGACCCGCGGCGCGTCCGCGAGGAAATCGCCCAGTCAGCCGCCCGCCTGATCGCGGAGGATGGCCAGGACTACGCCGGCGCGAAGCGCAAGGCCGCGCGCCAGTTGCTGGGCGATTCGCGCGTTGCCGGCGAATGGCTGCCGGATAACGACCAGATCGAGGAAGAACTGCGCGAGTACCTCGCGCTGTTCCAGAGCGACACGCAGCCGGACGAACTGCGCCGCCTGCGCGAGATCGCGCTCGACTGGATGCGCCGGCTCGCCGAGTTCCATCCTTATGTGACGGGCGCCGTGCTGAACGGCACCGCGAACGCGCATTCGGATATCCATTTGCAGGCATTCACCGACAACCCGAAGGACGTCGCGATCTACCTGCTGAACCAGAACGTCCAGTACGACGTGTCGGAGACGCGGCATTTCGCGGGCCGCGGCGACGTCGAGACGCTCAGTTTCCTGTGGCGCCCGCGACGCGACATGGACGCGATCGGCATCCATCTCGCGCTCTATGCGAGCGACGATCTGCGCGGCGCGGTGAAGGCCGACGCGCGCGGGCGCGTCGCCCGCGCGGATGCCGCCGCGCTGCGCGCGCTCGTCGACGCGAGCCAGGCCCCTTCCGAACCGGAATGATTCAACGATGATGATGAAACGCATGTTGGCGCTCGCGGTGGTCGCGGCCGCCGCCGTCGCCGGCGGGATTGCCGCCGGCCACTGGTTCCGCGGCACTGCCGACGACGGCGTCGCCGTCGCGGCGCCGGCCGCCCACGGCAACCCGGTCGACCAGCTGTGGGCGTCGTCGCTCACCGGCATCGACGGCAAGCCGGCCACGCTGGCCGCGTTCAAGGGCCAGAAAGTCGTCGTCAACTTCTGGGCGTCGTGGTGCGGCCCGTGCGTCGAGGAGATGCCCGAGCTCGTGGCGCTGTCGCACCAGTACAAACAGAAAGGCATCCGTTTCGTCGGGATCGGCGTCGATTCCGAGCAGAACGTGAAGAACTTCCTGCAGAAGGTGAAGGTTGACTATCCGGTCTTCGTCAGCGGCTATGCGGGCGCCGATCTGGCCCGAAATTTCGGAAATACCGCCGGTGCGCTGCCGTTTACCGTCGTCATCGACGAAACCGGCAAGGTGCGCGAGACAAAATTGGGACAAATCCAGCCGGCCGAGCTGAAAAAGACGCTCGACGCGCTGTAATCGGCGCGAATGGCGGCCTGCGCGTTGACGGCGATTTGCAGGTCGATCGCCGCAATTTCGCGTGAATTCGCCGATCCTGCGCATCGACACCGGTAATTCTTGCAGGGCCCGCGCGCCCGGCCGTTCGGCAAAACTAGACAAATTTCTCTAAATAGCGCTAAAGTTCGCGCAATTCCGCAGAAATAGAAGCGACCATGACACGATTGCTGGTGCTGCACGGCCCCAACCTGAACCTTCTCGGCACCCGGGAACCGGAGGTGTATGGCCGCGTCACGCTCGCGCAGATCGATCAGGCGCTTGCCGCGCGCGCCCGGGAAGCCGGCGCCGAACTGTCGTCGTTCCAGAGCAACCATGAAGGCGCGCTGGTCGACCGCATCCAGGCCGCGCGGGAGGAACAGACCGATTTCATCCTGATCAATCCGGCCGCGTATACGCATACGAGCGTTGCGATCCGGGACGCGATCGCCGGCGTCGGCATCCCGTTCGTCGAGGTTCACTTGTCGAACGTGCATCGCCGCGAAGCGTTCAGGCACCACTCCTACTTTTCCGACCAGGCCGAAGGCGTGATCTGCGGGCTCGGCTGGAAAGGTTATCTGTACGCGCTCGAGTACGCGCTGGACAAGCTGCAAGGCGCGTCGCGCGGCTGATTTCGCGATCTAGATTCAGCGCCGGCCCCTAACCGGCGCTTTCACGTATTGAAAGGGGAATTCCCGATGGATCTTCGTAAGCTGAAAACTCTGATCGACCTCGTTTCCGAATCCGGCATCTCCGAGCTGGAAGTGACGGAAGGCGAAGGCAAGGTGCGCATCGTCAAGAACGCGCCGCCGGTCTACGTGCAGCCGACGGCTGGGTATGCCCCGCAAGTCAGCGCGCCGGCGCCGTCGGCCGCGCTGCCGACCGATGGTGCAGCGGCGGCGCCGGCAGCCGGCGCCCCGGCCGCACCGGCCGCCCCGCAGGGCCACGTCGTGACGTCGCCGATGGTCGGCACGTTCTATCGCGCGCCGTCGCCGGGCGCCGACCCGTTCGTGCAGGCCGGCGACACGGTCAAGGAAGGCCAGACGATCTGCATCATCGAAGCGATGAAGCTGCTCAACGAGATCGAGTCGGACAAGGCCGGCGTGATCAAGGAAATCCTCGTCGAGAACGGCCAGGCCGTCGAATACGGCCAGCCGCTTTTCGTGATCGGCTAAGCCCGCCGCGCGGCCCTGCCGCCGCGCGCCGCCGATGCTCGCCAGGCGCCGCTCGCGCGCCCCTCGAAGAGACGAATACTCGCTATGTTTGAAAAAATCCTCATTGCCAACCGCGGTGAAATCGCGCTGCGCATCCAGCGCGCGTGCCGCGAACTCGGCGTCAAGACGGTGGTCGTCTACTCGGAAGCCGACAAGGAAGCCAAGTACGTGCGCCTCGCGGACGAAGCCGTCTGTATCGGCCCGGCCCCGTCGAACCTGAGCTACCTGAACATGCCGGCGCTGATCAGCGCCGCGGAAGTGACCGATGCCGAGGCGATCCACCCCGGCTACGGCTTCCTGTCGGAGAACGCCGATTTCGCGGAGCGCGTCGAGCAGTCGGGCTTCACGTTCATCGGCCCGCGTCCGGAAACGATCCGCATGATGGGCGACAAGGTCACCGCGAAGCAGACGATGATCAAGACCGGCGTGCCGTGCGTGCCGGGCTCGGAAGGCGCATTGCCGGAAGATCCGAAGGAGATCGTCAAGATTGCGCGCGCGATCGGCTATCCGGTCATCATCAAGGCGGCGGGCGGCGGCGGCGGGCGCGGGATGCGCGTCGTGCACACCGAGGCCGCGCTCGTCAACGCGGTCAACATGACCCGCGAGGAAGCCGGCCGTGCGTTCGGCAACCCGCAGGTGTACATGGAGAAGTTCCTCGAGAACCCGCGCCACATCGAGATCCAGGTGCTGTCGGACGCGCACAAGAACGCGATCTGGCTCGGCGAGCGCGACTGCTCGATGCAGCGCCGCCACCAGAAGGTGATCGAGGAAGCGCCGGCGCCCGGCATTCCGCGCCGCCTGATCGACCGCATCGGCGACCGCTGCGCAGACGCGTGCAAGAAGATGGGCTACCTCGGCGCGGGCACCTTCGAATTCCTGTACGAAAACGGCGAGTTCTACTTCATCGAGATGAACACGCGCGTGCAGGTCGAGCACCCGGTATCGGAACTGATCACCGGCGTCGACATCGTGCAGGAACAGATCCGCATCGCAGCCGGCGAGAAGCTCGCGCTGCGCCAGCGCGACATCCAGTTCCGCGGGCATGCGATCGAATGCCGGATCAACGCCGAAGATCCGTTCAAGTTCACGCCGTCGCCGGGCCGGATCACGTCGTGGCATACGCCGGGCGGCCCCGGCGTGCGCGTCGACTCGCACGCCTACAATGGCTATTTCGTGCCGCCGAACTACGATTCGATGATCGGCAAGCTGATCACCTACGGCGCGACGCGCGAGCAGGCGATCCGTCGGATGCGCATCGCGCTGTCGGAAATGGTCGTCGAAGGCATCCAGACCAACATCCCGCTGCATCGCGAGCTGATGATCGACTCGAAGTTCGTCGAAGGCGGCACCAGCATCCATTACCTCGAAAACCGGCTCGCACAGAAGCAGCAGGTCGCACCGGAAGAAGCGTAAGCATGGGTTATCGCGAACTCGTCGTCGAACTGGCCCGCGAGCATGCGGAGGCCCTGTCCGACGCACTGCTCGAGCTCGGCGCGCTGTCGGTGTCCGTCGAAGATGCCGACGCCGACACGCCCGACGAACAGCCGCTCTTCGGCGAGCCGGGCCTCGTGCCCGATCGCACTGCGTGGCAGCACTCGCGCGTGGTCGCGCTGCTGTCGGCCGACCATGAACCGGCCGTGCTGCTCGCGGCGGCCGCGAACGAAATCGGCATCGCCGAGACACCGGCGTTCGTCGTGCGCGACGTCGAGGAGCAGGACTGGGTGCGGCTCACGCAATCGCAGTTCGAGCCGATCCCGATCGGCGAGCGGATCTGGGTCGTGCCGTCGTGGCACGATGCGCCCGATCCCGATGCGCTCGTCCTCGAACTCGACCCCGGCCTCGCGTTCGGCACCGGCAGCCACCCCACCACGCGCCTCTGCATGGAATGGCTCGAACAGTCGGTGAAGCCCGGCCAGTCGGTGCTCGACTACGGCTGCGGCTCGGGCATCCTCGCGATCCTCGCGAAGAAATGCGGGGCGAACCCCGTGATCGGCATCGACATCGATCCGCAGGCGGTCGAATCGGCGCGCCAGAACAGCGAACGCAACCGGGCGGAAGTCACGTACGGGCTGCCCGATGCATGCCCGGACGGCGAATTCGACATCGTCGTCGCGAACATCCTGTCGAATCCGCTGAAGCTGATGGCATCGATGCTCGCGTCGAAGGTCAAGCCGGGCGGCCGCATCGCGCTGTCGGGCGTGCTCGCGCGCCAGGCGGACGAGGTTGCGGCCGTTTATGCGCGCTACGTCGACATCTCGGTCTGGCGCGAACACGAAGGTTGGGTATGCCTCGCCGGAACCCGCCGCGAAAGCCATTAGAATAGCGCTGTCCTTCACTCTGGCCAGCAGGCCGCCCGGCTCGACATGCTCCTTGCGACGCGCTGCCCTCATTGCGAAACCGTCTTCCGGCTGCAGCAGGAACAGCTCTCGCTGCATCAGGGGCTCGTGCGCTGCGGGCATTGTCACGAAGTCTTCAACGCTTCCGAATCGCTCGTTCCCGAGTACGCGCAGCAGCCCGAACCGGCCTTGACGGAACCGGCTGCCGCGCCGCATGACAGCGACGCACGCCAGCAGGCCGCCCCGGTTCGACTGTTCACCGCCGATGCGCCGGCCGGATTGCCGACCGGCACCGATTACAAGTCGGAAGGCTGGGACATGTGGGCGCCGTGGCTCGACGCCGGCGTCGATCCGTCGCTGCAGCACAGCGCCGAAACCGTGCGCACCGAGCCGCTGATACCGCTCGCGCTCCCGTCCACGGAAGCCGGCGTCGTCCACCTGTCGGGTACGCCCGCGCCGTTCGCGACCTCTCCGGCCGAGCTCGATTCATCGGCTGCCGTCGAGCCACAGGCCGAACCGCATTCGCCGCAAACGCGGCACGAACCGCACGAAACCGAAGCAGCCGGGCCCTCGCTCGTCGAGCGCGACCCGCGCGAGCCCCGCTTCGTCGCCCACCGTCCGTCGGAAACGGAAATCGCCGCCGAACCGGCCGAACCCGTCGGCCACGCGCACTTCGCCGTGCCGGACGACGAACGCGCGCCGCGCGAACCGCGCTTTGCGTTCACGCCCGCACCGGCCGTCGCCGAAGCCGAAGCCGAAGCCGCATCGGAATCCGACACCCTCGCCCGACACGACAAGGCCCCGGCCGCAGCGGCAACCGATGAACCGGCCGTCCAACCGGCCGTCCCGTTCCCCGCCGCACCGACCGACGACGATCGTCCGCACTTCGCCGTCACGCGCGAGACGCGCGCGCCGCAGCGACGCGGAATACTCGGCGGCTTTTTCGGCGGCCTCGTCGCGGCCGCGCTGGTCGGCCTGCTCGTCGTGCAACTGGCGTGGTGGCAGCGCGAAGCGCTGATGATCTACTGGCCTGTCACGCAGAGCTGGTTCCGGCAGGCCTGTGCGCCGCTCGGCTGCACGGTCGCGCCGCCGCGCGCAATCGACGGGCTGCGGCTCGACGCGACCGACCTGCGCCAGCTCGACGGCCCGCGCAAGCTCGAACTGAAGGTGCCGCTGACGAACCGCTACCGCGTCGCGCTCGCGTACCCGTCGCTCGAACTCACGCTGCTCGACGACACCAATCACGTCACCGTGCGCCGCGTGCTCGCGCCGCGCGACTACGTGCGCCCGGGCACGCCGATCGACGCCGGGCTGCCGCCCGGCACGACGCAGACGATGGTCGTCCGCCTCGACACGAACGGCACGCCCGCCTCGAATTTCCGCGTCCAGATCTTCTATCCGTGACGCGCCGCGGCGCGCTTGCGCGCCCGTCTCAACCCGCGCGCCCGAGCGGCGCGCTATTTCGGAGCACGAACATGAGCAAAGTTACGCTGGGTGGCAACCCGATCGATCTCGCCGGCACGTTCCCGGCCGTCGGTGCGCAAGCCGCCGATTTCAAGCTGGTCGGCAAGGACCTCGCCGATCTGTCGCTCGCCAGCTTCGCCGGCAAGCGCAAGGTGCTGAACATCGTGCCGAGCCTCGACACGCCGACCTGCGCGACGTCGACCCGCAAGTTCAACGAAGCCGCGTCGTCGCTCGACAACACGGTGGTGGTGGTCGTGTCCGCCGACCTGCCGTTCGCCGCCACGCGCTTCTGCACGACCGAAGGCCTCGAGAACGTCGTGACGGCATCGACGTTCCGCACCGGCCGCGCGTTCGCGAACGCGTACGGCGTCGACGTGACGAGCGGCCCGCTGAACGGCCTGACCGCACGCGCGGTGGTCGTGCTCGACGCGCAGGACAAGGTGATCCATGCGGAACTCGTCAGCGAAATCAAGGACGAGCCGAACTACGATGCAGCGCTCGCCGCACTGAAGTAAGCTTTCTTCCGCTTTCCCCTGCCGCGCCGCGCCCTTCGCGCGGCGTTGTCGCGCAGGGCCCCTCATTTCTACAGGAACGCACACCTTGGCTACGCTGATTTGCGGCTCGATCGCCTACGACTCCATCATGACCTTCGAAGGGCGGTTCCGCGAGCACATCCTGCCCGACCAGGTGCACCTCATCAACCTGAGCTTCCTCGTGCCGACGATGCGTCGCGAATTCGGCGGCTGTGCGGGCAACATCGGGTACGCGCTGCACCTGCTCGGCGGCGACGCGCGCATCATGGGCACGATGGGCGCGCTGGATGCGCAGCCGTATCTCGACCGGTTCGACGATCTCGGCCTGCGTCGCGACCACGTTCGCGTGCTGCCCGATACGTACACCGCGCAGGCGATGATCACGACCGATCTCGACAACAACCAGATCGCGGCGTTCCACCCGGGCGCGATGATGCAATCGCACCTGAACCACGCGGGCGACGCGCCGGACATCAAGCTCGCGATCGTCGGCCCGGACGGCTTCGACGGGATGGTGCAGCACGTGGAAGAGCTGGCCCAGGCCGGTGTGCCGTTCGTGTTCGATCCGGGCCAGGGCCTGCCGCTGTTCGACGGTGCGACGCTGCGCCGCAGCATTGAACTTGCGACCTATGTTGCGGTCAACGACTACGAGGCCAAGCTGGTGAGCGACAAGACGGGATGGTCCGAAGATGAAATCGCCAGCCGGGTCGACGCCCTCGTCATCACGCGTGGCGAGCACGGCGCGACCATCCGCCACAAGCAGGGTGCGGAACAGATTCCGGTCGTGCCGGCAGAGCGCATCGCCGATCCGACCGGCTGCGGCGACGCCTTCCGGGGTGGCCTGCTGTACGGCATCGAGCAAGGCTTCGACTGGGCAACCACCGGCCGCCTTGCGAGCCTGATGGGCTCGCTCAAGATCGCCCATCAAGGGCCCCAGACTTACGTACTGACGCGCGCCGAAATCGACGCACGCTTCGAGACTGCATTCGGTTACAGTCTCAAATGAATATTGTGGGAGAGCAAAGATGTTGACGAAAAAAACCCTCACGCTTGCGGCCATGCTGACGGCCACGCTGACCCTCGCCGGCTGCTTCACGGCGCCCGGTTCGGCGGATGTCTATAGCGTCGGCCAGGCGCAGCGCGAACAGACGGTCCGCATGGGCACGGTCGAAAGCGTCCGTGCGGTGCGCATTCAGTCCGACGGCGGCGGCAGCGCGATCGGCACGCTCGGCGGCGGCGCGCTCGGCGCGGTCGCGGGCAGCGCGATCGGCGGCGGCAAAGGCTCGATCCTGACGGCGATCGCCGGCGGCCTCGTCGGTGCGGTCGCGGGTAACGCGGTCGGCGAAAACCTCAGCACGGCGAACGGTGTCGAAATCACCGTGCGCCTCGACAACGGCGATCTGCGCTCGATCACGCAGGCGGCAAGCGGCGAAGCGTTCCGCGCCGGCGAGCGCGTACGCCTGCTGTCGAGCGGCGGCGTCACGCGCGTCACGCACTGACGGGTATCCTCAGCACGCGGCGCAAGCCGCAGTCGAACGCATGTGCGAAGCCGCACATGCGTTTTTTTTCGTCCGCCCGTTCTCGTCCGCGCTCGCGTCGGACAGCCCACCGGCGCCCCATCGGCGACCAGACGGACGAAAAAAATCCCGCCACCTGAGCCAGATGGCGGGATTGATTGAGTAGCGCTACTCAACCCACGGACACCACGTGAGTGTCCGGGTGATGCTGCTCAGCCGCGATTACGGACGGCTGCCGGTCGGGAACGGCCATGCCGCTGCCGGGTTGAGCGCGGTCTTCACGCCCGATGCCGGCGCAACCGATGCGGTCGACGCGGTCGTTGCCGGCGCAGCCTTCTTCACGACGGCCTTCTTCGGTGCAGCAGCCTTCTTCGCCGGTGCGGCGGCCTTCTTCGCAGGGGCAGCCTTCTTGGCGGGCGCGGCCTTCTTCGCGGCGGCCTTCTTCGCCGGCGCGGCCTTCTTCGCGGCAGCCTTCTTCGCCGGCGCGGCCTTCTTCGCAGCAGCCTTCTTCGCCGGTGCGGCCTTCTTCGCAGCAACCTTCTTCACTGCGACTTTCTTCGCTGCAACCTTCTTCGCAGCGGCCTTCTTGGCCGGTGCTGCCTTCTTCGCAGCAACCTTCTTCACTGCGACTTTCTTCGCTGCAACCTTCTTCGTTGCGACCTTCTTGGCTGCGACCTTCTTTGCAGCGGCCTTCTTCGCCGGTGCTGCCTTCTTCGCGGCAACCTTCTTCACCGCGACCTTCTTCGCAGCAACCTTCTTCACTGCGGCCTTCTTCGCCGGAGCAGCGGCCTTCTTCGCAACGGTCTTCTTGGCAGCAACTTTCTTAGCAGCCGGTTTCTTCTTGGCAGTAGCCATGTTGTTCTCCTTCAGGTTCAGATGAGAGTCAGTTCAAACTACACCCTTCGTCAAAACCCGCTTCCCGCGGACGCTGTTCAGGACGTGCGCTTCGAAGCGGGCTATTCATCGGCGTACGCAGATACCGCGCGCTTACGCTAATGAATACGGTATGGCGCGCGTGACCCCATGGCCTCGCGCGCCAAATCAAGTCGGTAGCCGGCGCACCTCGCGCCGCTACCCCTAATCGCTTGATCAAGCGGACCGCCACACGGCCGCCCGCTTTTTCCGGAGGGAAGTTTGCCCATCCCACTGAAGGGTTCGCAAAGTGCCTGTCGTATCGTTGGGCCGTTAAGGCACCGGGCATGCTTTGCATCAGGCGTTCTTGCTCCTAAACCTTGGGCCGGGGCCGAGAGGCCACCGGCTGCTCCATCATGTAACGGGTTCGCTGCTGCGGGTCATTCCCAGGACAGCGCGCCCCCCGTCTGATACTCGATCACACGCGTCTCGAAGAAGTTGCGTTCCTTCTTCAGGTCGATCATCTCGCTCATCCACGGGAACGGGTTCTCCTCGTTCGGGAACAGCGGGTCGAGGCCGATCTGCTGGCAACGGCGGTTGCTGATGAAACGCAGATAGCTCTTGAACATCGACGCGTTCAAACCCAGCACGCCGCGGGGCATCGTGTCTTCGGCGTAGCGGTATTCGAGTTCGACAGCCTGCTTGAACAGCTCGCGGATCTCGGCACGGAATTCCGCGGTCCAGAGATGCGGGTTTTCGAGCTTGATCTGGTTGATCAGGTCGATGCCGAAGTTGCAGTGCATCGACTCGTCGCGCAGGATGTACTGATATTGCTCTGCAGCACCCGTCATCTTGTTCTGGCGGCCGAGTGCGAGGATCTGCGTAAACCCGACATAGAAGAACAGGCCTTCCATGATGCAGGCGAACACGATCAGCGACTTCAGCAGCTTCTGATCCGCTTCGAGCGTGCCGGTCTTGAAGGCCGGGTCCGTCAGCGTATGAATGAACGGGATCAGGAATTCGTCCTTCGCGCGGATCGACGGTACCTCGTGGTACGCGTTGAAGATCTCGCCTTCGTCGAGACCGAGCGATTCGACGATGTATTGGTACGCGTGCGTGTGGATCGCTTCCTCGAACGCCTGGCGCAGCAGGAACTGCCGGCACTCGGGCGCCGTGATGTGGCGATACGTGCCGAGCACGATGTTGTTCGCCGCGAGCGAATCGGCCGTCACGAAGAAGCCGAGGTTGCGCTTCACGATGCGGCGCTCGTCCTCGGTCAGACCGTTCGGGTCCTTCCACAGTGCGATGTCGCGGGACATGTTGATTTCCTGCGGCATCCAGTGGTTCGCGCAACCGGCCAGATACTTTTCCCACGCCCACTTGTACTTGAACGGCACCAGCTGATTGACGTCAGTCTGGCCGTTGATGATGCGCTTGTCGGCGACATTGACCCGCGCTTCCGAACCGCCGGCGGGAACAGCCGATGCTTGCGGCGGCACCGCAAGATCGCCTTCGAAAATGTCGCGGACCTGATGGGCGGCAGGCGTTGCAGCCTGCATTCCGACAGCCATCCCGGCGGAGGTGCGCATCGCGTTTTGCTGCGCTCCGCTCGCGGGGGTTACGGCAGTCTTCTCGTCATCCCAGTTGAGCATAAATTCTCACCATCAATTTAGAACGGTTTGTACCATCTTTTCCTGAGCGATAAAAGGGTTCGCTCACGAAAAATCCTTTTTTCGATTCGCGTTGCGACCTCGATACAACACTTTGAGCAACGCATCGTCGTTCATGCAGTGCGCGATGTGCGTCGCGCTTGTATCGCGAGGTGCGCTCGACGCATCGAACGCCGATCGAAACGCGACGCCGTCGGGGATGTTTCGATCGCTTGTCGCTGCCTGCAACGCAGGTGTCGCGTTACAGATTCCTTATCATTTTTTTAGTTGAGAGCGGCGCACACTTCAACCTCGATCGGTCGTCGTGTGCGCCGCGCCGCCCTGCTTTCTCAGATCAGGCGCACTGCGTTACTGGCACGCTTCGCATTCGTCGAAGCCGGGATCGCCCGGACGCATCGTGCACACCGGACCGTCTGCTTCGACCGGCGCGAGTGCCGGCGCCGCGTTCACCACGCCCGACGACGCATCGCCGCCTGCCGCACCGAAGCCGCCCGCTGCACCTTGCGCGCCGCCGCCCGAGCCGCCGCTGCCTGCACCGCCTGTCGGCACTGCGTTCAGCGCGCCGTGTGCGACCGTCGACTTCTCGACGTGCGTCGCCGCCATCGTGCGGAGGTAGTAGGTCGTCTTCAGGCCGCGCAGCCATGCGAGCTTGTAGACCTCGTCGAGCTTCTTGCCCGATGCGCCGCCCATGTAGATGTTCAGCGATTGCGCCTGGTCGATCCACTTCTGGCGACGCGATGCCGCTTCGACCAGCCACGTCGGGTCGACCTCGAACGCGGTCGCGTAGATCGCGCGCAAATCGGCCGGGATGCGGTCGATGCGCGACAGCATGCCGTCGAAGTACTTCAGGTCGGCGACCATCACTTCGTCCCACAGGCCGCGTTCCTTCAGGTCGCGGACGAGATACTCGTTCACCACCGTGAATTCGCCCGACAGGTTCGACTTCACGTACAGGTTCTGGAAGGTCGGCTCGATACAGGCCGACACGCCGATGATGTTCGAGATCGTCGCCGTCGGCGCGATCGCGACGCAGTTCGAGTTGCGCATGCCGTGCGCGGCGATCCGCGAACGCAGCGTCGTCCAGTCGAGCGATTCCGACGTGTCGACCTCGACGTAGCCGCCGCGCGCTTCCGTCAGCAGCTTCAGCGTGTCCTGCGGGAGGATGCCGCGATCCCACAGCGAGCCGCGGTAGCTCGAGTAGCGGCCGCGCTCTTCGGCCAGCTCGGTCGACGCGTAATACGCGTAGTAGCAGACGGCTTCCATCGAACGGTCGGCGAACTCGACCGCCGCTTCCGACGCGTACGGCGTGCGCAGCAGGTGCAGGCAGTCCTGGAAGCCCATGATGCCCAGGCCCACCGGGCGGTGCTTCAGGTTCGAGTTACGCGCCTTCGGCACCGCGTAGTAGTTGATGTCGATCACGTTGTCGAGCATGCGCATCGCGACGCTGATCGTGCGCTTCAGCTTGTCGTGGTCGAGCGCGTAGCTGCCGTCGGCCTGCTTCACCAGGTGGGCGACGAGGTTCACCGAGCCCAGGTTGCACACCGCGATTTCGGTATCGCTCGTGTTCAGCGTGATTTCCGTGCACAGGTTCGACGAGTGGACGACGCCGACGTGCTGCTGCGGCGAGCGCACGTTGCACGGATCCTTGAACGTGATCCACGGGTGGCCCGTCTCGAACAGCATGCCGAGCATCTTGCGCCACAGCTGCTGCGCCGGGATCTTCTTGAACAGCTTGATCTCGCCGCGTGCGACCTTGTCTTCGTAAGCCGTGTAAGCCGCCTCGAATTCCGCGCCGAACTTGTCGTGCAGGTCCGGGCAGGTCGACGGCGAGAACAGCGTCCACTCGCCGCCTTCCATCACGCGCTTCATGAACAGGTCGGGAATCCAGTTCGCCGTGTTCATGTCGTGCGTACGGCGGCGGTCGTCGCCGGTGTTCTTGCGCAGCTCCAGGAACTCCTCGATGTCGAGGTGCCACGATTCGAGGTACGCGCAGACCGCGCCCTTGCGCTTGCCGCCCTGGTTCACCGCGACGGCCGTGTCGTTCACGACCTTCAGGAACGGGACCACGCCTTGCGACTTGCCGTTCGTGCCCTTGATATGCGAGCCGAGTGCGCGCACGCGCGTCCAGTCGTTGCCGAGGCCACCGGCGAACTTCGACAGCAGCGCGTTTTCCTTCAGCGCTTCATAGATGCCGTCCAGATCGTCCGCGACCGTCGTCAGGTAGCACGACGACAGCTGCGAGCGGTGCGTGCCCGAGTTGAACAGCGTCGGCGTCGAACTCATGAAGTCGAAGCTCGACAGCACGTTGTAGAACTCGATCGCGCGCGTTTCGCGGTCGATCTCGTTCAGCGACAGGCCCATCGCGACACGCATGAAGAATGCCTGCGGCATTTCGATGCGGGTGCCTTCGACGTGCAGGAAGTAGCGGTCGTACAGCGTCTGCAGGCCGAGATAGCCGAACTGCAGGTCGCGGTTCGCGTCGAGGGCTTCGCCAAGGCGCTTCAGGTCGAACTGCAGCAGCTTGTCGTCGAGCAGGCCGGCGTCGACGCCGCGCTTCAGGAACTGCGGGAAGTATTCGGCATAGCGGGTCGACATCTCGGCCTGCACGACTTCCTCGCCGAGAATCTCGCGGCGGATCGTGTGCAGCAGGATGCGGGCCGTGACCTGGCTGTATGCCGGATCCTTCTCGATCATCGTACGCGCCGCGAGGATCGCCGAGTCGTAGACCTGGCTCATCGGCACGCCGTCGTACAGGTTCTTCACCGTCTCCGCGACGATCGGGTCAGGGTTAACCGCAGCGCCGAGGCCGTCGCACGCCGACACGATCAGCGCGCGCAGCGCGTTCAGGTCGAGCGGGCGCGTGACGCCGTTGTCGACCACGTTGATGCCGGTGGTCGACTCGCCGCCCGCGGCCGCCGCTTCCTCGCCCGCATGCTGGCGCTCGAGGTGGCGCTTCTCGCGATACAGCACGTACGCACGCGCGACGTTGTGCTCGCCGCCGCGCATCAGCGCGAGTTCGACCTGGTCCTGGATGTCTTCGATATGGAACGTACCGCCGTTCGGGCGGCTGCGCACGAGCGCGCGCACGACGTTGTGCGTCAGTTGTTCGACCTGCTCGCGTACGCGCGCCGATGCCGCGCCCTGCCCGCCATTGACGGCCAGGAAAGCCTTGGTCACCGCGATCGCGATCTTCGACGGTTCGAACGACACGACGCTGCCGTTGCGGCGGATCACCTTGTAGTCGGCGAACGTGGCCTGCGGCGCGAGCGCCTTCGCGCCCTGTTCGGTCCCGCCGAGCGGACGGCTCGAGGCGCTCTCGTACTGGGACGTCGCGTTGTCGGTGGTTTGCATGTGCAAAGCTCCTGGTGTTGGATGGTGCGGAGAGAACCGCGGATTAAAACGAACGCCGCGCCATGCGGTGCGCGAGCGGTAAGAGGCGAGCGATGCGCCGGGGAAGCCGGTTCGGTCGATGCGCGACAACCCGGCCGGTCGTGTGCTTCGTCATGTATACCCTGCCCCGTCGATATTCGCTGCGCTGGTCGCGACGCCCGGACCGCCCGGCCTGACGCGCCGCCTTGAGAACCCTGTCCGCCGGCGTTGCCCGCCGGCCGGTGCCGCTCGGGTTTTCCCCTGCGACACACACTATATCTAGTGCAGAACTGCTCAACTGGCACCAAGTATAGTGGACATTCGGAGGACGTCCAAACGGATAATTTGCGATAGAGGTCTTGACATCGCTCACGCGCAGACACGGCAAGGCATTGATCGGAGAAAAAACTTTCTCCGATCAAAAAACCCCGCGATCAGTGCTGACGGAAAGGAAAGTATTCGGCGGAAAAACCGGCATCGCTCGCGAAGCGTTGCCAATCGAAGTGCGGGCCCGGGTCGGTCTTGCGGCCCGGCGCGACGTCCGAGTGCCCCGCGAACGCGTCGACCGGGTAGCGCGCGGCGAGCGCGCGGGAGAGCGCGGCGAGCACGGCGTATTGCGCATCGTCGAACGGCACGTCGTCCGCCCCTTCGAGCTCGATGCCGATCGAGAAGTCGTTGCAGCGCGTGCGGCCGAAGAACTCGGACGAGCCCGCGTGCCACGCGCGCTCGTCGCACGACACGAACTGCACGAGCTCGCCGTCGCGGCGGATCAGGAAATGGGCGGACACGCGCACGCCGCGCAGGTGGCTCCGGTAATAGGGGTGCGCATCGCAGTCGAGGCGATTCAGGAACAGCGCCTCGATCGCGTCGCCGCCGAATTCGCCGGGCGGCAGGCTGATGTTGTGGACGACCACGAGCGTCGGCACTGCACCCGCGGGCCGCATCTCGAAGTTCGGCGACGGCGCATGGCGCGCTTCGCGCACCCAGCCGTTCGCATCGAACGACAACACCGGCGCGTCGCTCATCGGGCGTCGTGACCGTTCACGCGCGCGGCGTGGCGCCGCGCATGCTCGGCGCTGCAGAAGTATTCGCCGCTCGCGGCGACGGCGTCGCCCTTCGGCGCATGCACGCCGCATTCGGCGCAGCGCACCATCGGCTCGGGCAGCGATCGCGCGTCGCCGTTCGGGCGCGCGGCGCCGGCGCCGGGCGCGCCGTCGTAACCGGCGCCGCGGCCGGCGCGCGCCTGCGCCTGTTCCTGCGCATGGCGCAGTTTGCGCGCGAGCCACGAACCCGCGAAGACGAGGAGGATCAGGAGAAGAATCTGTCGCATCGGAAACCTGCGGTCAAACCACGGAGCGGTGCAGCAGCACCTCGAAAACGAACCGGCTGCCGACATACGCGAGCAGCAACGCGGCGAACGACACGAGCACCCAGCGCGCGGCGCCGCGGCCGCGCCAGCCCGACGTCTTGCGGGCGATCAACAGGCCGCCGAACATCAGCCACGACAGGATCGCGAACACCGTCTTGTGGTCGAGCCGCAACGCGCGCGCGTCGACCTGCTCGCTGAACAGAATGCCCGACGCGAGCGTCAGCGTCAGCAGCACGAAGCCGGCGCCGATCAGGCGGAACAGCAGCTTCTCGAGCGTGAGCAGCGGCGGCAGCGTTTCGAGCCAGCTCGCGATCCAGCCCGTCGAGCCGTCGCGCCCGCCGCTGCGCAGCGACTGCAGGCGCCGCTCGACCATCAGCATCAGGATCGCGTGCAGCGCGGCGATCGCGAACAGCCCGTATGCGATGTTCGCGATCAGGAAATGCAGCTTGAACAGCGGCGCCGCGGCATAAGGAAGCACCCGCACGCCGCCGAACACGAGCGGCAGCAGCGACGCGCCGCACGCGAGCGGCAACACCAGCAGGCGCAGGCTGTCGAGCGGGAAGAAGAAACTCTCGATCCAGTAGATGCCGGCGCCGAGCCAGAACATCGCGGACAGCGCGAACGCGAAGCCGAACACCATCGCGTCGTTCGGGAAGATCGTCATGTGGAGCAGCACGCCGTGCGCGACCAGCGCGGCGAACAGCAGCGCGCGGCCGGCCCCGCTCATCCCGGACGCGGCGGACGCGGGGACCGGCACGGCCGGCACGCTCGCGACGAGCGGCGTCGCACCCTGGCGGTGCGCGCGCCAGCCGGCGACGGCGAGGCCGCCGTACAGGAATGCGGTGAGGGCATACAGTACAATATCCATGTTCGAAGTTTACACTAGGCCCCCTTCCCGCGACGGCTCCCTTTGTTCGGTTCCGCCGCGCCTTCGGGCCCCACTGTCCATCGCTCCCCATGCTCGACAATCTCACTCAACGGATGGCGCGCGTCGTCAAGACGCTGCGCGGCGAGGCCCGGCTCACCGAGGCGAACACGCAGGAGATGCTCCGCGAGGTGCGTCTTGCGCTGCTGGAAGCCGACGTGTCGCTGCCGGTCGTCCGCGAATTCATCGCCAAGGTCAAGGAAAAGGCGCTCGGCGAAGAAGTGATCAGCAGCCTGTCGCCGGGCCAGGCGCTCGTCGGCGTGGTCCAGAAGGAACTGACCGCCGTGATCGGCGGCGACTACGAAGGCAAGGCCGCCGAGCTGAACCTCGCGGTCACGCCGCCCGCCGTAATCCTGATGGCCGGCCTGCAGGGCGCGGGCAAGACCACGACCGCCGGCAAGCTCGCGAAGCTGCTGCGCGAGAAGTACAAGAAGAAGGTGCTGACCGTGTCGTGCGACGTGTATCGCCCGGCCGCGATCATGCAGCTGAAAACGGTGAGCGAACAGGTCGGCGCCGACTTCTTCCCGTCCACGCCGGACCAGAAGCCCGTCGACATCGCGCTCGCGGCCGTCGACTGGGCGAAGCGCCACTACCACGACGTGCTGATCGTCGACACGGCCGGCCGTCTCGGCATCGACGAAGCGATGATGCAGGAAATCGCCGCGCTGCACCGTGCGCTGAAGCCGGCCGAAACGCTGTTCGTCGTCGACGCGATGCTCGGCCAGGACGCGGTCAACACCGCGAAGGCGTTCAACGACACGCTGCCGCTCACCGGCGTCGTGCTGACCAAGCTCGACGGCGACTCGCGCGGCGGCGCCGCGCTGTCGGTGCGCCACATCACGGGCAAGCCGATCAAGTTCGTCGGCGTCGCCGAGAAGCTCGACGGCCTCGAGGTGTTCCACCCCGACCGGATGGCCAACCGGATTCTCGGCATGGGCGACATCCTCGCGCTCGTCGAGGAAGCGCAGCGCGGCGTCGATGTCCAGGCCGCGCAGAAGCTCGCCGACAAGGTCAAGAAGGGCGGCGACTTCGACCTGAACGATTTCCGCGCGCAGATCTCGCAGATGAAGAACATGGGCGGCCTGTCGTCGCTGATGGACAAACTGCCCGCGCAGTTCCAGCAGGCGGCGGCCGGCGCCGACATGGGCCAGGCCGAGAAGTCGATCCGCCGGATGGAAGGCATCATCAGCTCGATGACGCCCGCCGAGCGCGCGAAACCCGAAATCATCAAGGCGACGCGCAAGCGTCGCATTGCAGCCGGCGCGGGCGTGCCGGTGCAGGAAGTCAACCGGATGCTGAACCAGTACGACCAGATGCGTACGATGATGAAGAAGCTGAAGGGCGGCAACATGCAGAAGATGATGCGCGGCCTGAAGGGCATGATGCCTGGCATGCGCTGATTTCGCCCGTCGGCCGGCGCGCGGGTTTTTGCCGTAGCGCGCGCCTGCCGTTCTGCTTCATCCTTATTTGTATACCGACTGCCCGCCAGAACACATGAACCGCGAAGAAGCCCTCCACATTTTCGACCACTCCGAAGAGATCGTCTCGGCCGACGCCGTCAACGCGTCGATCTCGAAGATGGCCGACGCGATCCGCGCCGAGATCGGCGACGCGTTCCCGCTCGTTCTCTCGGTGATGGGCGGCGCCGCGGTGTTTACCGGGATGCTGCTGCCGCATCTCGATTTCCCGCTCGAATTCGACTACATCCACCTGACCCGCTACCGCAACACGACGCAGGGCAGCCCGGAGATGCACTGGCGCGTCGCGCCGCGCGAATCGGTGAAGGACCGCATCGTGCTCGTGCTCGACGACATCCTCGACGAAGGCGAGACGATGGCAGCGATCCGCGACCGCATCCTCGACATGGGCGCGCAGCGCTTCATGTCGGCCGTGCTGTGCGAGAAGACGCTCGCGAAGGCGAAACCGCTGCACCCCGACTTCTGCGGCTTCTCGGTGCCGGACCGCTACGTGTTCGGCTGCGGGATGGACGCCAAGGGCTACTGGCGCAACCTGCCGACGATCCGCGCGCTGACCGCGGACGTCTGATCGCCGCCCCGCCGGCTATATAAATAGAAAGCGGCGCTCCGGTTTCCCGGAGCGCCGCTTTTTTCGTCGACCGCACCGCCCGCGCTACGGCTGCAACTGGTGCACGAACGCGCGAATGCCTGCCAGCAGCATCTCGACCGAGATCGCGACGAGCACGAGGCCCATCAGACGCTCGAACGCGGCGACGGTCCGCTCGCCGAGCCAACCCTGAATCCTTTCGGCCAGCACCAGCGTGATCGCGCAGACGACCATCGTGACCGTCAGCGCACCGACCCACTCGAACATCTTCCCGGGCGCCTGCGACGTCAGCAGCATCACCGTCGCAAGTGCGGACGGCCCGGCCAGCGCCGGAATCGCGAGCGGCACGATGAACGGCTCGCCGCCCGCGCGCGGATCGCTGCCGAGCGCGCCGTCCGGATGCGGAAAGATCATCCGCAGCGCGATCAGGAACAGCACGATCCCGCCGCCGAGCCGCAGCGACAGGTCGGTGAGGCTCATCATCCGCAGGAAGCGATCGCCAACCAGCATGAAGAACAGCAGGATCACGAACGCGATTCCCACTTCCCGCAGGATCAGCTTCACGCGCCGCTCGCGCGGCACGTCGCGCATCGCCGTGATGAACAGCGGGATATTGCCGAGCGGATCCGTAATCAGCACGAGGAGCACGGTGGCCGACAGGAACGTGTATTCCATCGTGTCCCCCGGTCGCCGCGCTTAGTGCGCGAGCGCGGCGCGGATCTTCTCCGCGACCGTCGCCGCGGCCGTGTCGGCCGGCAGCAGCGTCGCTTCGGTGTCGCGGCGGCCCTGGTACTCGATCTTGCCTTCCTTCAGGCCGCGCTCGCCGATCACGAGACGATGCGGCACGCCGATCAGCTCCCAGTCGGCGAACATCACGCCCGGGCGTTCGCCGCGATCGTCGAGGATCACGTCGATGCCGGCCGCGACGAGTTCCGCGTACAGCTTGTCGGCCGTCTCGCGCACCATGTCGCTGCGGTCATAGCCCATCGGGCACAGCACGACCTCGAACGGCGCGATCGACTCGGGCCAGACGATGCCGCGATCGTCGAAGTTCTGCTCGATCGCCGCGCCGAGAATACGCGTGATGCCGACGCCGTAGCAGCCCATCAGCATCGGCTGCGGCTTGCCCGACTCGTCGAGGAACGTCGCGCCCATCGCTTCCGAGTACTTGGTGCCGAGCTGGAACACGTGGCCGACTTCGATGCCGCGGCAGATGTCGATCGCACCCTTGCCGTCCGGCGACGGGTCGCCCTTCTTCACGTTGCGCACGTCGGCGACTTCGGGCTCCGGCAGGTCGCGGCCCCAGTTCACGCCGGCGATGTGATAGTCGACCTCGTTCGCGCCGACGACGAAGTCGCTCATGTTCGCGACCGTGCGGTCCGCGATCACCTTCACCGGCTTCTTCGTGCCGACCGGGCCGAGGTAGCCCGGCGGCGTGCCGAACCACTCGACGATTTCCTGCTCGGTCGCGAAGCGGTGGTTCTTCAGGCCCGGCAGCTTCGACACCTTGATCTCGTTCAGGTCGTGATCGCCGCGCAGCATCACGAGCCAGATGGTCGGCTCGGCGCCTTCGTTGTCGGTCGCGAGCACGATCGACTTGATCGTGCGCTCGAGCGGGATGCCCAGCAATTCGGCGACGGCCTCGCACTTCGCCTTGCCGGGCGTCGCGACCTTTTCCATCGCTTCGGCCGGCGCCGCGCGCTCGGCAATCAGCGGCAGCGCTTCGGCCGCCTCGACGTTCGCCGCGAATTCGGACGTCGGGCAGTACGCGATCGCGTCCTCGCCGGTATCGGCGATCACGTGGAATTCGTGCGAGAAGTTGCCGCCGATCGAGCCGCTGTCGGCCGCGACCGCCCGGAACTCGAGGCCGAGGCGCGTGAAGATGCGCACGTACGCGTCATACATCTTGCGGTACGACTCGTTCAGGCCCGCCGCATCCTTGTCGAACGAATACGCGTCCTTCATGATGAATTCGCGGCCGCGCATCACGCCGAAGCGCGGACGGATCTCGTCGCGGAACTTCGTCTGGATCTGGTAGAAATTCACCGGCATCTGCCGGTAGCTCTTGATCTGGTTGCGCGCGATGTCGGTGACGACTTCCTCGTGCGTCGGCCCGATCACGAAATCGTTGTCCTTGCGGTCCTTGAAGCGCAGCAACTCGGGGCCGTACTGCTCCCAGCGGCCCGACTCCTGCCACAGCTCGGCCGGCTGCACGGCCGGCATCAGCAGCTCGATGGCGCCCGCCCGGTTCATTTCCTCGCGCACGATCGCCTCGACCTTGCGAATCGAACGCAGGCCGACCGGCAGGTAGTTGTAGATGCCGCCGGCGACGCGGCGGATCATGCCGGCGCGGACCATCAGCTTGTGGCTGACGATCTCTGCGTCGGCGGGTGCCTCTTTCAGGGTGCCGATAAAGAAACGGGAAGCTTTCATGCGGACGGTTCCAAAAACGGCGCCCCCAGGCGGGGCGCCCGAAAAAGTTTCAAGGTGAAAAAGCTGCGCGCCGTGAACAGCGATGGCGCAGATGACGTAGCAGACTAATCAGGGACAATTCAGCCGGTGTGCCCCGTGCGGATTCGCTCCGTCACGGTGCGCAGCGCCCGTTATCTGTTTATAATCAAAGCAATTTTAAAGGATTCGAAGGTGGTTGTATGCTGGATCGTGAAGGCTTTCGCCCGAACGTCGGCATCATCCTCTTGAACGCGCGCAACGAGGTGTTTTGGGGCAAGCGGCTCCGCGAGCATTCCTGGCAGTTTCCTCAAGGTGGGATCAAGTACGGCGAGACCCCCATGCAGGCGATGTACCGGGAACTGCACGAGGAAACGGGCCTGCATCCGGAACACGTCAAGATAATCGGCCGCACCCGCGACTGGTTGCGTTACGAGGTGCCTGACAAGTTCATCAAACGCGAAGTACGCGGTCATTACCGCGGCCAGAAGCAGATCTGGTTCCTGCTCCGAATGGTCGGACGCGATTGCGACATTTGCTTGCGCGCGACCGACCACCCGGAGTTCGATGCGTGGCGCTGGAACGAGTATTGGGTGCCGCTCGATGCGGTGATCGAGTTCAAGCGGGATGTCTATCAGTTGGCGCTGACGGAACTGTCGCGCTTCCTGCGCCGCCCGGCGCAGCGAGCCGAGAAGCCGCGCGGGCCGCGTGTGTCGCGCTATCCGCGCGTCATTGGCGCACCGGCCCAGACGCTGACGATTGTCGACACATCGGTGGTCTGTTCGGAGATCGAAGTGGAGGCGAGCTCGCTCGACGAGATGCCGCCCCGCGTGATCGTCGGCAAATGACGAGTTGGACTGCATGACCGGGCGCGACCTTGGTGTCGCGCCCTTTTTTTACGAGGAATGCATATTGAAAGCGATTGCTCTCGCGCTCGCATCGATCGCCGCGATGGCCGCCCTGGCCGGCTGCGCGAACTCGAAAGCGCCGTCCAATAAGGATGACAGCGAGTTCGTGTACCTGCTCGACCGTCAGGGGACCTGGAAGGAAAACGCCGTCGACACGCTGCCGCCGCTGCCGCAAACGGGCGATCTGCTGCCGTTCAACGTGTCGCAGAACACGCCGCTGAAGTTCTTCGTCGATGCGAAGTCGCTCGACGTCGGTACAGACGGCGTCGTGCGCTACGCAGTCGTCATCACGAGCCCGGCCGGTGCGCGCAACGTGAACTACGAAGGCATCCGCTGCGATACCTACGAATGGCGCCAGTACGCCGGCCTGAACTCGGACCACGACGGCTGGGATCGCACGGTCGAAAACGACTGGCGGCGCATCGAGAACGGCGAGCTGAACGCCTACCACTCCGCGCTCTACCAGGACTACTTCTGTTCGAACAAGATGCCGCAGGGCTCGACCCGGCAGATTCTCGAAAACATCCGGTTCCACCGCACCGCGATGACGCAGTTGCGCTGACGGCATGCGATGCGGGTTGCCCGCATCGTCCCGCGCATGAAAAAGCCCGCATCGCGCGGGCTTTTTCGCTTGAACGACGGAACCCGGCCGGCGATCACACCAGCACGAGGTTGTCGCGATGAATCAGTTCGGGTTCCAGCATATAACCGAGCACGGTCTCGATCTCGCCGCTCGGCTTGCGGTGAATCAGCTTCGTTTCCGCGCTGCTGTAGTTCGTGAGCCCGCGCGCCACCTCGCGCCCGTCCGGGCCGACACACGCGATCACCTCGCCGCGCGCGAACGCGCCCTGCACGTCGGTCACGCCGATCGGCAGCAGGCTCTTGCCGCCGGCCGTCAGCTTCTCGACCGCCCCCGCGTCGATCACGACATGGCCGCGCACCTGCAGATGGTCGGCCATCCATTGCTTGCGCGCCGCCATCCGCGCGGTCCGTGCGATCAGTTGCGTGCCGATCGCCTCGCCGGCCGCCAGACGCACGAGCACGTCGGCCTCCCGGCCGCTCGCGATCACGGTATTCGCGCCGCTGTGCGCCGCACGCTTCGCCGCGAGGATCTTCGTCAGCATCCCGCCGCGACCGAGACTCGAGCCGGCCCCGCCTGCCATCGCCTCGAGCTCCGGCGCGCCCGCACTGGCCTCGCCGACGAGCGTCGCATTCGGGTCCTTGCGCGGATCGGCCGTGAACAGCCCGGACTGGTCGGTGAGGATGATCAGCGCATCGCCTTCGATCAGGTTCGCGACGAGCGCGCCGAGCGTGTCGTTGTCGCCGAACTTGATTTCGTCGGTGACGACCGTGTCGTTTTCGTTGATGATCGGCACGACGCCGAGCCGCAGCAGCGTGAGCAACGTCGATCGCGCATTCAGGTAGCGCTCTCGATCCGCCAGATCGGCGTGCGTGAGCAGGATCTGCGCAGTACGGATGCCATGCTCGGTGAAGCGGCTTTCGTAGACTTGCGCGAGCCCCATCTGGCCGACCGCGGCGGCGGCCTGCAGCTCGTCGATTTCCCGTGGCCGCTTGCTCCAGCCGAGCCGTTGCATGCCTTCGGCAATTGCGCCCGAACTGACGAGCACGACTTCCTTACCCTGCGCACGCAGCGCAGCGATCTGAGCCGCCCAGCGGCCGATCGCAGCATGATCGAGCCCCTTGCCGTCGTTGGTCACGAGGCTGGAGCCCACCTTCACCACCAATCGCTTCGAATCCGCGATGATCGAACGCATCCTGCACTGTCTCCTGTATCTGATGCCTGCCCGGCCGGGCGCGATTGAACGCCAACGCCGGGCGGCACGCCCGGCGCGTTACCGTTCAGGCGGCGTCGTCCGGCGCCGAACCGCCCTTCGCCGGCGGCGCATCGCGGAAACGCACGTCCGCCGCGAGATCCTCCGCCTCCGCCACGCGATGCGCGTCCGAATGTTCGGAGAGATAGTCGTAGATCGCGTAGCACAGCGCTTCGCAGCCCTGGCCCGTCAGCGCCGAGATCTCGAACACGGGGCCGTCCCAGCCGAAGCGGTCGAGGAAATCCGCGACGCGCGCCTCGCGCTCGTCTTCCGGCACCATGTCCAGCTTGTTGAGCACGAGCCAGCGCGGCTTCTCGTAGAGGGCCTCGTCGTACTTGCGCAGCTCGCCAACGATCGCCGTCGCTTCCGCGACCGGATCGACGCTTTCGTCGAACGGCGCGAGATCGACCAGATGCAGCAGCACGCCGGTACGCTGCAGGTGGCGCAGGAATTGATGCCCGAGGCCCGCGCCTTCGGCCGCCCCCTCGATCAGCCCCGGGATGTCGGCGATCACGAAGCTCTTGCTCGGGCCGACACGCACCACGCCGAGATTCGGCGCGAGCGTCGTGAACGGGTAATCGGCGATCTTCGGCTTCGCGTTCGACACCGACGAGATGAAGGTCGACTTGCCCGCGTTCGGCATGCCGAGCAGGCCGACGTCGGCGAGCACTTTCAGCTCGAGCTTCAGCATGCGCCGCTCGCCCGGCTTGCCGTCCGTCTTCTGGCGCGGCGCGCGGTTCGTACTCGACTTGAAATGCAGGTTGCCGAGGCCGCCGGCACCGCCCTGCGCGAGCATCACCCGCTGGTCGTGCTCGGTCAGATCGGCGATCAGCTCGCCCGTCTCCATGTCGCTGATGATCGTGCCGACCGGCATGCGCAGCGTGACATCGTCGCCGCCCTTGCCGTAGCAATCCGAGCCGCGACCGTTTTCGCCGTTGCGCGCGAGGTGCTTCTTCGCGTAACGGTAGTCGATCAGCGTGTTGATGTTGCGGTCGGCGATCGCGTAAACGCTGCCGCCCCGGCCGCCGTCGCCACCGTCCGGCCCGCCGAACGGGACGAATTTCTCACGGCGCATCGACGCGCTGCCATCGCCTCCGTCGCCGGCGATGACTTCGATTCGTGCTTCGTCAATGAACTTCATTCGTCACTCCGCCCAGTATTTCCGCTATTGTGCCGCGCGCCGGCGCGCTTGAACAATCTGCCGTTCGGCCGATCGCACGCCGGTTGCGCGAGGGTCGCCGGCACGCACATGCGCCCGGCGACCCAATAAAAAAGGCCCCGCGAAGACTGCGGGGCCTTTCGGCTACGAAGCCCGTGGGTGCCTGACTTAGGCAGCCGCCGGGACGACGATGACCAGATGCTTCTTGTCCGCGCCCTTCGTCGCGAACTTGACGTGACCGTCGACCAGCGCGAACAGGGTGTGATCCTTGCCCATGCCGACGTTCTCGCCAGCGTGCATGCGCGTACCGCGCTGACGCACGATGATGCCGCCGGCATTGATCGCCTGGCCGCCGTACACTTTCACGCCGAGACGTTTCGACTCGGAGTCGCGGCCGTTCCGGGAAGAGCCGCCTGCCTTTTTGTGTGCCATCTGATTGCTCCTTTACCGAGGCGCTTACGCGTTGATCGCGTCGATGCGCAGCTCGGTGTAGTTCTGGCGGTGGCCGCCGTGCTTTTGGTAGTGCTTCCGGCGACGCATCTTGAAGATGGTGACCTTGGCATGACGACCGTGCGACACAACGGTGGCCTTGACGGAAGCCCCACTGACCAGCGGCGCACCGAACTTAATCGATTCGCCTTCGCCCACTGCGAGAACCTGGTCGAGCGTGATTTCAGCGTCAATGTCAGCCGGTATCTGTTCTACTTTGAGTTTTTCGCCAACGGCAACCTTGTACTGCTTGCCGCCGGTTTTTATGACCGCGTACATTGAGAACCTCACTCTGGATCCAATTTTTCCGCACACCACGCGCGGAAAACACGTGATTATACATGGGGTTAGCACCCAAGTCAAAGCCGATCGACGATTGCCGGGCGCGGGCCTCGGCCGGACGGCCAAAAATCGCGCTGCCGGTACGTCTGACAGACCGGCATATCGCGGATTCGACTTATAATCCGCGGCATCACCCAATTCCATCATCATGTCGTCGTCCACCGCCTCCCCCACCCTCAGCGCCGCCCACCTGCTCGCCCCGATCGCCAGCGACATGGAGCAGGTGAATCGCGTTATCCGGCAAAGCCTCGCGTCCGACGTGCTGCTGATCAACCAGATCGCCGAGTACATCATCGGCGCGGGCGGCAAGCGGCTGCGTCCGGCGCTGCTGCTGCTCGTCGCCGGCGCGCTCGGCGAAACGTCGCACCAGCGGCACGTGCTGGCCGCCGTCGTCGAGTTCATCCACACGGCCACGCTGCTGCACGACGACGTCGTCGACGAATCCGAACTGCGCCGCGGCCGCCAGACCGCCAATGCGCTGTTCGGCAACGCGGCGAGCGTGCTGGTGGGAGATTACCTCTACTCGCGCTCTTTCGAGATGATGGTCGGCGTCGGCAAGATGCGCGTGATGGAGATCCTGTCCGAAGCGACGACGATCATTTCGGAAGGTGAGGTGCTGCAACTCCTCAACATGCACGACGCGGACGTCGACGAAGCGCGCTACATGCAGGTGATCCGGTACAAGACGGCGAAGCTGTTCGAGGCGTCGGCCCGTCTGGGCGCCGTGCTCGCAGGCGCCGATGCGCCGACCGAGGCCGCCGCAGCCGAATACGGCCGCCGGATCGGCACCGCGTTCCAGATCATGGACGACTGGCTCGACTATGCAGGCACCGCCGAGGCGATGGGCAAGAATGCCGGCGACGATCTCCGCGAAGGCAAGCCGACGCTGCCGCTCATCTACCTGATCGAGCGCGGCACGCCCGAACAGTCGGCACTCGCACGCGAAGCGATCGAACAGGGCGGCACCGATCGCTTCGACACGATTTTCGAAGCGATCACGCGCTCGGGCGCGCTCGATCACACGCTCGAATGCGCGCGTCAGGAAGCGCAGGCGGCAGCAGCGGCGATTGCCGCGTTCCCCGATTCGATCTACAAGGAAAGCCTGCTCGGGTTGTGCTCATACTCGACGTCGCGACAATCGTAAACACGCGGCGTTCGGGGAGCGATGCCTTGTCCCGAAAAATTTCTTCATCCAAGTATTCCCTTTTAGAAAAAACATCGTTATAGTTACGTTCTTGCTTGAGACGACGCAGCGATCTTCATGAAGACGGCGAAGTCCGAAGAGCAAAAATCGGGGTGTAGCTTAGCCTGGTAGAGCGCTACGTTCGGGACGTAGAGGCCGGAGGTTCGAATCCTCTCACCCCGACCAGATTTAAAAAAACCGTGCACCGCGTGCACGGTTTTTTTTCGTCCGGCAGCCGCAGGCTCCCGTATCGCGCGCGACACATCGCGGTCGCCGGCCTCTGCTATATTTCCCCCATCCCTGTCCTTCACTGCTCTTTCCAACGCGTGGACCAAATTCCCTTATGGGCGCAAATCGGCGCCGTCTTCCTGCTTCTCCTCTGTTCCAGCTTCTTTTCCATTTCCGAGACCGCGATGATGGCGCTCAATCGCCATCGGCTGAAGCATCTCGCCGGCCAGGGCGTACTCGGCGCGAAAACCACGCAGGGGCTGCTCACGCGCACTGACTTGCTGCTCAGCGTGATCCTGATCGGCAACAACCTGTTCAACACGATCATCCCCGTCCTCACGACCTCGCTCGCGCTCCATACGTTCGGCCGCAACAACCTCGCGCTGTCGATCGCGACCGGCGTCGTCGCGTTCCTGATCATCGTGTTCGCGGAAATCGCGCCGAAGATCGTCGGCGCGACGTTCCCCGAACGCATCGCACTGCCCGCGAGCCTCGTGATCGCCCCGCTGATGCGCGTGTTCAAGCCGGTCGTCTGGTTCGTCAATGCGCTCGCGAACGGCGTGCTGTGGGTGCTGCGCATCAACACGAAGAAGGGCCGCGACCAGCGGATGTCGGCCGACGAGCTGCGGGCCATCGTGCTCGAATCGAGCAGTTTCATGCCGACCAAGCACCGCAGCATCCTGCTCAATCTGTTCGACCTCGAGAACATCACGGTCGACGACGTGATGGTGCCGCGCCGCCAGATCGAGTCGCTCAACTTCTACGCGCCGCTCGACGACATCCTGCATCAGCTCGAAACCTGCTATCACAACCGGCTGGTGGTCTACGAAGGCGACATCGACAAGGTGCTCGGCGTGCTGCACGTGCGCAAGACGCTCACCGCGCTGCACAACCAGGATTTCGACCGCGAGACGCTGCGCACGCTGCTCACCGAACCGTACTACGTGCCGTCGGGCACGCCGGTGGTCCAGCAGCTCCAGTTCTTCCAGGAAACCCGGCATCGCACCGCGCTCGTCGTCAACGAATACGGCGAACTCGAAGGGCTCGTCACGCCCGAGGACATCATCGAGGAACTGATCGGCGAATTCACGACGTCGATGCCGCGCAGCGAACGCGCGGGCGGCTGGGACGAGAACGGCGAATGCATCGTCTCGGCCAGCATGCCGCTGCGCGAACTGAACCGCTGGCTGCACCTGAAACTGCCGACCGACGGGCCGAAGACGCTGAACGGACTGGTACTCGAGATCCTCGAGGAAATTCCGGAAGACGACGTGTGCTTGAAAATCGGCGACGTGATGCTCGAAGTGATGCGCAGCGACGATCAGGCCGTACGTACCGTCAAGCTGTTCAAGCCGCGCGGCACACGTACCGGACGCGGCGCCGCGCGCTAGGGCCTGTTCACGCTAATAACGGGCTTGCGAACGTGCCTTTCCGCCCGCAGGGCAAGAAGAGAGGAGGCGCAATAGCCGTCGCTATCGCAACGACGAACGACGCCGCAATGCGGGCGGAAAGGCACGTTCCCCTTTGGAAAACATTCGTTCGTGGGGCTGGCCCGCTATTAGCGCGAACAGGCCCTGGCCGAACGGCCGACTGCCGGCGCCGCACGCGACGCGCGATCATCTGCGCATCACGGTCAACAGGCGGCCAGCGTGCCGGCTCACATGCATTTCCCTTCCTCCGGGGCGCCGCTGCGCACGCAGTCGTCGCCCGCGCATTCCGACGCTCCGCCCGCCGCCGCGCCCCATGCACTCGATGCAGCCCAGCTCGACGATGCCCCCGCTGTACGCCTGCTGACGGACACACTGCATGCGGCGCGCGTGCGCGACGCATCGGATATCCACGTCGAGCCGTTCGAAGCCGGCTGGCGCATCCGTCTGCGCGTCGACGGCGTGCTGCATGAACTGGCGCGACCGCCACTGCACCTGCGCGACGCGCTCGTCACGCGGATCAAGGTGCTCTCGCGCATGGACATCGCCGAGCGACGGCTTCCTCAGGACGGCCGGCTGCGCATCGCGATCGACGGCGGCACGCGCGGCGACTACCGCGTCAGCTCGCTGCCCACGCTGTTTGGCGAAAAGCTCGTGCTGCGGCGGCTCGAAACGCTGCCGCCCGATCTCACGCTTGCCAACCTCGGCTTCGACGCGCGGCAGGCGGCCGCGATGGAGGCCGCGATCCGTGCGCCGCATGGCCTCGTGCTCGTCACGGGCCCGACCGGCAGCGGCAAGACGCTGTCGCTCTACTGCGCGCTGCAGATGCTCGATCGCGACGCGCGCAACGTCTGCACGGTCGAGGATCCCGCCGAGATCCAGCTCGACGGAATCAATCAGGTCGGGGTCGCCGACAAGGCGGGGCTCACGTTCGCGACGGCGCTGCGCGCGCTGTTGCGGCAGGATCCGGACGTCATCATGGTCGGCGAGATTCGCGATGCGGAAACGGCCGATGTCGCGATCAAGGCCGCGCAGACCGGCCATCTCGTGCTGTCGACGCTGCACACGAACGACGCGCCGGCCGCCGTCGCGCGGCTGCTCGACATCGGCGTCGCGCCGTACAACCTCGCCGCGGCGCTCCACCTCGTCACCGCGCAGCGTCTCGTCCGGCGCCTGTGCGTCGCCTGCCGCGTGCATTCGGACGCATCGGCACGCGCGCTGCGGGAAGCCGGCTGCGACCCGGCGGCGCTGGCAGCCGGATGGCGGCCGTTCGTCGCGCGCGGCTGTGCCGCCTGTCACGGGATCGGCTATCGCGGCCGCATCGGCCTGCACCAGACGATGCCGGTATCGCCCGAGCTGGCCGAGCGCATCGTCGCGCGGGCGAGCGTCGGCGAACTCACGCAGTGCGTGGCGACCGAAGGCGTGCGCACCCTGCGCGACGCGGCATTCGCGCGCGTCATGGACGGCACGACGAGCATCGCGGAAGCCGTCGCCGCCACACCCGCAGCGTGAACATGCGCACGCCGCCGCGCGAAACCCGCTTTGCATGGCGCGGCCGCCATCGCGACGGCTCGCCGCGCCGCGGGATCGTCATCGCCTTTGACGCCGCGGCCGCGCGCGCCACGCTCGCGCGCGACGGCATCGCGGTACTGTCGCTCGACGTCCGCGGGCCGGCCCGTCCGCCTGCGGCGGCCGCACGCGACATCACGCGCTTCACGCGCCAGCTCGCGAGCCTGCTGCAAGCCGGCCTGCCGCTTGCGCCGTCGCTCGAGATGCTCGCGCGCACCCGCACGCGCGACGGCGTGCCGCGCATCGCCGCGGGGCTCGCGCGCGAGATCGTCGGCGGCCGGCGCTTCGCCGATGCGCTCGCACGCTATCCATCGCAGTTCGGCACGCTGTATCGCCAGTTGATCGAAGTCGGTGAAGCGTCCGGTTCGCTCGGCATCGTGCTGACACGGCTCGCGGAACACCGCGAGCGTGCCGATGCGCAATGGCGCAAGCTGCGCGCGGCACTCGCGTATCCGGCTGCCGTCATCCTGTTCGCGCTCGCGATCTCGGCAGCATTGATGGTGTGGGTCGTGCCGACCTTCCGGCAGATCTTCGACGGTTTCGGCTCCGCCCTGCCCGCACCGACTCGCGCACTGCTCGCGCTGTCCTCCGCGCTGTCGGCGTGGGGCGGTGTGCTTCTGGCCGGCGCGGCCGCCACGGGGATTGCCGCGCAGCACGCGCTTCGGCGCTCGGCCTCGCTGCGTCATGCGCTCGCGCGGCGCCTGCTGCGCGCCCCGCTCGTGGGCAGCGCGCTGGAGCGGTTCGCAGCCGCACGCTGGTGCCGCTCGCTGGCGACCCTGCTCGGCGCCGGCGTGCCGCTCGCCGATGCATTCGCCACGCTCGAGCGCACGGCCGGCCATCCGGTGTTCGCGCACGCCACCGCGCACATCGCCGCACGCGTATTGCGCGGCGTGCGTCTGGCCGATGCGATGCATTCGGCCGGCTGCTTTCCGGACGACGTCGTGCAACCGATCGCCGTCGCCGAGGAATCCGGTGCGCTCGACACGATGCTGGCCGACATCGCCGCGTCGTGCGAACGTCAGCTCGACGCGCGTCTCGATGCGCTCGCGGCGCTCGGCGAACCGTTGATCGTGATCGTCCTGGGCGCCCTCGTCGGCGGCCTCGTGATCGCGATGTACCTACCGATCCTTCAACTCGGCAACGTGGTGTAGCATCGCAACCGATTCTGTCGCCTTTTTGTCCGAACCTCGAGCCTCATGACGCCAGCGCCCCTGTCCGCCGTTTCCGATTCGCCCGAGAGCGCGCTGCTCGCGCTGGCGTTGCTGCCGCCCGCGCTGCAGTATGCGTTCGCGGTCGTCATCGGCCTTTGCATCGGCAGCTTCCTGAACGTGGTCGCGCACCGTTTGCCCGTGATGATGCAGCGCGCGTGGCAGGCAGAGATCGCCGAAGCGACGGGCGCCGCGAGCGCCCCGCCCGACGACGGTTATCCGCCGCGCTACGATCTGTGGCGCCCGCGCAGCGCCTGTCCGCACTGCGGCCACGTATTGCGCGCGTGGGAAAACATCCCGCTCGTCAGCTACCTGATGCTGCGCGGGCGCTGCCGGCGCTGCGGCCATGCGATCGGCGTCCGCTATGTGCTCGTCGAACTCGCGTGCGCGCTGCTCGCCGCCGCCTCGCTCGCGGCGTTCGGCCCGACCGTCGCCGCGCTTGCCGCGTTCGCACTGTGCGCGGCGCTGCTCGCGATGAGCGCGATCGATATCCGGACCGGCTACCTGCCCGACTCGATGACGCTGCCGCTGCTGTGGGCCGGGCTCGTCATGAACCTCGGCGGCACCTTCGCGTCGCTGCGCTCGGCCGTGATCGGCGCAATGGCCGGCTACCTGTTCCTGTGGTCGATCTACTGGCTGTTCAAATGGCTGCGCGGCATCGAAGGCATCGGTTTCGGCGACCTGAAGCTGCTTGCTGCGCTCGGCGCGTGGATGGGCTGGGCCGCACTGCCGCAGGTCGTGCTGTTCGCGGCGGTGACCGGTGCGATCGTCGGACTCGTCGCGACCTGGCGCGGCCGCATGCGCTTCGAGGAGCCGATTCCGTTCGGCCCGTTCCTCGCGGCCGGCGGCGTCGCCACGTTGTTTTTCGGCACCCCTTTCTATGCGGCGCTCGGAGGCTGACATGTTTTCCGTAGGACTCACGGGCGGTATCGGCAGCGGCAAGACGACCGTCGCCGACCTGTTCGGCGCCCGTGGCGCATCGCTCGTCGATACCGACCTGATTGCCCATCGCATCACCGCACCGGGCGGCCTCGCGATGCCGGCGATCGAGCAAGCTTTCGGCCGCGACTTCGTGGCCGCCGACGGCTCGCTCGATCGCGCGAGGATGCGCACGCTGATCTTCAGCGACGACGACGCGCGCCGGCGCCTCGAAGCGATCACGCATCCGCTGATCCGCGCGGAGACCGATCGCGAGGCGCACGAAGCACAGGGCCCGTACGTGATGTTCGTCGTGCCGCTGCTCGTCGAATCGGGCACCTGGAAGGCGCGCAGCGATCGCGTGCTCGTCGTCGACTGCCCGGTCGAAACGCAAATTGCGCGCGTGATGCGGCGCAACGGTTTCACGCGCGAACAAGTCGAAGCGATCATCGCGCGACAGGCGACGCGCGAAGCGCGCCTCGCGGCGGCCGACGACGTGATCGTCAACGACGCGGTCACGCCCGCCGCGCTCGCCGCGCAGGTCGATGCACTGCACCAACGTTATGTCGGATTCGCGGCCGCCGCGCACTGAGCGTCGCGCGCGATCGTGATGGTGTACGAAATTGGTGCGTTGCTAGGGTAGAGAGGGGGCATTAGAATGTCCTTCATTGTTTCAATCCCTACCGACGAGGCGAGCGCGCTTGATTCTTTACGAGTATCCGTTCAACGAGCGAATTCGCACGCTGTTGCGTCTCGAAGATCTGTTCGAGCGCTTCGCGTTCTTTTTGGCTCAGGAGGACCCGCGTGAACACCACGTCGCGTTGACGACGCTGTTCGAAATCGCCGAGGTAACGGGCCGCGCGGACCTGAAATCGGATCTGATGAAGGAGCTCGAACGTCAACGCCAGACGCTCGCCCCCTTTCGCGGCAATCCGGGCATCGAGCAGAACGCGCTCGAGGCCGTGCTCGGCGAAATCGAGCAGACGCTCGCGAATCTCGCGCAGATGCAGGGCAAGACCGGGCAGCACCTCGTCGACAACGAGTGGCTCGCCAGCATCCGCAGCCGCGCGGTGATTCCGGGCGGGACGTGCAAGTTCGACCTGCCGTCGTACTACGCGTGGCAGCAGTGGCCCGCCGAGCAGCGGCGCCAGGATATCGCGAAGTGGATCCTGCCGATGCTGCCGTTGCGCGACGCCGCAGCGATCGTGCTGCGGCTCGCGCGCGAATCGGGTCAGGCGTCGAAGGTCATGGCGATGCAGGGCAGCTACCAGCAGATGCTGTCCGGCCGCACCTACCAGCTGATGCAGGTACGGGTGCCGCCGGAGCTGCGCGTGATTCCCGAAGCGAGCGCCAACAAATACATGTTGTGGGTGCGGTTCACCATGCAGGACGGCGATGTGCGGCCGCGCGCGGTGGACATCGACGTGCCGTTCCATCTGACACTGTGCAATCTGTAACGGCCGCGTGCCGGATCGATGCTTTCGTATGACTACCGTCGTGAAATGTCCGTCGTGCGGCGCCGAAGTGCGCTGGACGCCTGAAAATCAGTTCCGCCCGTTCTGTTCGGCCCGCTGCAAGCAGCTCGACCTCGGCGCATGGGCCGCGGAAAAGTACCGGATCGGGGGCGCCTCCGACGAGGGCCCGTCGTCGGAAGAGGACGGCGCCGACGGCCGTCGCGACAGCTGACCGGCACCACGCCGGCCGCCGGCGATATGGCCCGCCTTTCCGGCAGGCCGCCTCGGCGTCAATGCGACGCCGCTTCCTTCTCGAGCAATTCCAGCACCGGCAGCGCCGCCGGCAACAGCGGCGCGACTTCGACCGGCAGTTGCTGCCACACGAACGCCTGCCCTTCCTTGCTGTGCGGCTCGCCCGTCCAGCCCGTCACCTTGCAGAAATAGAGCCGCACATACGCGTGCGGATAATCGTGCTCGAGCGTGTGCCAGCGGTGGCTGGCCGTGACTTCGATGCCGAGTTCCTCGTGCAGCTCGCGCGCAAGCGCGTCCTCGACGCTTTCGCCGGCCTCCAGCTTGCCGCCAGGAAACTCCCAGTAACCTTCATACGGCTTGCCCTGCAGGCGTTGCGCGAGCAGATAACGGCAGCGGCCCATCGGGCCGTCCGGCTGTACCATCACGCCGACCGCGACTTCCGTCACCTTGCGGCCGTCCGGCGCCCGCACGGCGCCCTGTGCCAGGTCCGCGCTCATGCCTGCTCCTTGCGGCCCGACCAGTCGCGCGCGAACTGCCATGCGACGCGGCCCGAGCGCGAACCGCGCTCGAGCGCCCACACCAGCGCGTCGCCGCGCGCCGTCTCGATCTCCGCATCCGGGCAGCCGAAGTGACGCAGCCAGTGCGCGACGATGTCGAGGTAGTCGTCCTGCTTGAACGGATAGAAGCTGACCCACAGACCGAAGCGCTCCGACAGCGAGATCTTCTCCTCGACGACTTCGCCGGGGTGAATCTCGCCGTCCGGCAGATGCTTGTACGACTCGTTGTCGCTCATGTACTCGGGCAGCAAATGGCGGCGGTTCGACGTCGCGTAGATCAGCACGTTGTCCGATTGCGCGGCGATCGACCCGTCGAGCGCGACCTTCAGCGCCTTGTAGCCCGATTCGCCGTCCTCGAACGACAGGTCGTCGCAGAACACGATGAACCGCTCCGGACGCTGCGAAATCAGGTCGACGATGTCGCCGAGATCGTGCAGGTCGTCCTTGTCGACTTCGATCAGGCGCAGCCCGTCGTTCGCGTACGCGTTCAGGCACGCCTTGATCAGCGACGACTTGCCGGTACCGCGTGCGCCGGTCAGCAGCACGTTGTTGGCCGGCTTGCGCTGCACGAACTGCCGCGTGTTCTGGTCGATCAGCGCTTTCTGGCGATCGATGTTGTGCAGATCGTCGAGTGTGATCGACGACACGGCCGGCACCGGCTGCAGGTAACCGCGCCCTTGGCGCTTGCGCCAGCGGAACGCGTGGGCCGCGTTCCAGTCGATGGCCGCCGGTGCGGGCGGCAGCATCCCTTCGAGACGGCCGAGCAGCGCTTCCGCGCGCGTCAGAAACTGTTCAAGCTTGTCCATGTCGTTCGAGCGCTCCCGATCAGGAGCGGTAATCCGCGTTGATGCTCACGTAATCGTGCGACAGGTCGCACGTCCAGACGGTGGCCTGTGCATCGCCGCGGCCGAGCAGCACGCGGATCGTGATCTCGCTCTGCTTCATCACCCGCTGGCCGTCCTCTTCCTGGTAGGCCGGATTGCGGCCGCCAGCCTTCGCGACAAGCACGTCGTCGAGATAGAGATCGATCTTGCCGACGTCGAGATCCGCGACGCCCGCATAGCCGATCGCCGCGAGAATCCGGCCGAGGTTGGGGTCGGATGCATAGAAGGCCGTCTTCACGAGCGGCGAATGGCCGATCGCGTACGCGATCTGGCGGCATTCGGCGACGCTCTTGCCGCCATCGACCTGCACCGTCATGAATTTCGTCGCGCCTTCGCCGTCGCGCACGATCAGCTGCGACAGCACCTGTGCGACTTCCGTCACCGCGTCGCGCAGCGCCGCATAGGCAGGCGAATCGGTCGACGTGATCGCGGGCAGCGTGCTCTTGCCCGACGCGATCAGGATGAACGAGTCGTTCGTCGACGTGTCGCCGTCGATCGTGATGCAGTTGAACGAGCGGTCGGCCACTTCCTTCACGAGCGTGTCGAGCACCGGCTGCGCGACGTTCGCATCGAACGCGAGGAAGCCGAGCATCGTCGCCATGTTCGGCTTGATCATGCCCGCGCCCTTGCTGATGCCCGTCAGCGTGACCGTGTGGCCGTCGATCGTCACCTGGCGCGACGTCGCCTTCGGCAGCGTGTCGGTCGTCATGATCGCCTGCGCGGCGTCGAACCAGTTCGCGGCCTTGCGGTTCGCGAGCGCGGCCGGCAGGCCGGCCTTCAGGCGGTCGATCGGCAGCGGCTCGAGGATCACGCCGGTCGAGAACGGCAGCACCTGCGCCGGCTCGATGCCTGCGAGACGCGCGAGTTCCGTGCAGGTCTCGCGGGCGTTCACGAGGCCCGGCTCGCCGGTGCCCGCATTCGCATTGCCCGTATTCACGACCAGCGCGCGGATGCCCGCGCCGCCGGCCCGTACCTTCGCCAGATGCTCGCGGCAGACGGTGACCGGCGCCGCACAGAAACGGTTTTCGGTGAACACGCCCGCGACCGTCGCGCCTTCGTCGACGGAGATGACCAGCACGTCCTTGCGATTCGGCTTGCGGATGTTCGCTTCCGCCCAGCCGAGCGTGACGCCGGCGACGGGATGCAGTTGGGCGGGATCGATCGACGGAAAATTGACAGCCATGGGGCACACCTGCCGGATGGAAAATGCCGGCACGTGCCGGCATCGATTGGAAGAACCGGCGGCCGCACGCGCGGGCCGCCGCAACTCACATCACTGACTCGAAGCCACGAACGACGCGGCACGCGTGACGCGCGCCGCCGCCGATCATGACAACTTCCCGTGACATTGCTTGTACTTCTTGCCGCTGCCGCACGGGCACGGGTCGTTGCGGCCGACCTTCGGCATTTCGCCGCCGGGGCCGCTGTGCGTCATCGCGCTGCCGACCATGTCGGCCGTCGCGGTGGCCGTCGCGGTGGCCGCCGCGGCTGCCGTGACGTTCGCCACCGGCGCGCCGGCGTCCGCGTAGTCGGCGTGCTGGTATTCGACGTTCTCGAGATGACCGCCGCGCTCCTCGATCTGCTCGGCAGCCTCCTCGAGCTGTTCCGGCGACTGGATCTGCACGTTCATCACGATGCGCGTGACTTCCTGCTTGATCGCGTCGAGCATCGCGGCGAACAGCTCGAACGCCTCGCGCTTGTATTCCTGCTTCGGGTTCTTCTGCGCATAGCCGCGCAGGTGAATACCCTGGCGCAGGTGGTCGAGCGCCGCGAGGTGTTCGCGCCACAGGCGGTCGACCGTCTGCAGCATCACCGAACGCTCGAACGCGCTGAACGATTCGCGGCCGACCATCGCGACCTTCGCCTCGTACTGCTCGTCGGCGGCCGTCATCACCGCGTCGAGAATCTCCTCGGCCGTGATCGACGACGACTCGTTCACCATTTCCTGGATCGCCAGGTCGAGCTGCCAGTCGTTGCGCAACGCTTCCTCGAGCTCGGGCACGTCCCACTGCTCTTCGATGCTGCCTTCCGGTACGAACTGGCGGACGACTTCGGCGATCACGCCGTGACGCATCGCGGTGATCGTCTCGGTGATGTCGTGCGCCTCGAGCAATTCGTTGCGCTGCTGGTAGATCACCTTGCGCTGATCGTTCGACACGTCGTCGTATTCGAGCAGTTGCTTGCGGATGTCGAAGTTGCGCGCTTCGACCTTGCGCTGCGCCGATTCGATCGACCGCGTGACGATGCCCGCTTCGATCGCCTCGCCTTCCGGCATCTTCAGGCGATCCATGATCGAGCGCACGCGGTCGCCCGCGAAGATGCGCAGCAGCGGATCGTCGAGCGACAGGTAGAAGCGCGACGAGCCCGGATCGCCCTGGCGGCCCGCACGGCCGCGCAACTGGTTGTCGATCCGGCGCGATTCGTGGCGCTCGGTGCCGATGATGTGCAGGCCGCCCGCGGCCTTCACCTGCTCGTGCAGCGTTTCCCACTCGTCGTGCAGCTTCTGGATGCGGCGCGCCTTTTCGTCGGCCGGGATCGCGTCGTCGGCCTCGATGAACGCGGCCTGCTTCTCGACGTTGCCGCCGAGCACGATGTCGGTGCCGCGGCCGGCCATGTTGGTCGCGATCGTCACGCGGTTCGGACGGCCGGCTTCCGCGACGATCGCCGCTTCACGCTCGTGCTGCTTCGCGTTCAGCACTTCGTGCGGCAGCCCGGCCTGCTTCAGCAGGTGCGACAGCAGTTCGGAGTTCTCGATCGACGTCGTGCCGACCAGCACCGGCTGGCCGCGCTCGTAGCAGTCGCGGATGTCGCGGATCACCGCGTCGTAGCGCTCCTTGGCCGTCTTGTAGATCTGGTCCTGCTTGTCGATCCGCTTCGGCGGGCGGTTGGTCGGGATCACGACCGTCTCGAGGCCGTAGATCTCGTTGAATTCGTACGCCTCGGTGTCCGCGGTACCGGTCATGCCGGCCAGCTTCGCGTACATCCGGAAGTAGTTCTGGAACGTGATCGACGCGAGCGTCTGGTTCTCGCTCTGGATCTTCACGTGCTCCTTCGCCTCGACGGCCTGGTGCAGCCCGTCGGACCAACGGCGGCCCGCCATCAGGCGGCCCGTGAATTCGTCGACGATGACCACTTCGCCGTTCTGCACGACGTAGTGCTGATCCTTGTGGAACAGCGTGTGGGCGCGCAGCGCAGCGTACACGTGGTGCATCAGCGTGATGTTCTGCGGCGCGTACAGGCTCTCGCCCTCGCCGATCAGGCCCCATTCGGCGAGCAGGCGCTCGGCCTTCTCGTGGCCCGATTCCGTCAGGAACACCTGGCGCGCCTTCTCGTCGAGCGTGTAGTCGCCCGGCTTCTCGACGCCCGTGCCGTCGGCCTTCTCTTCGCCGATCTGGCGCTCGAGCAGCGGCGGCAGTGCGTTCATCCGCACGTACAGTTCGGTGTGATCCTCGGCCTGGCCCGAAATGATCAGCGGCGTCCGTGCTTCGTCGATCAGGATCGAGTCCACTTCGTCGACGACCGCGAAGTTCAGCGCCCGCTGCACGCGCGCGTCGGTCTCGTAGACCATGTTGTCGCGCAGGTAGTCGAAGCCGAATTCGTTGTTCGTGCCGTACGTGATGTCCGCCGCGTAGGCCTGCTGCTTCTGTTCGTGCTCCATGCCGGACAGGTTGATGCCGACCGACAGACCGAGGAAGTTGTAGAGCCGCGCCATCCATTCGGCGTCGCGCTGCGCGAGGTAGTCGTTGACGGTCACGACGTGCACGCCGCGGCCGGCCAGCGCATTCAGGTACACGGGCAGCGTCGCGACGAGCGTCTTGCCCTCGCCCGTGCGCATTTCCGCGATCTTGCCGTAGTGAAGCACCATGCCGCCGATCATCTGCACGTCGAAGTGCCGCATCTTCAGCACGCGGCGGCTCGCCTCGCGACAGACCGCGAAGGCCTCGGGCAACAGCTTGTCGAGCGACTCGCCGGCCGCGACCCGCTGGCGGAACTCGTCCGTCTTGCCGCGCAACTGGTCGTCCGTCAGCTTCTCGATCTGCGTTTCGAGCGCATTGATCGTCGCGACGGTCTTTTGGTATTGCTTGACGAGCCGCTGGTTGCGGCTGCCAAAAATTTTCTGGAGAAAACCGGTTGTCATCGGATCGGATCCTGCGTCGCAGCACCGGCGCCCGGCGCGTGTTGCGCGCCCCGGCGCCCGAGCCTCGGCGGCTTAGCGAATTAGTGGACTCAAACGTCGAATTTTAGCACGCGGGGACGCATGCGCCTGCGTCCCGGCCGGACGGGGCACTGCGGGCCCAAGCCGGGCGGACACGGGCGAAAGCTCCCCGTGCGCAGGCCGGCGCGGGTACAATCGGCTGCAACGTCCGCGCGCGTACGCGCTCGAAAAATGCCTCGATGAACCGATTTTCCAAGCGTTTCGGCCCGCTCGCCGCCTATCGCCCGCAACCCGTGTCGGAAGTGCTCGGTCGGACCGACGCATTCGCGGCACTGCGCGCCGGCGTCGAGCAGATCGCGTCGCTGCAGCGCGACTTGGGCGCGTGCCTGCCCGACTATCTCGCGAATCACGTCGAACCGGGTTTCATCAAGGACGGCACCCTGACCCTCTTTGCCGCGCACAATGCGCTGGCCGCACGGCTGCGGCAGGTCGAAATGCGGCTGCTCGGCGATCTCCAGAAGCGCGGCTGGCCGGTGACGACGCTGCGCGTGCGCGTGCGGCCGAAGGACGCGCCGGCGCCGCCGCCCGTGAAGCAGGCGCGGATGACGTCGACCGGCGCCGCCGCGCTGCGCGATCTCGCCGACCATCTCGAACCGTCGCCGCTGCAGGCCGCGCTCGCGCGGATGGCGGCACGGCATGGCGCGAAGCCGCGTTGACCGCACTGTCGCAGACAGCCGCCAGCCCATAAAAAAAGCGACCCGATGGGTCGCTTTTTTATTGCTTGCGCCGAACGCCGGTCACGCGAAAGCCGTCTGCGCGTCGAATGCAAACCCTTTCGGCGCAGCCTGCGGATCGTCGAACGTCACGATCTCGTACGCGTCTTCGTGTGCGAGCAACTCGCGCAGCAACGCGTTGTTCAGGCCGTGGCCCGACTTGTACGCGGTGTACGAAGCCAGCAGCGGGTGGCCGATCACGTACAGGTCGCCGATCGCGTCGAGCATCTTGTGCTTCACGAACTCGTCGTCGTAGCGCAGCCCGTCGTTGTTCAGGATCCGGTACTCGTCGAGCACGATCGCATTGTCCATGCTGCCGCCGCGCGCCAGGCCGATCTCGCGCAGCATCTCGGCTTCGTGCGCGAAACCGAACGTGCGCGCACGCGCGATCTCGCGCACGTACGACGTGGTCGCGAAATCGACTTCGAGCTCCTGGCCCGTCTTGTCGACGGCCGGGTGGCGGAAATCGATCGAGAACTTCAGCTTGAAGCCGAAATACGGATCGAGACGCGCGAACTTGTCGCCATCGCGGATTTCGACCGGCTTCTTCACCTTGATGAAGCGCTTCGGCGCGTTCTGCTCCTCGATGCCGGCGGACTGGATCAGGAACACGAACGTGGCCGCACTGCCGTCCATGATCGGGATTTCCTCGGCCGTCACGTCGACATACAGATTGTCGATGCCAAGGCCCGCACACGCGGACATCAGGTGCTCGACCGTCGACACGCGCACGCCATCCTTCTGCAACACCGACGCGAGTCGCGTGTCGCCGATCGACATCGCCGATGCGGGAATGTCGACCGGCGTCGGCAGGTCGACGCGTGAAAAGACGATGCCCGTGCCGGGCGCGGCGGGACGGAGCGTCAACTCGATCTTGCGGCCCGAGTGGACACCGATACCCACGGTCTTCACGATGGATTTGATGGTGCGCTGCTTCAACATGGTCTTCTTCGTCTTGATTGAAGATATCAATCAGGAGTTATATTCGATAGGCGGGATTATAGCGTAATTCCCTATTCGACGCTGTCCGAAACTGCGTATCAATCTGTTTCGACAGTTTACCCGCGCCGATACGGGACGGGCCGATGCCCGGAACGGAGGCGTTTCCGGTCATCAGCCCGTGTTACAACTGCCCTGAGGCCGGCGAGCAGCGTTGCCGGAAGGCAACGGCGCACCGCACGATCAGGACGTCAACGTCGCGAGAACACTCGCCGCATCGCTCACTTCGAACTTGCCCGGCGCCTCGACGGCCAGCGTCTTGACCACACCGCCGTCAATCACCATCGCGTAGCGCAGGGAACGAATTCCCATGCCACGCGCGGACAAATCCTGCGTCAGCCCCAGCGCATGAGTGAAAGCCGCGCTGCCGTCCGCCATCATGCGCACCTTGCCCGCGGTGTGCAGATCACGTCCCCATGCGCCCATCACGAATGCGTCGTTGACGGACACGCACCAGATCTCGTCGATCCCCGCCGCGCGCAATTGCTCGGCGTGCTCGACGTAGCCCGGCACATGCTGCGCCGAGCAGGTCGGCGTGAACGCGCCCGGCAATCCGAAGATCACCACCCGCTTTCCCGCAACCTGGTCGCGCACGCTGTAGGCGTTCGGCCCCAGCGTGCACCCTTCGCGCGCGTCGTCGACGAACTCGAACAATTGCGCGTCGGGCAGCGCGTCGCCCACTTGAATCATGGCTGGTCCCTCATAGCGATACGGTTTTTCAGCGTGTTGCGGACAGCACGGCCCATCCCGCCCCGCTCGAGCGAAGAGGGCATCTTTCCCGGCCCGGCGTCGCATCCGACGCGGCCTGTCGTGGTCCGTAGCATCCGTCACGCCGGCGATACCGCGGCGGTGTCGCCGCGGCTTCGCCTGTGTTTGCGTCAGTCAGCCTGCTTGCGCAGGAAAGCCGGAATGTCGTACGTGTCGACACCCTTCTCCTGCAGCGCCTGCACGTGCGATGCCGCGGTTTCGCGCGAATTGCGCCACACCGCCGGCGTGTCGAGCGCGCCGTAGTCGGCCGTGCTGACGTGATGCGGCTGCGCATAGCCGTGCGACACCGCGCTGACCGGCTGGTTGTCCGTACCCGTGCGCAGCAGCGTCATCGGAGCCGACTGCTGCTTCTTCGCCGCACGGCCCAGACCCGTCGCCACGACCGTCACGCGCAGTGCATCGCCCATCGCGTCGTCGTACACCGCACCGAAGATCACCGTCGCATCTTCCGCCGCGTAGCTCTTGATCGTGTTCATCACTTCGCGCGTTTCCGACAGGCGCAGCGAACGGCTCGACGTGATGTTGACCAGTACGCCGCGCGCACCCGACAGATCGACGCCTTCGAGCAGCGGGCTCGCCACGGCCTGTTCCGCCGCGAGGCGTGCGCGATCGACGCCGGCGACCGTCGCCGTGCCCATCATCGCCTTGCCCTGCTCGCCCATCACCGTCTTCACGTCTTCGAAGTCGACGTTCACGAGGCCGTCGACGTTGATGATTTCCGCGATACCTGCCACCGCGTTGTTCAACACGTCGTCCGCGCACTGGAAGCACTTGTCCATCTCGGCGTCGTCGCCCATCACGTCGAACAGCTTGTCGTTCAGGACGACGATCAGCGAGTCGACGTGATCCTCCAGTTGCTGCGAGCCTGCTTCGGCGACGCGCATGCGCTTGCCGCCTTCGAACTCAAACGGCTTGCTGACGACACCGACCGTCAGAATGCCCATCTCCTTCGCGATCTGCGCGACCACCGGTGCCGCGCCCGTGCCCGTGCCACCGCCCATGCCGGCCGTGATGAACACCATGTGCGCGCCGCGCAGTGCGTCGGCGATGCGCTCACGCGCTTCTTCCGCTGCCGCACGACCCATTTCCGGCTTCGCACCGGCGCCAAGACCCGTGTTGCCAAGCTGGATCACCGACGATGCGCGCGAACGCGACAGCGCTTGGGCGTCCGTGTTCATCACGATGAAGTCGACGCCCTGCACGCCGCGGTTGATCATGTGCTGGACGGCATTGCCGCCAGCGCCGCCAACGCCGACCACCTTGATGATGGTGCCGTTGGTTTCGGTTTCCAGCATTTCGAATTCCATTGTTGCCTCCGTCAAGAGAATGACTGCTACTCGGCCGTTATTCGGCAGGAGATCGGGCAACCCCCTGTCGCGCGCCAGCCGCCGGCACCAGCGCGAATTTCGATTCGGTTTGTCAGAAGTTGCTCAGGAACCATTCCTTCATCCGCGAGAACACTTGCCCCGCGTTGCCGGACTGCACGGCGACCTTGCGGCCGCGCATGCGCTGAGCACTGCCTTCGACGAGCAGCCCCATCGCCGTCGAGTAGCGCGGATTGCGCACGACGTCGGCGAGGCCGCCTGCATATTCCGGCGCGCCGATGCGCACCGGTTTCAGGAAAATGTCCTCGCCGAGTTCGACCATGCCCGGCATCATCGACGCGCCGCCGGTAATGACCACGCCGGAGCTCAGGAGTTCTTCGTAACCCGATTCGCGCACGACCTGCTGCACGAGCGAGAACAGTTCCTCGACGCGCGGCTCGATCACGGCCGCGAGCGCCTGACGCGACAGCGTGCGCGGGCCGCGTTCGCCAAGGCCGGGCACTTCCACCATTTCGTCCGGATCGGCGAGCGCCTGCTTCGCGATCCCGTAGCCGACCTTGATGTCTTCCGCATCCGGCGTCGGCGTGCGCAGCGCCATCGCGATGTCGCTCGTGATCTGGTCGCCGGCGATCGGAATCACCGCCGTGTGGCGGATCGCGCCTTCGGCGAAGATCGCGATGTCCGTCGTGCCGCCGCCGATGTCGACCAGCACCACGCCGAGATCCTTCTCGTCTTCGGTCAGCACCGCGAGCGACGACGCGAGCGGCTGCAGGATCAGGTCGTTCACTTCCAGCCCGCAGCGGCGCACGCACTTGACGATGTTCTGCGCGGCGCTCACCGCGCCCGTCACGATGTGCACCTTCACTTCCAGCCGGATGCCGCTCATCCCGATCGGCTCGCGCACGTCTTCCTGGCCGTCGATGATGAATTCCTGCGTGAGGATGTGCAGCACCTGCTGATCGGTCGGGATGTTGATCGCCTTCGCGGTCTCGATCACGCGCGCGACGTCCGTCTGCGTGACCTCCTTGTCCTTGATCGCGACCATCCCGCTCGAGTTGAAGCTGCGGATGTGGCTGCCCGCGATCCCCGTGAACACGTTGGTGATCTTGCAGTCGGCCATCAGCTCGGCTTCCTCGAGCGCGCGCTGGATCGACTGCACGGTGGCCTCGATGTTCACCACCACGCCTTTCTTCAGACCCTTCGACTCGCTCTGGCCGAGACCGATCACCTCGTAGTGGCCCTCGCCCTTCAGCTCGGCGACGATGGCCACCACCTTCGACGTGCCGATGTCGAGGGAAACCAGCAGATCCTTGTAGTCTTTGCTCATAAAGTGCTCTTGCGTGTGATCTCTCGTTACTTCTTGCGCTTGTCGGTATCGGTCAGGAACCGCATGCCCGCCGCGCGAATCGCGAATCCGTTCGGATAACGCAGATCCGCGTACTCGATGTCGTTGCCCCAACGCTCCGTGACGGCCGGCCACGCGGCCACCAGACGCTGGCTCCGGTCATGCAGCGTGTCGCTGTTGCGCTCCTTGCCCAGCTCGACCTGCATGCCGTTCGACAGCTTCACCGTCCACGCGTACCGCGCCGACAGCGTCACCTCTTCCGGCGCCGCCTTCAGCGGCGCAAACCATTTCCCGAAGTCGCGATACCGCGCGACGACTTCCTTCGCACTGCCTTCCGGGCCGTCGAACGCCGGCAGCTCCTGCTCCAGCTCGCCCTGGTTCGCGGTGAACAGCTCGCCGTCCACGCTCACGAGCTGATCGCTGCCCCAGGTCCCGAGCGGTTTGTACTCCTCGAGCGTGACAGCCAGCGCATTCGGCCACACCCGACGCACGCTCGCGTGACGCACCCACGGCATCTGCTCGAACGCGGCGCGCGCCGTGTCGAGATCGACCGTGAAGAAATTGCCCTTCAGCCGTCCAACCACGCCCGCGCGCACCGTCGGCGAATTGATGTGCTCGGTGTCGCCGTCGATCCGGATTTCCCGCAGCGCGAACGTCGGGCGCTGGATCAGCCAGTAGCAGCCGGCCGCCGCCAACACGAGCAGCAGCAGCGCATACAGCGCGCTGGCGGCAAGGTTGAGTTGGCGAACGTTGTTCCACATACGTCGTTCCGTTCCTGCGTCAGTCGTTGAGCGTGAGCGACAGCACCTTCACGACCAGCTCCGAATAGCCGATGCCGACCGCGCGCGCGGCCTTCGGCGGCAGCGAGTGGTCGGTCATCCCGGGGGCCGTGTTCACTTCCAGGAAATACGCATTGCCGGCCGCGTCGAGCATGAAATCCGCTCGGCCCCAGTCGGTGCAGCCGAGCACGTCGAACGCACGGCGCGCGATGCGCTTCAGCTCCGCTTCCTGTTGCGCCGGCAGGCCGCACGGGATCAGGTACTGCGTATCGTCGGCAACGTACTTCGCGTGGTAGTCGTAGAACTCGCCGGCCGGCACGATCTTGATCAGCGGCAGGTCGAGATCGCCGGCGATGCACGCGGTGTATTCGCCGCCGCCTTCGATGCTCTTCTCGACGATCACGATCTTGTCGTGCGTCGCGGCTTCCTCGAGCGCGGCCGGCAGCGCGTCCGCCGTCTTCACCTTCAGCACCGCGACACTCGAGCCTTCGCTCGCCGGCTTCACGAACAGCGGCAGGCCGAGCTTCGCGACGATGTCGGTCGCGCGCGCGGCCAGGTCGTCGCCGCGCATCACCGTCTCGAACGGCGGCGTCGGCACGCCCGTCTGCTGCCACACGAGCTTCGTGCGGAACTTGTCGAGGCCGAGCGCCGAGCCGAGCACGCCACTGCCCGTGTAGCGAATGCCGTAGAAATCGAGTGCGCCCTGAATCTGGCCGTTCTCGCCATAGCCGCCATGCAGCGCATTGAACGCGCGCACGAAGCCTTCGTCCTTCAGTGCCGACAGCGGCCGCTCGGCCGGGTCGAACGGATGCGCGTCGACGCCAGCGTCGCGCAGGCCCTGCAGCACGAGGCGGCCCGAGGTGAGCGACACCTCGCGCTCGGCGGATTCGCCACCGAACAACACCGCCACCTTGCCGAAACGTTTCGGATCGATCCCGCTCATGTCATGCCTTCTGTTGAATGTGTTGCGCGAGCTTCGCCGGCACGCCGCCGATCGAACCCGCGCCCATCGTGATCACCACGTCGCCGTTCTGCGCGACCTTCGCCAATGCCTCCGGCACGTCGTCGACCGTCGCGACGAACACCGGGTCGACCTTTCCCGCCGCGCGCAGTGCACGCGACAGCGCGTCGCCGCTGGCCGTCGGAATCGCGGCCTCGCCGGCCGCATAGACTTCCGTCAGCACCAGCGCATCGACCGTCGACAGCACGTTGACGAAATCGTCGAAACAGTCGCGCGTGCGCGTGTAGCGGTGCGGCTGGAACGCCAGCACGAGGCGGCGGCCCGGGAACGCACCGCGCGCGGCCGCGATCGTCGCCGCCATCTCGACCGGGTGGTGACCGTAATCGTCGATCAGCGTGTACTGGCCGCCGTCCGCGCTCGGCACTTCGCCGTAACGCTGGAAGCGCCGGCCGACACCGTTGAATTCCGCCAGCGCCCGCTGGATCGCGTCGTCCGCCACGCCGAGGTCGGTCGCGATCGCGATCGCCGCGAGCGCATTCTGCACGTTGTGCAGGCCCGGCATGTTCAGCACGACCGCGAGCGGCGCGCGACCTTCGCGGATCACCGTGAAATGCATCCGGCCGTCGCGCGCGTCGATGTCTTCCGCGCGCACCTGCGCGTCCGGCGACAGGCCGTAGCGCACGACCGGCTTCGAGATGAACGGGATGATCTGCCGCACGTTCGGATCGTCGACGCACACGACCGCGCTGCCGTAGAACGGCAGGCGCTGCGTGAATTCGATGAACGCCTGCTTGAGCCGCGCGAAATCGTGGCCGTAGGTGTCCATGTGGTCGGCGTCGATGTTCGTGATGACTTCGATCACCGGATAGAGGTTCAGGAACGACGCATCCGACTCGTCAGCCTCGGCGACGATGAAATCGCCCGTGCCGAGCCGCGCGTTCGCGCCGGCGCTGATCAGCCGGCCGCCGATCACGAAGGTCGGGTCCAGCCCGCCCGCCGCGAGCACGCTCGCGACGAGGCTCGTCGTCGTGGTCTTGCCGTGCGTGCCGGCGATCGCGATCCCCTGCTTCAGGCGCATCAGCTCCGCGAGCATCACCGCGCGTTGCACGATCGGCACGCGCTTCGCGCGCGCGGCCAGCACTTCGGGGTTGTCCGAGCGCACGGCCGTCGACACGACGACCGCGTTCGCGCCCTCGATGTTCGCCGCATCGTGGCCGATTGCGATCCGCGCGCCCAGCGCCTCGAGACGATCGGTCACCGCATTGCGCGACAGGTCCGAGCCGCTGACCGCGTAGCCGAGGTTGACGAGCACTTCGGCGATGCCGCTCATGCCCGCGCCGCCGATCCCGACGAAATGAATGTGTTTGACGATGTGTTTCATTGCAGTTGTTCCAGGTTCGCGCCGGCCGCCTTCGCGCAGACGCGCGCGACTTCGTCGGTGGCCTCGGGCTTCGCGAGCGCGCGCGAACGTTCCGCCATGGCCGCGAGCGATGCCCGCGACTGGCCGCGCAGCCAGTCGGCGAGCAGTTCCGCCGACAGGTCGCGTTGTTGCACCAGCACGGCCGCGCCCGCATCGGCGAGGAACGCGGCGTTGGTCGTCTGATGATCGTCGACCGCGTACGGGAACGGCACGAACAGCGCCGCCACGCCCACCGCCGCGATCTCCGACACCGTCATCGCGCCCGACCGGCAGATCACCAGATCCGCTGCCGCATACGCGGCCGCCATGTCGTCGATGAACGGCACGAGCCGCACGTCTTCGCCGGCCGCGAAACCGGCCGCTTCGTAATTCGCCTTCAATGCGTCGATGTGCTTCACGCCGGCCTGGTGCACGACGCGCGGGCGCTCGCCCGGCGTCAGCCGCGCCAGCGCGCGCGGCACGACTTCGTTCAGCGCGGCCGCCCCGAGGCTGCCGCCGACCACCAGCACGTTGAGCGGGCCGCTGCGCGACGCATAGCGTGCCTGGGGCGATTCGATGTGCGCAAGTTCCGCGCGAATCGGGTTACCCGTCCATTCCGCGTGCGGCAGCGCGCCGGGGAACGCAACGAGCACGCGCTTCGCGAGTTTCGCGAGCACCTTGTTGGTCAGGCCCGCGATCGAATTCTGCTCATGCAGCACGAGCGGGCGCCCCGACAACGCGGTCATCACGCCCGCCGGGAACGTGATGTAGCCACCCATCCCGAGCACGACGTCCGGTCGCACGCGGCGCAGCGCGCCGAGGCTCTGCCAGCATGCACGCAGCAGGTTGACCGGCAGCGTCAGCTTGGTCTTCAGGCCCTTGCCGCGCAGCCCGCCGAACCGCACGTACTCCATCGGAATACCGTGCTTCGGCACGAGCGTCGCTTCCATCCCGGCCGGGTTGCCGAGCCATACGACGCGCCAGCCCGCCGCTTCCATCCGGTGCGCGACCGCGAGCCCGGGGAACACGTGGCCCCCGGTGCCGCCTGCCATCACCATCAGCGTGCGTTGCGACGCGGTCATACCTTCCCTCCGCGCATCAGTACGCGATTTTCGTAATCGACCCGCAGCAGCACCGCGAGCGCGACGCAGTTCAGCAGGATGCCCGAACCGCCGTAGCTCACGAGCGGCAGCGTCAAGCCCTTCGTCGGCAGCAGCCCGAGGTTCACGCCCATGTTGATGAACGTCTGCGCGCCGAACCAGATGCCGATGCCCTTCGCCATCAGGCCCGCGAACGTGCGATCGAGCGCGAGCGCCTGACGGCCGATCTCGAACGCGCGACGCACGATCCAGTAGAACAGCAGGATCACGACCAGCACGCCGACGAAGCCGAGCTCCTCGCCGATCACCGCGAGGATGAAGTCGGTATGCGCTTCCGGCAGGTAATTCAGCTTCTCGACGCTGCCGCCGAGGCCGACGCCGAACCATTCGCCGCGCCCGAACGCGATCAGCGAGTGCGTGAGCTGGTAGGCCTTGCCCTGCGCGTAGCGCTCGTCCCACGGATCGAGGTACGCGAAGATCCGCTCGCGACGCCACGGCGACAGCCACACGAGCATCGTGAACGTGCCGACCGCCGTCGCGACGAGGCCGCCGAACAGTTTGCCGTTCACGCCGCCGAGGAACAGCACGCCCATCGCGATCGCGGCGACCACCATGAACGCGCCCATGTCGGGCTCGAGCAGCAGCAGCGCGCCGACTAGGCCGACCGCGAACGCCATCGGCAGGAAGCCCTTCGCGAAGCTCTGCATGTATTCCTGCTTGCGCACCGTGTAGTTCGCCGCGTAGATCGTCACCGCGAGCTTCATGATTTCCGACGGCTGCATGTTGGTGATGCCGAGCGGAATCCAGCGGCGCGCACCGTTCACACCCTTGCCGACGTGCGGAATCAGCACGATCACGAGGCCGACGAGCGCGATCAGGAAAAGATGCGGCGCGTACTTGTCCCAGGTCGACACCGGCACGCGGAACGCGATCACCGCCGCGACGAACGCGACGGCGAGCGACACGCAGTGACGCATCAGGAACGCGTAATCGTGATACGACGCGTATTTCGGCGAATCGGGCATCGCGATCGACGCCGAATACACCATCACGACGCCGAGCCCGAGCAGCGCGATCGCGACCCACAGCAGCGAATAGTCGAAATCGAGCATCCGCGAACGGCTCGGGCGCACGCCGTTGACGACGCTCGCGAGGCCGCCCGTCGCGGCGCGCGTGGCCGATGCGACGCGGCCGCCCGCGGCATTGCCGCCGGTGTCGCGCCGGTCGTTGAAACGGGAGACGAGGCGATCGGACCAGCTCATGGCGTCGCTCCTTTGTCGATGGCGATTTCGTCGACCGCCGCGCGGAACACTTCCGCGCGATGGGCGTAGTTCCGGAACATGTCGAGGCTCGCGCACGCGGGCGACAGCAGCACCGCGTCGCCCGGCTCGGCCAGATCGGCCGCCGCGCGCACCGCGCCTTCGAGCGTCGCGTGGTCGGCGAGCGGCACGCCCGTTTCGGCGAGCGTGTCGCGGATCGCGGGCGCGTCGCGGCCGATCAGCATCACCGCGCGGCACCAGCGTGCGACTGGAGCAACGAGCGGTGCGAAATCCTGGCCCTTGCCGTCGCCGCCGGCGATCAGCACGATTTTCTGCGCGAGGCCATCGAGTGCGGCAACCGTCGCGCCGACGTTCGTTCCCTTGCTGTCGTCCACATAATCGACGTCGTCGATCGTCGCGATCACTTCGACGCGATGCGCTTCGCCGCGGTATTCGCGCAGCGCGTGCAGCAGCGGCGCGGCCGGCAGGTCGATCGCACGCGCGAGCGCGAACGCGGCCAGCGCGTTCGCCGCGTTGTGCAGCCCGCGGATGCGCAGCGCGTCGGCCGGCATCAGGCGCTTCTGCGCGATGTCGGGCGTATGCGCGGCGTCGCGCTTGCGCCGGCGCGTCGTCGCCGCTTCATCCGGCGCGTCGCGATCGACGGCTTCCACCAGCCATGCGATACCGTTGTCGCGCGACAGCCCGTAGTCGCCGTCCTGCGTCGGTTCGTTCAGGCCGAACGTGACCGTGCGCGGCGCGTCGGCCGCGCCGGCTGCCGGCGCGAACTTCATCACGGCCGCGTCGTCGCGGTTCAGCACGCGCGTCGTCGTCGCGCCGAAGATCCGGCCCTTTGCCTGCGCGTACGCGTCGAAGCTGCCGTGCCAGTCGAGGTGGTCCTGCGTGATGTTGAGGATCGCGGCGGCATCGGGCGCAAACGTGCGCGCGGTCTCGAGCTGGAAGCTCGACAGTTCGAGCACCCATACGTCGGGCAGCGCGGTGTCGTCGATCGCGCTCGCGAGCCGGTCGAGCATCGCCGGGCTGATGTTGCCCGCGACGGCGACCTTCTTGCCCGAGCGCTGGCACAGCAGGCCCGTGAGGCTCGTCGTCGTGGTCTTGCCGTTGGTGCCGGTAATCGCGAGCACCTTCGGCTGGTAGCCGCTCGTGCCGAGCGCGCGCAGCGCCTGCGCGAAGAACTCCAGCTCGCCCCACACCGCGATACCGCGCTCGTTCGCGGCCGCGACCAGCGCCGCGAGTGCCGGCTCCAGCGGCGACAGCCCGGGGCTCAGCCCGACGAGCTCGATGCCGCCGTCGAGCAGCGCGGGCGTGAACGCGCCGCCGACGAATTCCGCATCGATGCCTTCGGCCTGCAGCGCGGCAAGGTTCGGCGGCGCCTCGCGGGTATCGGCAATGCGCAGCCGGCACCCGTGCCTCGCGCACCATCGCGCGATCGCGAGACCCGATTCCCCGAGCCCCAGTACGAGCACCATCGGCCGTTGCCGATCTCCAAACATCTCGCCAGACATCCTTGTTACCTTTCCTTTACCGCAGCTTGAGGGTGGTCAGACCGAACAGGCACAGCATCAGCGTGATGATCCAGAAACGCACGACCACCTGCGTTTCCTTCCAGCCGGACAATTCGAAGTGGTGATGCAGCGGCGCCATCTTGAGCAGCCGCCGCCCTTCGCCGTAACGCTTCTTCGTGTACTTGAACCACGACACCTGCAGCATCACCGACAGCGTTTCCGCGACGAAGATGCCGCCCATGATGAACAGCACGATTTCCTGGCGCACGATCACCGCGACCGTGCCGAGCGCGCCGCCCAGCGCCAGCGCGCCGACGTCGCCCATGAACACCTGCGCGGGGTGCGTGTTGTACCAGAGGAACGCGAGCCCGGCCCCGCCCATCGCGGAACAGAAGATCAGCAGTTCGCCCGCGCCCGGAATGTGCGGGAACAGCAGATATTTTGAATAGACCGCGCTGCCCATCACGTACGCGAACACACCGAGCGACGCGCCGACCAGCACGACCGGCATGATCACGAGGCCGTCGAGGCCGTCGGTCAGGTTCACCGCGTTGCTCGCGCCGACGATCACGAAGTAGGTCAGCACGATGAAGCCCCAGACGCCGAGCGGGTAGCTGATCGACTTCAGGAACGGCAGCATCAGGTCGGCGCGCGCCGGCAGCCCCATCGACAGGCCGCTCCTCACCCACGCCATGAACAGGTCGAACACGCGCACGTTATTCGCCTCGGACACGCTGAACGCGAGGTAGACGGCCGCGAACAGCCCGATCACCGATTGCCAGAAATACTTCTCGCGCGACGACATCCCGCGCGGGTCCTTGTGGACGACCTTGCGGTAATCGTCGACCCAGCCGATCACGCCGAAACCGAACGTGACGAGCATCACGATCCAGATGAAACGGTTCGTCAGGTCGCCCCACAGCAGCGTCGCGACCGCGATGCCGATCAGGATCAGCACGCCGCCCATCGTCGGCGTGCCGGACTTGACGAGGTGGGTCTGCGGGCCGTCCTTGCGCACGGCCTGCCCGACCTTCATTTGCGTCAGCTTGCGGATCACCCACGGTCCGCACACGAGCCCGATCCCGAGCGCGGTGATGGTGGCCATCACCGCACGGAACGTGAGGTACGTGAACAAGCGCAAAAAGCTTGCGTCTCCTTGCAGCCATTGCGCCAGCGCCAGCAGCATGCTTCCTTCCTTCTACTCAGTGTGCGGCGGGCACGGTGCCCGCCGCGGGTTGGTTCGTCAGCGCGTCGACCACGCGCTCCATCTTCATGTACCGCGAGCCCTTCACGAGCACCGTCGCCTGCGCGCCGTAACCGGCCGCGAGCAGCACCGCCACGAGCGCGTCGACGTCGCCGAAATGGCGCGCCGTGTCGCCGTATGCGGTGCACGCGTCGCGCGATGCGTCGCCGAGCGCGAACAGCGCATCGATTCCGCGTTCGCGCGCATACGCACCGATTTCGCGGTGGAATGCCGGCCCTTCGTCGCCGACTTCGCCCATGTCGCCGATCACCAGCACGCGCGGCGCCGGATGCGCGGCGAGCACATCGATCGCGGCACGCATCGAATCGGGGTTCGCGTTGTACGTATCGTCGACGATGGTTGCGCCCGCAAGGCTGCCGACGCTCGCCTGCCTCACCTGCAGCCGGCCCTTGACCGGCTCGAACGATTCGAGGCCCTGCCGGATCGCCGACAGCTCGACGCCGGCGCCGAGCGCCGCGGCCGTCGCGGCCAGCGCGTTACGCGCGTTGTGCTCGCCGAGCGCACGCAGCCGCACCGTGACCGCGCCGACCGGCGTGTCGATCGCGAGTTCGCCGCTGTGCACGCGCCCGACGACCTGCGCGTCGCTCTGGCGTTCGGCGTCGTGCAACGCGAAATCGAGGATCCGGTTGCCGGTCGCCGCGACGCGCCAGATGCCCGCGTACGCGTCGTCGGCCGGGAACACCGCGACGCCGTCCGGCGGCAGCGCGTGGATCACGGCCGCGTGTTCGAGCGCGACGGCCTCGACCGTCGCCATGAATTCCTGATGCTCGCGCTGCGCGTTGTTGACGAGCGCGACCGTCGGCGCGGTGAGGCGCGCGAGGACTTCGGTTTCGCCCGGATGGTTCATCCCGATCTCGATCACCGCGAGGCGATGCGCGGCCGACAGGCGCAGCAGCGTCAGCGGCAGGCCGACGTCGTTGTTCAGGTTGCCGGCCGTCGCGAGCCGCGCGTCGGCGCCGACCGCCGCCGCGAAGATCGACGCGATCATTTCCTTGACGGTCGTCTTGCCGTTGCTGCCCGTCACCGCGACGAGCGGCAGCGGGAATCGCATCCGCCAGCCGTGCGCGAGCGCGCCGAGCGCGGCGCGCGTTTCGCCGCCTTCGATCAGCGGCATCGCGATGCCCGCCGGCGCATGCGCGACGAGCGCCGCGGCGGCCCCGCGCGCGGCGACGTCGCCGAGGAAGTCGTGCGCGTCGAAACGCTCGCCCTTCAGCGCGACGAACAGGTCGCCCGGGCCGACCGTGCGGCTGTCGGTCGACACGCGGTCGAACGTGACGCCCGCGTCGCCGCGGACGGTGGCGCCGGGAATCAGGCGGGCGGCTTCGCCGAGACTGAGCATCGTCATTCGGCGCCTCCCTTGCCGTGCGTCGCGCGCGCTGCGAGCGCGAGCCGCGCGTGATCCTGATCGGAGAACGCGCGCTTCTTGCCCATGATTTCCTGCGTGGCCTCGTGGCCCTTGCCGGCCAGCACGACGACATCCTCGCGTGCGGCGCCGCGCACCGCCTGCAGGATCGCGCTCGCGCGATCCTCGATACGGCGTGCGCGATCGGGCGCGGTCATGCCCGCGACGACCTGGTCGATGATGCGCTGCGGATCTTCGCTGCGCGGGTTGTCGCTCGTGACGACGACTTCGTCGGCGAGCCGCTCCGCGATCGCGCCCATCAACGGACGCTTCGTCGCATCGCGATCGCCGCCGCAGCCGAACATGCAGACGAGCCGGCCGCCGCGCGCTGCGGCGATCGGGCGCAGCGCGTCGAGCGTCTTTTCGAGTGCGTCGGGCGTATGCGCATAGTCGATCACGACGAGCGGTTCGTCGTTCTGCAGCCGCCCGCCAAGCCGCTGCATCCGGCCGTTGACCGACTCGAGCCGCTCGATCTCGGCGAGGGCCGCCGCGAACGGCACGTCGGCCGCGAGCAGCGAGCCGAGCACGGCGAGCAGGTTGCTGACGTTGAACGTGCCGAGCGTGCCGACCTCGACGTCCGCGTCGCCCCACGACGAACGCAGGCGGAATGCGGTACCCGTCGCGGTCGCGCGCACGTCGAGCGCGACCAGTTCGCGATCGGCGTCGGGCGCCTGCACATCGCCGATCCCGTACGCGATCGTGCGCACGCGGCCGGCCAGCTTCTCGAGCAGGCGGCGGCCGGCTGCGTCGTCGCGATTGATCACCGCCGCGCGCAGGCCGCGCCATGCGAACAGCTTCGCCTTCGCGGCCTCGTACGCGTCGAACGTGCCGTGATAGTCGAGGTGATCCTGCGTGAGGTTCGTAAACACCGCGATGTCGAACGCCGTTCCGTTCACGCGCCCCTGGTGCAGCGCGTGCGACGACACCTCCATCGCCACGGCCTGTGCGCCCGCGTCGCGCAATTGCGCGAGGCTGCGCTGAAGTTGCGGCGCGTCGGGCGTCGTGAAGCCGGTCGGCACGAGCTGGCCGGGCATCCCGCTGCCGAGCGTGCCGATTACCGCGCACGGCTGGTGCAGCGCCGTCAGCGCGGCGGCGATCCATTGCGTGCACGACGTCTTGCCGTTCGTGCCCGTGACACCGACCGCGAGCAGGCTGTCGCTCGGATCGCCGTACCAGCCGCTGGCGATCTCGCCGGCGAGCTGGTCGAGCGCCGGTACCGCGAGCGCGACGGGTACGGTCTGCGCGTCGGTCAGCCCTTCCGGCTGATACAGCACGGCGGCCGCACCGCGTGCGACGGCATCGGCCATGAAAGCGCGGTTGTCTGCCCCGTCGACCGCATACGCGACGAACACGTCGCCAGCGTTGAGGCTGCGCGTGTCGGCATGCAGTTGCGCCGCGGGGGCCACATGCTGACGCAGCCACGCGAGCGCGGCTGCGATCTGCTGATGCGCCGGATGGGAACTGCGGGCGGCGCTCATCGAACAACTCCTGGTGAATTACGCGTCGTGCTGGACACGATCATATGCTTTGCGCCGCTCCCCGCGGCCAGCTTTTGCGGGCCCTTTGCGGGAGCGGATTCCGGCGAATCGTCGGACACGACGAGCTGCTTGATCGGCATGTTCGGCGGGACGTTCAGCGCACGCATCGTGTCGCCGGCGATCGCCGAGAATACGGGGCCGGACACCTGACCGCCGAAGTGGCTGCCGGCGGTCGGCTCGTCGACCGACACCGCGATCACGACGCGCGGATTCGGCATCGGCGCCATCCCGACGAACGACGCACGGTACTTGCGCGTGTAGCCGTGACCTTCGTGCTTGTATGCGGTACCGCTCTTGCCGCCGACGCGGTAGCCCGGCACGGCCGCATCCGGCGACGTGCCGCCCGGCGCGACCACCGTCTCGAGCATCGCACGCACTTCGCGCGCGGTGGTCGGGTTGAACACCTGCGTGCCCGCGACCGGCTGATTGGGGTCGGTCTTGAAAATGGTCACGGGCATCAGCTCGCCGTCGTGTGCGATCGCCGTGTACGCCCGTGCGAGCTGGAACAGCGACACCGACAGGCCGTAGCCGTACGACATCGTCGCCTGCTCGATGCGGCGCCAGCTCTTCCACGGACGCAGACGGCCGGCCACCGCGCCCGGGAACCCGACCTTCGGCGCCTGACCGAGGCCGATGCTCGTATACATATTCCACATTTCCTCGGGCCGCATCGTCATCGCGATCTTCGTCGCGCCGATGTTGCTCGACTTCTGGATCACGCCGCCGACCGTCAGCGTACCGAAACCCGCGTCGTCGGTGATCGGCGCGCCGTCGAGCACGAAATGCCCGTTGCCCGTCTCGACGAGCGTGTTCGGCGTCACGCGGTGCAGGTCGAGCGCGAGCGACACGGTGAACGGCTTCATGATCGAGCCCGGCTCGAACACGTCGGTCATGATCCGGTTGCGCAACTGCTCGCCCGTCATGCGCGAGCGGTCGTTCGGGTTGTACGTCGGGTAGTTGACGAGCGCGAGCACTTCGCCGGTACGCACGTCGACGACCATCGCCGCGCCGGCCTTCGCCTTGAACTTCTCGACGGCGGCCTTCAGGTTCGCGTACGCGATGTACTGGATCTTGCTGTCGATCGACAGGTCGACGTCGGTGCCGTTGTGCGGCGGAATCTGCTCGGCGACGTCCTCGACGATGTGCCCCATCCGGTCCTTGATCACGCGACGCATGCCCGACGTGCCGGACAGCATCTTCTGGTCGCCCAGTTCGACGCCTTCCTGCCCTTCGTCCTCGACGTTCGTGAAGCCGATCAGGTGAGCGGTGATCTCGCCTTCCGGATAGAAGCGCTTGTATTCGTTGCGCTGATAGATGCCGGGAATGTCGAGCGCGGCGACCTTGTCGGCGACGTCGATCGGCACCTGGCGCTTCACGTAGACGAAACCCTTGTCCTCCGACAGCTTCACGCGCAGCTCCTTCGACGTCATGCCGAGGAGCTTGCCGAGCTGGTTGATCTTGTCCGCGTCGAGATCGTCCGGCACCGCGTCCGGAATCGCCCAGATCGCGCGCACCGGCAAGCTCGTCGCGAGCACGAGCCCGTTACGGTCGAGAATCTTGCCGCGCGTCGCCGGCAGTTCGATCGTGCGCTGATAGCGGCTTTCGCCCTGCTTCTGATAGAACGCGTTGCCCGGCCCCTGGATCCAGAACGCGCGAGCGGCCAGCGCGACGAACGCCATGAACAGCAGGAACACGACGAGCTTCGAGCGCCACATCGGCAAATGGACGCCAAGCACTGGGCTCGACGAGAACTTCACGTTCTGGCGCTTCGGAGACGGCTTCATCGCGCGCCCCCCTTGCCCTTGCCGGTCGTGTCGGCCGATGCCGCGATCGGCGCGTCGATCGCCTTCGCGGCGCCGGGCGGCAGCGTCAGGTATTGCGTGCGGCCGGTCGAGATCGGCTGCATTTTCAGCGAATCGTTCGCGAGCTGCTCGATGCGCGACGTCTTCGAGAGCGCGCTCTGCTGATATTGAAGCTGCGCATAGTCCTGCTGGAGCTGACGCTCCTGCGACTGCGCGCGCTGCAGCTGGATGAAGATCTGGCGTTGCTGGTTCGTCGAGTTGACGACCGACAGCGCGCAACCCATCACGATGATCAGCAGGAAGATGTTGAGGCGGCTCATGGCGTGACGCGCTCCGCGATGCGCATCACGGCCGAGCGGGCGCGCGGATTCGCGGCGACTTCCGCTTCGCTCGGAAACTGGCGGCTGATGATCTTGAGCGGCGGGCTCGGGAGATCGACGGCGCGAATCGGCAGACGACGATCGACCGCAGGCGCGCTCGCGTGCGCCTGCATGAATCGCTTGACGATCCGGTCCTCGAGTGAATGAAAGCTGATGACCACCAGCCGCCCCCCTTGCTCCAGCAACGACAATGCCGCGTCTAGTACGACTTGCAGGTCCGCAAGCTCTTGATTGACGTGAATCCGTATAGCCTGAAAGGTGCGGGTTGCCGGATCCTTGCCCTTCTCACGGGTTTTGACGACGTGACCCACGATTTGGGCAAGCTCGCCCGTGGTGTCGAGAGGCCCAAGACGGTCGGACTCTGCCCGGCGAGCAACAAGCGCCTTTGCAATCTGAAAAGCAAACCGTTCTTCCCCATAATCCCGTATCACCTCCGTCAATTCCTGCACCGAAGCCCGCGCGAGCCATTCGGCCGCCGACTCGCCACGCGTCGGATCCATTCGCATGTCCAGCGGACCATCGGCGCGGAAGCTGAAGCCGCGCGCCGGATCGTCCACCTGCGGCGAGGACACGCCCAGGTCCAGCAACACCCCTGACACCTTCTCGACGCCGCGCGCCGCAAGCGCGTCGCGCATCGATGCAAAGCTGTCGTGCACGATCGAGAAGCGCGCATCCTCGATGCCCTGCGCCGTCTCGATCGCCCTCGGATCCTTGTCGAACGCGATCAGCCGCCCGGCCGGCGCCAGCCGTGCGAGCACCGCGCGGCTATGGCCGCCGCGCCCGAACGTGCCGTCGACATACACGCCGTCCGGCCGCGTCACGAGCGACTCGACCGCTTCATCCAACAGCACCGTCCGATGCCGCAATTCATTTCCCATCGCGGGCGTCTCCGTCACCGCAATCAGAACGTGAAATTCTTCAGCGCGTCGGGCATGCCCTGCGCCATCGCTGCCTGCTCCTTCGCGTTGTAGGTCTGCGAATCCCACAGCTCGAAGTGACTACCCATTCCCAACAACATGACTTCCTTTTCCAGTCCGGCTGCCATGCGCAGCTCGGGCGATACAAGAATCCGGCCCGCGCTGTCGAGATCGACGTCCATCGCATTGCCGAGAAAAATTCGCCGCCACCAGTGGGCGTCCATCGGCAGCGCGGCGATCTTGGCGCGGAACACTTCCCATTCGGGGCGCGGAAACAGCAACAGGCAGCCGTCCGGGTGCTTGGTCACAGTCACCCGTCCTTCTGCCTGTCCTTGCAGCGCTTCGCGATAGCGAGCCGGCACCGACATCCGCCCTTTCGCATCGAGCGTCAGCGCCGACGCCCCTTGGAACACTTTCCGCTCTCCCGTTCAGGGCACCGAAGCACCCGCTCAATGCTGAGAATTTAGCCGGAATAGCCTGCCAAATCACACAAAAATACACTTTCTCACACTGTCTCCCACTTTAGAGGAAGGGTGTGGCACGGTCAAGGGAGCGGCCCGCTTTTTTGACGAATTTTGTTAGTTAGAACAAGGACTTACGCGCGCATGCTCATGCGACCCCTCATTCCAAAAACCGTTATAAATGAATGAGCTAGTGCAACTTGTGAAGGTGATACGTGAGAAAGGCTGGCCAGACGGGCGTGCGGACGGGGCTTTCGGGGGCGGGAAAACGAGGAGTGAGCGGACGGTATCGGGGGCGGCGAACCGGGGCGGCGTCCCACGCCACCCCGGCGCAAATCTCAGAGATAGTACGCAGTGCTCGTCATGACTTTCGACGCGGCGCGCATCAGCATCCGCGCAGGCAGCGGGAGTTCGATACCGCCTGCGTCGGTCGCTGCCTTGCCGTGCTTGACCTCGTCGATCCGCATCTGGTCGACGATCGCGCGCGACGCGGTGTCGGTCGCCGGCAGCTCGGACATATGGCCTTCGAGGTGGCTCTCGACCTGCCGCTCCGTCTCGGCCATGAAGCCGAGGCTGACCTTGTCACCGAGCGCGCCGGCCGCCACGCCGATCGCGAGCGCGCCGGCATACCAAAGCGGGTTCAGCAGGCTCGGGCGCGAATCGAGTTCCTTCAGGCGGTGCGCGGTCCACGCGAGGTGATCCTCCTCCTCGCGCGCGGCCTCCTCGAACATCGCCTTCGCCGATGCCGTGCGCGCGGTGAGCTTCTGCGCCTGGTAGAGCGCCTGCGCGCAGACCTCTCCGACGTGATTCACGCGCATCAGCCCGGCCGCGTGCGTGCGTTCGGCGGGCGTCAGTTCGACGTCGGGCGTATCGGCCGGCACAGGCACCGGCCGGCTCATCCGGCTAATGCCGGTCAGCGATCGCAGGCCGCGATCGAATTCGCTGATCAGTTCATCCAACACCATCCTGTTCTCCTGGCTGCAGGTGCCGCTGCGCGCGGCAAAGGCACGAGTCCGCCGCGTAACCGACTTGATTATTCAGCGGAAATTGCGGTTAACCCGTGATTTTAACCATTGTTGCATAAAGGAAACATAGCGGCGTTGAGCTGCAGCATTTCGCTTTGTGGCAAAAAACGGCTTTGCTACATTACGTGCGACTTCTTGCGAAGTTGATGGGGCCCGTCAACAGAACATAACTATCCGCCCCGCCAAAAAAATTCAGTGATTCTTGGAGATCCGTTAATGAAAAAGTCGCTTCTCGCGCTCGTCGCGCTGGGCGCGTTCGCTGGCGCTGCCCATGCGCAAAGCAGCGTGACGCTTTACGGCATCATCGATGAAGGCCTGCTCTTCAACAACAACGCAGGCGGCAAGCACCTGTACAGCATGGCCAGCGGCGTGATGCAAGGCAGCCGCTTCGGCCTGCGCGGCACCGAAGATCTCGGTGGCGGCCTGAAGGCGATCTTCACCCTCGAAAACGGTTTCGACGTGAACAGCGGCAAGCTCGGTCAGGGCGGCCTGATGTTCGGTCGTCAGGCTTACGTCGGCCTGTCGAGCCAGTACGGTACGGTCACGCTGGGTCGTCAGTACGACTCCGTCGTCGACTTCGTCGGCCCGCTCGAGGCAGGCGACCAGTGGGGCGGCTACATCGCCGCTCACCCGGGCGACCTCGACAACTTCAACAACGCGTATCGCGTGAACAACGCGGTCAAGTACACGAGCCAGAGCTACGGCGGCTTCACGTTCGGCGGCCTGTACAGCTTCGGCGGCCAGGCTGGCCAGTTCTCGAAGAACCAGGTCTGGTCGCTCGGCGCAGGCTACAACAACGGCCCGCTGGTCCTTGGCGTCGGTTACTTGAACGCACGCACGCCGAACCAGTTCGGCGGCATGTTCAACAACGGGTCGACGTCGTCGTCGGTCTCGTCGCCGATCTACGGTGCGTACGCGAACAACGCGAACACGTACCAGGTCATCGGTGCAGGCGGCGCATACACGTTCGGCGCAGCGACGATCGGCGCGACGTACTCGAACACGAAGTTCAAGGGCTTCTCGGCAGGCCCGTTCGTGAACCAGACCGCGACGTTCAACAACGGCGAAATCAACTTCAAGTACCAGTTGACGCCGGCGTTGATCCTCGGCGCAGCGTACGACTACACGCAAGGCAGCAAGATCAACGGCAATTCGGCAGCCAAGTACCACCAGGGCTCGCTGGGCGTCGACTACTTCCTGTCGAAGCGCACCGACGTCTACGTGATCGGCGTGTACCAGCACGCATCGGGCAACGTGCTCGATTCCAACGGCAACGTCCTGAAGGCAACGGCAGCGATCAACGGTCTGGCCGGGTCGAGCACCAGCAACCAGGTTGCAGCACGCGTCGGTATCCGTCACAAGTTCTAATCAGCTTGTCTGACAAGCCGCAGCATATTGAAGGCGCCTTCGGGCGCCTTTTTCTTTTCTGACGGGGCGGGACGTTGGCGGGTCGGCGGGTCGCGTACGCCGCCCCGAGCCGTCAGCCCGAAAACAAGGCCTGCCGCCGCCTCCGCACGAAACGAGCGCTCCGCCGCAGCCGCAAACGAAAAACCCGGCAACAGGCCGGGCTTTGCGTTCAACCGTATCGTTGCGTGCGTTACGCGCGTCCGTCGCGCAATTCGCGTCGCAGGATCTTGCCGACGTTCGTCTTCGGCAGCTCCGTGCGGAACTCCACCAGCTTCGGTCGCTTGTACCCGGTGAGCCGCTCCTTGCAGTAAGCAAGGATGTCTTTGTCGGTCAGCGCCGGATCCTTTTTCACGACGAACAGCTTCACGGCTTCGCCGGAATGCTCGTCCGGCACGCCGACTGCCGCCACTTCGAACACACCCGGATGCGAGGCCACCACGTCCTCCACTTCGTTCGGATACACGTTGAAGCCCGACACGAGAATCATGTCCTTCTTGCGATCGACGATCTTCACGTAGCCACGCGCATCCATCACGCCGACGTCGCCCGTCTTGAAGAAGCCATCCGCGAACATGACCTTCGCGGTCTCGTCCGGCCGGTTCCAGTAGCCGGCCATCACCTGCGGCCCGCGGATGCAGATCTCGCCGGGTTCGCCGAGCGCGACGTCATTGCCGGCATCGTCGCGAATCGCAACTTCGGTCGACGGCAGCGGCAAGCCGATCGTCCCGCTGTATTCGGTGGCCGTCACGGGGTTGCAGGTCGCCACCGGCGACGTTTCGGACAGCCCGTATCCTTCGATGATCGCAGTGTGGGTCTTTTCATACCACCGCTTCGCGACACCTTCCTGGATCGCCATGCCGCCGCCGTTGGCGATCACGAGCTTCGACAGGTCGAGCTGATCGAATTCGGGATGGTTCAGCAGTGCGTTGTATAGCGTGTTGACGGCCGGAATCGTCGAGATCTGGTAACCCTTCAGTTCCTTGATCATGCCGGCGATGTCGCGCGGGTTCGGGATCAGGACGCCCATGCCGCCCGTGCGCATCGTCAGGAAACCGCAGACGGTCAGTGCGAACACGTGATACAGCGGCAGCGCGACAACCGTCACGAATTGTTTCACGTCGGGGTACTTGTCGTGGGCCGGCTGATGCCAGGCGCCGGCCTGCAGCACGTTCGACACGATGTTCCGGTGCAGCAGCGTCGCGCCCTTCGCAACGCCGGTCGTGCCGCCCGTGTACTGCAGGAACGCGATGTCGTCGGGGCCGATCTTCTGCGGCTTGAACGCCTGTCGTGCGCCCTCCGAGAGCGCGGCCTTGAAGCGCGTGAACGACGGCAACTGCCACGCAGGCACCATCTTCTTCACGTGACGCACGACGTAATTGACGATCCATCCCTTGATGCCCAGCAAGTCGCCCATCGATGCGACGACCACGTGCTTGACGGCCGTATTGGCGATGACGGCCTGCAACGTCGACGCGAAATTCTCCAGGATGACGATCGCCTCCGCACCGCTGTCCTTCAGCTGATGCTCGAGCTCGCGCGGCGTATAGAGCGGATTGACGTTGACCACGGTATAGCCGGCGCGCAGGACCGCAGCGATCGTCAGCGGGTACTGCAGCACGTTCGGCATCATGATCGCGACGCGCGCCCCGCGAGCCAGGCCGCGGGACTGCAGCCAAGCGCCGAACTGACGCGACAGCCTGTCGAGTTCGCCGTACGTGATGCGCTTGCCCATGCAAACGAACGCGGTACGGTCGCGATACTGCCGGAAGCTTTCGTCGAGCAGGTCCGGGACGGACGGATAAGGAGAGGGGTCGATTTCGGCTGGAACGCCGGGTGGGTACGATTTCAGCCAAATTTTGTCCATACCGCGCGTCTCCTCACAGATTTTCGAATGGTCGTGCTAAAACGCATCGTAACGGCTCCCCCGCCCCGAGACAACAGGGTTAGATGTCCACTTCGAACTTGCGTGTCAATTTCGTCTGATCATACGGCGATATTCGATCAAATTCGCTCAACTTCCACAAGACAATCGTAAAACGTCGCCGAATTGCCCAGATCGGTCAGCGCCTGGCTCGTCACCTCATTCGCGTTCTTGCCGTCGGGTGACAGTTTCTTCCACCAGATCGACAGCCCGACGACGAGCCCGGCACGCGCGCGATCGGTGATTCGCGCGCGCGCCTGCATCGAGCCGCGGTCGTTGAAGATGCGGACGACGTCGCCCTCTGCGATGCCGCGAGCGCTGGCGTCGGACGGATGCATGTCGAGGTGCGGCTCGCCTTCCGTCGAACGCAGGCTGTCGACGTTTACGAACGTGCTATTCAGGAAGTGGCGGGCCGGCGGCGAAATCATCGCCAATGGATAGCGTGCGGCGAGCTCGGGCGCGGCTTCGGTGGATTCGAACGGCGGCAGGTAGTCGGGAACGGGATCCATGCCCATCTGCTCGAGCCGCGGGCTGTAGAACTCGCACTTGCCGGAGGGCGTGCGGAAACCGCCATTCGCGAACGGCGCCTCCGGCAGCTTGAGCTTCAGCCAGCCGGCCCGCTTCAGCGTGTCCCAGTCGCTGTCGAGCGCCGGATCGTCCCAGCGAAGCGCCGCGCGCGCGACCTCTTCGTCGCTTTGATAGAGCGCGGGCTCGTCAAGGCCCATGCTGCGCGCGATCCCGCGAAAGATCTCCGTGTTCGGCCGCGCGTCCCCCACCGGCGGAATCGCCGGCAGGTTCGCCATCACATAGGTATGGCCATACGATTTATGGACATCCAGATGTTCGAGCTGCGTGGTCGCCGGCAATACAATATCGGCGAAATCGGCTGTATCTGTCTTGAAGTGCTCGAGAACGACCGTGAACAAATCATCGCGCGCGAAGCCCGCGGCGACTTTCGACGAGTCCGGCGCAACCGCCACCGGATTCGAGTTGTACACGATCACTGCTTCGACTTTCGGCCCGAACGTCGCGTCTCCCGGATGCAGCAGCGCGTCGCCGATCGCGTTCATGTTGATGATGCGAGGCAGCTTGTGCGGCCAACCCGGCATCAGGTCCGGACGCAGCAGCGCCGCCTGATTGACGGGCGCCGATTCCGACGACGACAGCAGCAGGCCGCCTGCCCGATCGCGCCACGCCCCCGTCAGCGCCGGCAGGCTGGCAATCGCGCGCACGGCATTGCCGCCGCCGCGAACACGCTGCATGCCGTAGTTGAGGCGGATCGCTGCCTTCCGGGTAGCGCCGTAGCGACGCGCAAGATCGATCAGCACCGACGCGTCTATGCCGCAGATCTTCGCCACGCGTTCCGGCGGATAGGACATCGCGCGCGCCTTGAGCGCGTCGAAGCCGAGCGTGTGGTCGGCGATGTAATCGTGATCGAGCAGGTTTTCGGTAATCAGCACATGCATCATGCCGAGCGCAAACGCACCATCGGTACCGGGTTTCAGTGCGATGTGCTGATGGCATTTCTCTGCGGTCAGCGAACGATATGGGTCGATCGCGACAAGACGCGCGCCACGGCGCTTCGCTTCCTGCGCGCGGGTCCAGAAATGCAGGCTCGATGCAATCGGATTCGCTCCCCATATCAGAATCAGCTCGCTTTCCTCGAAGTATTCAAGGTGCATGCCGACACTGCCGCCGTATGTGTATCGCAGCCCCGCTGCGCCGGCTGCCGCGCAGATCGTCCGCTCCAGCCGCGAGGCGCCGAGCGTGTGGAAGAAGCGCTGGGCGATGCCTTCGCCTTGCACGAGCCCCATCGTTCCCGCATAGCTGTACGGCACGATCGCTTCCGGCGCGCGTGTGGCGATTTCACCGAGGCGGCGTCCGATCTCGTCGAACGCCTCACTCCAGCTGATCGGCATGAAGCGCCCTTCTCCCTTCGGGCCGACCCGCTTGAGCGGGACAGTGAGGCGATCGGGGTGATGAACGCGATCCGCGTATCGGCTGACCTTCGTACACAACACACCCTGCGTCGGCGGATGGTCGGGATCGCCCGTGACCTTGATTGCCTTGCCGTTCTCGACGGTCACTCGCATGGCGCACGTGTCCGGACAATCATGCGGGCAAACAGCCCGGGCTACCTGGGTGGCGGCGTTCATCGTTTTGAATGCAGAGATGGGGATTCGCAAATTTTACGTGGCCCCGCCGAATAAAGCGCCCATTTCGCACCGATTTTGGATTACCTGACCGAAGACGGGGCGAGGTGCCCGGCTCCAGGAAGTGGAGCTGGTCGCACAATCGCGCTTGACGATACGTTGCGGAGGGCAAGTTGCGATCTTGATCGAAGATGCGATCAATAATCGATTGAATCGCTGGAGATAGGGGCGATTGAGGGGATTTGATGTTGCGATTGATGCGGTAGTGATTTCCGCCGCACAAATGCAAAAACCCCCGCCTGATCGGGCGGGGGTTTCTGTCTTGAGAGGAGCCTGACGATTACCTACTTTCACACGGGAATCCGCACTATCATCGGCGTGGAGTCGTTTCACGGTCCTGTTCGGGATGGGAAGGGGTGGGACCGACTCGCTATGGTCATCAGGCAAAGGGGGTTGTTGCGTTGCTTCGCAGCGCAACCAATCTTGGAAGAAGCAGTAATCAGGTTGTGTGTATCGCACACGAGAATCAACAAGTTCTGCTAAGACAGACTTGTTATAGGATCAAGCCTTACGGGCAATTAGTATCGGTTAGCTGAACGCATTACTGCGCTTACACACC